>JAUUNK010000208.1 GCA_030844565.1 Bacteroides ovatus
GTTCAATTATAAACAGATGCTTAGTCTAGGTACCTTTAATTGAAGATGTAATGTTACATTTGAATAAAATGATTGGTTAAAAAATCATTGTAGAGTTTGAATGGGCACATCTATCGCCTACTTAAACTCTGTTTTAAATGAACTGAAGAAAAAGAAAAAAGCTCTGAATTTCTTGAATTTCAGAGCTTTGCTTTAATTTACTATTTGCTTTCGCGGTGCGTACGGTACTTTAACCTATAATTTTACAAAATATCATAAACTTGCAACTATCTACTAGTAAACAGCTTATTATGATTGGTATATATCGTAAAATATCACCTAAAATCTTTTGCTATCTCAATAATTGGGTGTATATTTGGGTGCTAATTTAATTACACCCGAATATGAATATCAAGAGAAACATCATCTTTTCTTTGGAAAGCCGGAAGAAGAACGGCGTACCAATCGTGGAGAATGTGCCTATCCGTATGCGTGTGATATTTGCCAGCCAGCGCATCGAGTTTACAACGGGCTACCGCATCGACGCAGCCAAATGGGACACAGACAAACAACGTGTAAAGCCGGGCTGCACCAACAAGCTGAAACAGAGCGCATCCGAAATCAATACCGACCTGCTGCGCTACTATACGGAAATACAGAACATCTTCAAGGAGTTCGAGGTTCAGGGAACCATGCCTACCACCGCACAAGTAAAGGAGGCTTTCAACAGCCTGCACAGCGAAAAGAGGGAGGAAGAACAGCAGAAACCCCTGACGTTCGCCCCTATGGAGGTATTTGGGGAGTTCATCAAGGAATGCGGGACACAGAACGGCTGGTCTGACGCCACTTATGAGAAGTTCGCCGCAGTGAGGAAACACCTTGAGAAGTTCGACAAGGAACTGACCTTCGAGACACTGGACGAACCCAAGCTGACAAGCTATGTGAATTTCCTCAAGGACGTGGAAGGCTTGCGCAACACGTCCACCATGAAGCAGATAGCCTACCTGAAATGGTTCCTACGGTGGTGCACCAAGAAAGGGTACTGCATGAACAACGCCTACGAGAGCTTCAACCCGAAGCTGAAAAGCGTCCAAAAGAAGGTGATATTTCTCACATGGGAAGAACTGAACAAGCTGAAAGACTACAAAATACCCCCGACCAAGCAATATCTCGAACGGGTAAGGGACGTCTTTCTGTTCTGCTGTTTCAGCGGGCTGCGCTATTCGGACGTGTACAACCTCAAACGGAGTGACATCAAGCCCGACCACATAGAAGTGACCACCGTCAAAACAGCGGACAGCCTTATCATAGAGTTAAACAACCACAGCAAGGCGATACTGGAAAAATACAAGAACGTATACTTTGAAGACCATAAGGCACTTCCGGTCATCAGCAATCAGAAGATGAACGATTATTTGAAAGAACTGGGGGAGCTTGCGGAAATCAACGACCCGGTAAGGGAAACTTACTACAAGGGAAACGAACGTATAGACACCGTCACACCCAAATACGCGCTGTTGGGTACCCATGCCGGAAGACGGACATTCATCTGTAACGCTTTGGCATTGGGCATTCCCGCACAAGTGGTGATGAAATGGACGGGACACAGCGACTACAAGGCGATGAAACCGTACATAGACATAGCCGATGACATCAAGGCTAATGCGATGAACAAATTCAACCAACTGTAACTATCACACTATGGACGAAAGAATAACATCAATGATACCCCGCTACGGGAAACTCAACAAGATATACACCGAAATAATGTCCGGCGGCAGTTTCTCTTTTGAGAAGCAACAGTTCATTTCTGATTTTTATAGAGAGTACGGGGACACGCAGACCTTTGAAACCGCACTTATCAGCCTCATGCTTGAAGCGGACGCCGCGCACTTCTCCATATTGCTGAACAGTCTGAAACGGGAGATTGAGAGCAACATCTCGACTTACAGCGCCTACAAGGAGTTTTTTGACCGTCTCGATACCGGATATGTCTGCCGACAGCATGAAGAGCGCTTCGACTGGAGCATCGACAGACAGATGAAAGTCACAAACGGATATTACCGGGAACTCATGGCAGCTAACGGCTCTTTGGAAGCAGTAGGTTTCAGGGAACACGACCGTCAGGAAGAGGAACTGCTGGAAAGAAGGTACGACCGGTGCAAACGGGAATACGACAAGGAGAAAGCCAAACTGGATGAACTGTACAGGCAGAAGGAGCAGGCAAGGCGGGAAGCCCTGCAATGCCTGCAAAACCGTTGCGGGGACATTTGCAGGCTGGGAGGCTCGCTATTGACAATCCTTGATAAATACCTGACCGACCAAAAGAAAAAGGAAGAGGAAGAAAAGGAAATTCCCTCATCCGCTACCACCCCGGCAAGCCCACCCGCCTATTTCCCCATGCGACTGCTGTCAGCCATTTATGAGAAATGCAACGACAAACAGTTTGAAGCCGTTCCCGAAGCCGATTTCTACGCCGGAATAAACTTGCAGCCATGCAGGAACAGGCTGAAAATAAGACCGGGAGAAAAGGCGCGTGTATGCTACCTGATATTCCTCATGGGTGAGACCCTCTCCAATCAGGACAGAGAGAAGTGGAAGGATGAAATCATGAGATTGCTGGATATAGACATAAAATATTACAAATCCAAATACAAGGCACCCGTTCCCCGTACAGATTTAGCCAGTGACAGCAATCAGGAATTTGCCAAGGAAATGCGGTTAATATTCCGATAGCCGGTGATATGTCCCGACATTCCACGACACGACCACTTTTACCACTCAAAATAATTTCTACCACCTTTTATTACTTACTGATACTTAATGAGATAGCGTGATACCCCAATCACGCTATCCACATCCTTACCACCCATACCCGGAACTAACTTTGCACTGTTCGAACGAGGTAAAAAGCCCATGCGCAGGGCTTACAGTACAAACGTTAATTTCATTCTGACATGGAAATTAGAGACCTTTTATCAAAGCCCGTATGGCAGATGACGGGCGAAGAGTTCATATTCCTGAACCGCCATGCCTTGCAGGGAAGCGAAACGAAGCCAGCCCAGCCAGCAGCCGACAAGGACAAGAAATACGTGTACGGGATAGGCGGCATAGCCCGTCTGTTCGGGTGCAGCATACCCACTGCAAACCGCATTAAGAAAAGTGGGAGGATAGACAGATCCATTACGCAGATAGGGCGCAAAATCATCGTCGATGCGGACATGGCACTGGAACTGGCAGGACGTAAAAGCGGGGGACGCAGATAGGGAGGTGCCATATGGAAAACAAGGAAAGAAACATCACGCCCGAAGAGGCGATAATCCTATGGCATGCCTCGCGGCTTGACCTTTCGGAAGACTATGAGCAGGCACCTGAAATCCTGAAAGTGCAGGGCTCCGTCATCGGCACGCTGGGAAACTTCAGCGCGTCAATCGGAAAAGCCAAAAGCAAGAAAACATTCAACGTCTCCGCAATCGTGGCGGCTGCGCTGAAAAACGGGACGGTACTGAACTATACGGCGGAACTGCCCGAAAACAAGCGGAAAATACTCTATGTGGACACCGAACAGAGCTCCTACCACTGTGCGAAAGTGGCAAGGCGCAGCCTGCGCATGGCGGGACTGCCAACAGGCAGCAACCATGAGAACCTCGAGTTCCTCGTCCTGCGGAAATACACGCCCGAAGAGCGCATAGCAATCGTGAAGGAGGCAATCTACCGGACTGAAAACGTCGGGCTGGTAATCATCGACGGAATACGGGACATGGTGTACGACATCAACAGCCCCGGCGAATCCACGAAGGTAATCTCCCTGCTGATGACATGGACGGGGGAAAGGAACATCCACATCCATACCATACTGCACCAGAACAAGGGGGACGAGAACGCAAGGGGGCACATCGGAACCGAGCTAAGCAACAAGGCGGAAACGGTGCTGCAAGTGGAGAAGGACAGCAAGAATCCCGACATTAGTACGGTCAAAACCGCATATATCAGGGCGGTGGACTTCGAACCGTTCGCATTCCGCATCAATGAGGAAGCATTGCCCGAACTGCTGGAGGACTACCAGTTCAAGGACAAGGATGAGACAAAAGGAAATAGGGAGAAGTTCGACCCGTACAAGGACATCACCGAGCGGCAGCACCGCATCGCACTGGAAGCGGCGTTCACCCTGAAAGATGAATACGGCTATCAGGAACTTGCGGAAGCCTTGCAGGAGGCATACGCCTCTGTCGGTGCCACACTCGGCGGCAACAAAGTGGTAAAACTCATCACCGTACTCAAAAGCAAGCGGATGATAGTGCAGGAGAACGGCAGGAAATACACTTTCAACCCCGACTTCCACTATTAGCGGCACAGACCGGAAACCACTTTACTTTAGTCAGGGTATATATATATGTCAGAGTAAAGTGAAGTGTTCCGGTTGCTGATAAAAGCACTTTACTTTATTCCCGTACCATATATATACGGAAGTAAAGTAAAGTGGATACAGCCCGTAATATACGGAAAGGTACGGGCGAAAAGAAAAAAACAATATCCACTTAAACAGAAACCTACATGAATACGAATGAAGCGAAACAGATACGCATAGAGGAATATCTGCACAGTCTCGGCTACGACCCGGTAAGGAAACAGGGCGACAGCCTATGGTACAAGTCACCATTCAGGAATGAACGGGAACCGTCCTTCAAGGTCAACACGGAACGCAATCTATGGTACGATTTTAGCGCAGGCAGGGGCGGGAACATCATCGCACTGGCGCAGGAACTCTACGCATCCGACAGCCTGCCCTACCTTTTGGAACGGATAGCGGAGCAGGCGCCCGGCGTGCATCCGGTCTCCTTTTCTTTTGGCAAGCAGGCACTCTCAAAACCGAGCTTCCAACAGTTGGAGGTGGTGCCGCTCTCTTCCCCCGCCTTGTATTCCTATCTGCGGCAGAGAGGGATAAATACGGAGCTGGCGAAAAGAGAATGCAGGGAAGTGCGCTATCTGACCGACGGCAAACCATACTTTGCCATCGGCTTCCCCAACCGTTCGGGAGGCTACGAGATACGCAACAAGTTTTTCAAAGGGTGCATCGCACCGAAGGACATCACCCACATACGGCAGGAACAGACAAGGGAGACCTGCTGCCTCTTCGAGGGTTTCATGGACTACCTCTCCTTCCTCACCCTGCGGCTGGAAAGGTGTCCCGACCGTCCCGACCTTGACGGGCAGGACTACATCGTGCTGAACTCGACTTCCAACCTATCCAAAGCAATCCGACCTTTGGGCGGTTACGGACGCATCCATTGCTTTCTTGACAACGACAAGGCGGGAATGGAAGCCGTTCAGGAACTGCGGGAGAAATACGGAATGCGTGTCCGGGACGCATCACACATATACGGAGACTACAACGACCTGAACGACTTCCTTTGTGGTAAACGGTCAGGACAAGCGGAACGGCGGCAGGAGAAACCGGAACCGGAAAGAGAACAACGGCAGGCAAGGCAGCCGGAGAGGAAAGGCAGAGGTTTCAGGATGTAACCGCACAGCCGGCAGATGGCTTTAAAAAAGCCATAGCTCATTAGGGCTTTTTCTTCACGCAATGCACGCATTGCTAAAAAAGCCCCAATGAGCAAAAGGGACGCCGCCCCTTTTGAAACCCCGGAGCCATGCGGCATGGGAACAAGGCAGGGGAAGTATTAACCGAAAAATATATTACAGTTATGGGATATGCAGTTTTGCATTTGGAGAAAGCAAAGGGTACGGACAGCAGGATGTCCGCACACATAGAGCGCACCGTCCACCCCAAGAACGCGGACAGAACGCGCACGCACCTGAACAGGGAATTGGTGCAATTCCCCGAAGGAGTGAGGAACCGCACACAGGCAATAGCGCACCGGATAGAGACAGCAGGTATCAGGCGCAAGGTGGGTACCAACCAGGTGAAGGCAATCCGGGTACTGCTCACCGGAAGCAACAAGGACATGAAGCAAATGGAAGAGGACGGACAGCTTGACGGATGGTGCAACGACAGCCTGCAATGGCTCCGGGAAACATACGGGGAGCGGAACCTCGTGTCGGCAGTTCTGCACATGGACGAAAAGACCCCGCACATACACGCCACTATCGTACCGATAGTGACCGGGGAGCGCAGGAAAGCCAAAAAAGAAGAACAGAACGGGAAAAAGAAATACCGCAAGAAGAACACGCAGGATGTACGGCTGTGTGCCGATGATGTCATGGCAAGGCACAAGCTTAAACACTATCAGGACACCTACGCACAAGCCATGAGCAAATACGGCTTGCAAAGAGGAATAGACGGTTCACTGGCAAAACACATCTCCACCATGCAATATTACAAGGAACTGGTAGAGCAACAGGACAGCCTGCAGGAGAACATAGAAACCCTGCTGGGGCTGGAAGAGGAAGCACAGAAGAAACTGAAAAAGGTCAAGGGAGAAATCAACGTGCAGAAGATGAAGGGGGCGGCGGTGAACGCCACCACAGCCATAGCGGACGGGGTAAGTTCTCTTTTGGGCGGCAGCAAGGTCAGGAGGCTGGAAGCGGAGAATGAGGGCTTGAAGCAGGACGTTGTGAATCTGCAAAAGCAGGTGCAAGCCAAACAGAGGGAGCAGAAGAACATGGAGAACCGCCACAACAGCGAGATAATCAGAATAGACCGGAGTTACCAACAGAAAATTGCAGGGTACGACAATAGGCTGAAACAGATAGACACCTATTTCCCTATCGTAACGGAACTGCTGCCCATAGCCGAACAATGCCGGGAAGTGGGGTTTACCGAGGAACTGACAAGGCGAATCGTCAGCCTGCAGCCCGTAGGGTTCAAAGGCAGGCTCTATTCGAAAGAACACAAGGAGAAGTTCAGGACGGAGCACTCAACGGCTACCGTAGAGAGAAACCCACAAGAGAAAGGTAAATTCCAGCTGTGTATTGACGGTATGCCGATACTTGAATGGTTCAGGATGAAATTCAAAGAGCTCAAAGAAAAGCTGGGTGTAAGCCACACCCAAAAAGAAGAAAACAGACCGAAGAGGGGATTAAGGTTATAAAACACAAGAAATGAGAAAATAAGAATGGCTTTTACAGAGTTTATTTGATTATTTTTCATACTTTTGCATCGGATTGAGCACACACTCTCTCCAGACATATTAGTAAAGAAAGAAGCGTTATGCTTATCTTGTAGATGAAAACGTAGGAAATTTTCAAAGAGTACAAGGGATAGCATAGTGGTTCTCACGCTATAGCGTGGGCTGCTATATCCATATCTGTACTCAAGGTATTTTTCCTACGACCTTCATCTAAGACGTGGCATTGCAGTTCCACGCTTCGTGTTTTTATAAACTTCTTCATGGAGCTGGGAAGAATAAAAATATTGTAGTACATGACTAAAAAGTTACTATGTTTTGTATTTCTTACGGTTTCAATATTTGCTAATGCACAAAACCGTTATGACACTCCCGCTAACGCAACATTTACTAACACTTATGTTCCGATGACACATGAAGAAATGATGTTAAGAGCGGCGGCAGAAGTGTATAGAGAGAAGCGAGCTCGAGAAGATTTTGACAAGTATTCACGGACTGCTTATGAATACCTACAAAAGAAACAAATTGGATATTTTACGAGTTATGCCAATGCTGCTTTAAGTACTGGCTATTACAATAGCCAGTTATACTACAATTTGGGAATATCATACTACTTGTCTGGACAAAAAAGAAAAGGAAAGAAATTTCTAAAAAAGGCTTTAAAAAAAGGCTTTCTTGAAGCAAATCGTGCATTGTTCGCGATAAAGAAAAAGGAGATATTATCTTATTCATGGTTTATATATTAAAAATTACAATTATGAAAACATTATTTACAATCGTTCTTTTATGCATTTCTACCCTATTATGGGGACAGAATTATACGCAAAAATACAATGAGCTATATGATAGAACAGAGTTTTACAATTCCTATGGCAATCTCATTGGATATGCCAAATATAACTCATTATATGACCGCTTAGAGTATTACAATGCAAACGGAGATTTGTTAAAAACAGAACAATATAATAGCTTATATAATAGAAAAGATATCAAAGATCAATACGGAAACCAGCAGGGTTATGAGAAAAGAAACAATCTTTATAACCAAAATGAAGAATATGACTCATATGGCAATGTAAAATATAAGAAAAAGTGGAATGACTTATACCAACGATATGAGATTTACGATACTTATGGGAATATGGTAGGTTACTATAAATGGAATGAGTTATATAGACGGTGGGAGTTTATCTCCAAATAAATAGAATGTTATGAAAAATATACTTTTACTTCTTTCGTTTTTAATGAGCATATTTACTATGCACTCTCAAAATATTCAACAATTGGAAGCTAAACCTTCCTTTAAAGGGATAACTATCGGAATGCCAATATCTGAAATATCTAATAAATTGAGTTTTGAGAAAAGTTCAAATGGTTACTCTATTTACAAAGTGACAGATGCTTATTATTATAGCATTTTTAATGTAACTATGAATTATGTAAGAGTTATCGGTTTGAATGGAAAGGTACATGCTATAGAAGTGATAAAAATGGTTAAAGCTACGAATGAACATGCTACAGTATTTGACGCAAGTGAACTGGATGTTATTCAAGCAGGTCTGACCAGATTATATGGTGACCCCCAATATAAGCTAACTGAAAACAATTCCCAATATAATAGAATAGGAGTACAGTGGATTTCTAATAGCAAGGAAGCTAACTGTTTTATTGACTTTTATGGAACTTTTGTCGGATATAAACTACAGTTCTCTTTATGTGAACATAGTGAGGATTTTTAGTATTAAACATACGTTTTATAGTAGCGGGACGAGGATGTTTTCTTGTCCCGCATTTTTACCCTACGTGTAGTTATTAAAGTAAGTAATAACAAATATTTGAACAACTAAAATTGGAGTTAAGACGTGTAAATGCTAAACAATACAAAAACACCCAATTTTACATTAACGGGTGTAAAATTGGGTGTTGTTTTTGCAAACTATTGATTTTCAATGTTTATTGCGGTGCGTACGGGACTCGAACCCGTGACC
>JAUUNK010000209.1 GCA_030844565.1 Bacteroides ovatus
TCGGATATTATTTCTTTTGAAATAAGATACAGAACCGCACTCTTTATTCTTTTTGTTCTTTTTTCTATAAAGTCTTCCATATACTGATATTTTTAGTATTCTTGCATCGGAATCAAGTTACGGATGATACCGACTAAATTGTTTAATTGCTCCCATAAGGGACTATATAGGCGACTAAACTTCAAACCGCAACTTGGAGTTGGTCGCTTTGCTTTATTATCATGCTCAAATACCTATATTGTAGATACTGAGTTTGGCGAAATAGAAAACTCTTCCTTAGACTTCATCGTATGTATCTAAAAGGAGGATTTGCAAATCCATTAGACAAGACAATAGACGTATATAACTATCTGTGCAAGAACTTCTCGCGAGACGGATATACTCACCTAAAAATACCTAAGGAGCTAAGCGGTACGTGCTTACCATCCCTATTAATGTATGGAAATACAACTGTAACAGAGAACTCTACACTTGTTACAGATTGTGTTTCATGCTCTTTGCTTCCCTCTTTCCCCAATGAAACCTTTCCAAGAAACACACCTATTCCTGTCTTATCTCCTTTGTTGTTGGACTCTGTTAGTCCTACTTTGAAATTTACGCTCGTAGCTGGATAGTCGCTATCATCGTGGTGGTATTTTTCATCATTACATACTCTTACACTAAGCATCGGGTTTACTAATCCGCCATATTTCTTGCATTCGTCTTGCGCTTCTTTAACACCTTCGGTTATTTGCACCAATGTTTCTTTCACGAAGTCTTTTAAATCCATAGTCTTATATAATCAAGGTATAAGCTGCTTCATTAGTTAAATAATGTTTATGCACTAAATATTTCAGTATTACCCATTTGATATACTGAATTAATTAGTATCTTTGCATTGTCAAACGTTGATAACGTTATCAACGATAATGCAAAGAAAGTAATTTTAGTTCTTATAAACAATAATAAACGTATTAAAATACACAATTATGAGCACAAACTTTAAAAGTCAGATAAAAGAGGTCATGAGTTTAGCATGGCAGCTAGTAAAGAGAAACGGTTTCAACATGAGTGAAGCCCTTAAAGTTGCTTGGACTAACGTGAAATTGAAGTTTCAAATGAAAAGTAAGATTGTGAAATTTTACTTTCAAAAAGTAGACGGTAGCATTAGAGAAAGCTACGGCACCTTGAAAAGTGAACTGATACCCGAAACGGGTAAGTCTGACAGAGCAAAGAATGATACCGTTCAATGCTATTATGATACAGAACGTCAAAATTGGCGGTCATTTAAAAAAGCTAACCTTTTAAAAATCGCATAATTATGACACGTTACGAGATTGAGCAAGGCTTGGATACCTTATACAGAGACCTGGATAGAGCTAAGAACATGGATGAAGCGACAGCTTGCAGGGTTTTCAATGTAGACTGTAAAGCAGAAATTATCGAGGTGATTCAAGAAGAGATAGAAACTTACCAAGCAATCCTAGAACCTGATGCTGATGAGGATGATGGCATGGATTACGATGCCCTTTGTGAAGTTCAGGGATTAAGCAGGTACGCATAATTACACGATTACATCACCCACGACGGCTTGCGTAGACGTAGAGAATATTCTACGCAAGCACTATTGATTAGTTCTTTGACATTGTGGTAAACTAGAGGTTGCAAGTTATCCTCTGCTGAAAACGGACTACGTGAATAGGCTTAACTTGACAACGATATAATGCTGTGGTAATGGTCAAACCGTATCGTTGTAAAAATAAACAGTGAGATTGGTAATTCAATCGGCAAATCATGGCATTTGCTTTATTATATAGCCTGTGCTGAACTGAAATATGGTTCTACTATTCGATTAGGGTACAGGCACAAACTAATGTATATTATTATGAAACATAGGCGAAAAAGCAGATTTACCGATATGGATGTAAATGCTATCTGTAAATTGAAAGACGAGCTTATCCAATATAGGCAAGCGTACAGATTTCTATTTTATTCAATTATTAATGCTAAAGCAGGCAAAGATATGCCGGATATCTTAGTATCTGACTTGCCGGATGATAGTATAGTCCATTATGTGAATAGGACTATAAGAGAGTGGAGCGAGAAGTTATATTCAACCAATAAAGAAAAGAACCATGATTAAAAGAATAGTTCAGTATTTCAGAAAGCGCAACGATATGAGGTTACGCAAATGGTGTATACTAAGAGCTGAAAAAGTAAGTCATGGCGGTGAAGATATGGCTTACACCGCCGACTTTATTTACAACTGGATAACTAAAAATGGATGATTATTTAAGTTCGATTGGTATATTGAACTTGATTTTAGACAAAGATGTTTGTTGGGTTTCACTATTGCCTTTGCGCCTAGTGTAAGACTGCCTAACAGGACACCAATTCCTCCATTAACTCCATCTTTGGTTCCATCAGTTAGAGAAACTTCAAATTCTAAGTTTGAAATCATTGTTGCATGAACAGTTGGTCCAATTCCACTTTTAACATAGGGGATTGCTTCCGATACTAAGCTTCCTGATGGAAGCACTGGCTTTCCTGTTGCTTTCTTAGCTTCTGAAATGCCCTCATAGATACTTACTATGACATCTTTAACAAATTCATTTAATTCCATATTTCTTGATTTTTAGATTTGACACCTCAAAGTTAAGAAAATCCCCTGACAATAACGTGATGTTGCCAATCGAATTGGCTCAGGGGAGCAAACTAAGACATAATTATTATGAAAGTATTACCATTATCATTTATCTGGTGTGTGTCGTTTATTGTAATGGCTATCACATGTATGAGTCTCAACTTAATATTTTGGTTGTCACTTGTTGTTTTCTCTGCTACTTGTCTCTATATGACTAGAAATAGTAAGAGATTAGAAAAAGAACTTGACGAAATATTCGGTGAATAAATAAGTCTCCGCTAAAAGGTCGTCCTATAATCCGGCATAAGGCTCCTGCAATGTTCAGCGCTGATAGTAAGGGAAACCAGCCGGGCGGATTCTTAGATATTGTAGTTTTTGTCGTGTTTTATTTTGTGTTTGTGTTCTGGGTGTACCGTTCGTGAGAATAGTGCACCTTTTTTTATTCGGCTGTTTATCGCGGTATATCGGTGACCGTTGTCTATGTTGTACGATAGAGCATATTTTATGTATGTAGGTTCGACTCCTACGAAGCCACCAACTATTAATAACAAAAAGTATGAAAGTAAAGACAGAAGATAGAAAGAAGATTGAAGCGATGGATATAGGCGGTAAGATATACTTCCGCAAAGGGAAAGCCATCCGGGTGCAAGGGTACGTGAACCGTATCAATGATAGCGCGAGACGGGAAGGGAAAATAAAGAAGGATTTAAATCCTTTTTCTTACTATGACGTTTTGTGCGATAAGAAAGGATTTGTATGTGTTGTAAGAAACTATTAAAAAAGGATGCTGTGGAGGTAAATTTACAGGAATTTATTGATAGTGGGGCAAATGTATCAATAACGGTTAGTGCAACCGATTTACTACAATTTGCAGATCATCTAATTCATTCTGCTAAAGAAGAATTAGAAAGCACTATTCTTGCCAAGAACAAAGAAACCTATGTCACCCCCGACGAAGCTAAGGTGCAATTACATGTAGACCGTAGTACGTTGTGGAGATGGGCTAAAACCGGTTATTTGATACCGGTAGAGGTAGGAGGTAAAAGACTGTATAAACAGTCTGATATTGATATCCTTCTGCAAAAGCGATAGAGTTAATTAACCCTTTAATTTTACGATTATGAAAGAAAATGGATTAGTAGTATCAAATGAATCACCTTTTGAAGTTCAATCGGTAGATTTGAGCGGCAACCTGCCTTCTTTAAAAGATGCGCAGGAATTGCCAATTGACCTTTGTGGCAATTATTGGACCCCTGAAATTCCGGGTGAATCCAAGCGTGTCTTCTTTGTTGAAATCAAGCCTCAAAAGGTTTTGAGTGCCCAAGGAACGGGTGAACTTATAGATTTGGATTGTGCTGTCTTTGCCGAGCAAAACGAGGAAGGAGCTTTGTTGACTGTAACAAACGGTTCCCGCCGATTGGTTGGTATCCTGGAACAGTATGTAAATGAAGGGCTAGTCAAAAGGGGTACACCCCTTAAGATTACCTTTATGGGCAAGCGCAAGAATAAAACCAACAGCTATTCTTCGGATAATTGGTCGGTAAAGCCGTTGCGGATTAATTTGCCTGCTGTTGGGTAATGGATACTTTGAACTTGAACAATCTGGCAGAAGGAGAGGAATTAAACCCTTCCGCCTATAATCCGGCTGATTATCCCCTTAAAGAATCTGTGCTGGATTTCATTGCCTTGAATTGCAATCATCCTCCTGTGAACATAGATTTGAAATCCTTAAGTAGAAATGGGGTTGTAAAACGGGACCCTATGGAAATGTATCTCCAAAGCAAGCATATTTCATCCTCTAACTTGAAGAATGCTTTAAAGACTCCCCGGTCGTTCTATTATGATTGGGAGCGTGTTTTTGAAGAAAAACAGAGACCCTGTTTTCAATTGGGGACATTTGCCCACATGGCTTTTTTAGAACCCCGAATGTTTTCCTTGGTCAGGATGGAACCTGATTGTAACCAGGCGTCTAAAGATGGTGTCCTTTCAATGATTGACTTTTATTGTGGCATCCTTTCCCAAGAAAAGGAGTATGCCGCCCCGTTGGAAGACGACAAGCCTTCATCCAAGTGGAATTTCAACGCCTTGAAGGCATACCGGGACGCAAGGCGGCAGGAGTGCATTGATTTGGGTTACTCTTTTATAAGTGAGGAAATGTACCTCATTATAAAAGCCCTTGAGAAAAACTATTATTGGTATGGCGGTGGTATAATCCCCCAGCTTCTCAAAGGCGCGTACTCGGAAGTATCCTTTTACGGTGTGGATGAAGAAACAGGGCTGAATGTAAGGGTGAGGCCGGATTATTTCAACATAGAGGAGAATATCGGCGTGAATGCCGTCATTTCGTTTAAGACCACACGTGCCGACGACCTGGGCAAGTTCTACTATGATTGTGCCAAACTCAAGTACGAGTTATCGGAAGGCATGTACCAGGAAGTGATGAGCAGTGTCACGGGTAGGAATTTCAATGTGACGATAATGATAATGTTGCAGACGGTCGAACCTTATGATGTTGCCGTCTTGTTCTGGTCTCCCGATGATTTGGCAAATGGCAAGTACAAATACCGCTATGCCCTTTCCATTGTCAAGGACTGCTTCGATAAGAAGTGGTTCCCCGGCTACGACGCCAAGGCGGAAGAAGGCGCACGCGGCATTATTGACATGCAGCTTCCTGATTGGAGCAAGAAAATACTCCATCCGGTGGCTATTGATGATTTTGAATAATATGAAAAGAATTGAGATTATATTAAATGGTCGCAAGATTTTAGATATCCAAAGCGATGATTGTGATAATAGTTCAGATTACATCGCCTTGGAAGTCTCGCAAGAAACCCCAAAAGCCATCATTCAAGCAATTCAGCTTCTCCAGAAAGTTCAATCGTGGAATCTTGCGAAAGAAGGAACTCAGGACAGTTGATTAATTTATCAAATATGTCTGCTAAATCTTTTATTTCATTATCGCTTAATTCATAACTTCTAATTGATTGCTTATTTGTAAACGAGCCTAATGAGATAAAGGTTTTTACTCCACTTGCCGATTTAATTCTCCTGATAGTTATAAAATTATTAGAAGAATCATTCGGTGCTTTTCTAAATAAAATTTCCATAACGCTTAATTTTAAAGTTTGACATCCGCGAAATTAAGCAGAATTCCCGAAGGAGGTTAGTTCTTTCTTTGGGAATTCTTTAAAACCTATACAACAATGATTGATTTAAAAGATTATGAACCGGAAGTTATCCAATTCAAGCTTCCGGCTACCGTGAAATTCCCCGAGGTTATTTTCCCGGATTGCGTGTGCGTGGACGACGTGAAGAAAAAGCTTTCAGAGCATTTTGTTACCATCCAGGAAAAAGATGTTATAGCCAACCGGATTATGGATGACTATGAAATATCCACTATCCGGGCGAATTATGGTGAGATTGCCGAAGAGCAGATGCCTGAATTGGAGAACCGGCTTGAAGCTCTCAAGGCAGAGTTCAGCGCTGCCAAGAAAGAGTTTGAGGCTAAGATTTCTTCTCTGCACACCCAGTTTAAAGATTTGGTGAATTTAGCCAAGAAAGGCATTCGGGATTATCCGCTGAAAATGGTTGATACGTTCCGTATTCCGGTTATGGGCTATTACTTGTATTATTCCTGGGTGAATGAAGCTTTTCGTCTGGCACTAGTGCAAGAGATACCCAAGCATGAGTATGATGACTTGTTTAATTCCGGTGAGATGAACCAAAAGGCATTTGAGGAGCTTGGATATGAGCTTCCTAATATCGACGTTAAAGATACCCGCAAGAATGTCCGTAAGTTCGGGAAAGGCGAAGATATGGTTGAAGTTTGGGAGGAAAATGGAGAGGATGTCTGGCTGGAGCATTGGATAGAAGATTTTCTGGATGAAGATAGCGGGGAGGTCGTTTCCGTCCAACGCCATGAATGGCATAGGGCTCCCATTGAAGAAAGTCCATGGAGAAAGGAGGAAGACAATGACAAGGCTGGCACACAAGAAGGGGAAACCGAGCAAATACCGGAAAATCCTGAGGAATAACCCGTATTGGGAAGAAGTAAAGCGCAAGGTTCGTATTCGCGATGGGCACCGGTGCCAGATGTGCGGTAAGACCTATAATTTGGAGGTTCACCATAAAACCTATAAGATAGGTGGTGTGTCCATTGTTGGGCACGAGCTCGAATGTCTGGGTTGTCTGACAACCCTTTGCGAAGATTGCCATGCAAAAGTGCATGGAAGATAACTTTGTTACCCTACCCGCTTGGTCTGTGAAGATATGGCGGGCAAACATGGTGGTATGGCGGAATTGGTAGACGCTAATGAGATGAAGTGGCGAGGGTAAAAATAAGTCCTTGACGAAGGCATAATATACGAAGTAATTCGGGTACCGGCTTCGCCGTCTGAAGTTCACATTAAGCTGAACGTGCAGGTTCGAATCCTGCTACCACCTCATGGATAAGTGACAGAATGGTATTGTAAAGAGGTATCCTACGCCTCAGTAAATAAATGTAGTGCTGCCCGTAAATCAGGGGTCTGCTCGTAAATAATACTGATTGGTGGTTCGAGTCCACCCTTATCCACATGGGGAACGTTGTTTTTCGCTCTATTTTCGGATTCCTTCAATAAAAACATTGAAATGAGTGCGGTTAGTTTTTGCTGTTTTTAATCCCGTAAATAAAACAGCGCACGGGCGGGCGTAATGGGACGCTCTGCACACAGCCGGAAGTGTGTATGCCGGATCGTTACCGGTTCCGTCCACAAGCCTTTAGGATGGTCGAAGCAGAAGTAGAGACAGCAAGGCTCATACAGTTTACGGGCTGCCGGTATTGATTCCGGCTGACACGACGGAAAGACGCCGAAGAAACGTATGAGTGTTTCTATGAAGAAGCTGAAGAGTTGCTGTTGTGCCCCGGAGAATCCGCTTCGGGGCTTTTGATTTAGAGAACTAAAAACATACCATAATGAATGCAAAACAATTCTTTTACGAAGTTTCCAGACTTCGCGCGTTACAGAAAAGTTATTTTCAGACTCGTTCGCCAGAGGCTCTGCGTGCTAGCAAAAGGCAGGAAAAGACGATTGACAACGAAATAGCACGTGTTAACAAATTAATCCAAGAAAATACTAATCCTAGCTTATTTCACCATGAGACAGATAAGTAACAAGCAAGCCCTGCGAAATAGAGAGGTTGCAAAAATAAAGAAAGCGTTATCTCCCTATTGTGCCATCTGCGGCCGGCCGATGTCCGATGCGGCACATTTAGTACCCAAGTCCGAGTATCCTGAGCACTATACCAATCCCCTCAATATTGTAGGGTTATGCCGGGAATGCCACAATAAGTATGATAATGATTTAGCCTTCCGCCAAAAGCAAAAGCGGTTGATTGAGCGCGTGAAATCTTTCGATGAATGTGCGGCAAACAGGTATTTTCATTTATAATAAAGGAATACAATACAGTATGAAGAAAATAAAAGTGACTTTACAAAGGGAAGTGGAGGTTGAGGTTTTGATTGACGAAACTGTAGTTAATAAATCAGCCCTTGATACAATACACGATCATTTTGATGAGGAAATATACGATGAGCCGGAATCGTGTGAGGATGAATTGTCTGAATACGAATGTGGGTTGTATAATTACGCCCGTTCTGTAGCGATGGTCGCTGCTGGAATTGGAACTGTAGAATATATAACTCTTGATAAGGGACATACAACAGCTAAAGTGGAAAGTGATTATCTGGAATCGGAGTTTGAAAAGATGGAGACATTTTAATCCATAGCAATAATCGAGCATAATTAACTGATTAACATGAATAGCTATCAATTGATATCCAAGCTTAGGAAAGTTCGTGCTGACACATATCTTACCGCTGCTGATCAGGCTCTTTTTCATGAACTCGTAGCGCTATGTAATGAGTTGAAATGGAAAGAAGTGTTTTTTATCAGAAGTAATGTTCTGTGCGGCAATCTGAATATGTCAGATAATACCTTGCGTAAATCAAGAAAAGCCCTTGCTGATGCTCATCTTTTATCCTTTGAAACCTGTAAAGATAAAAGGGTGGGATGCTATTATTCTTTTTTGCAGAAGCTAAGTAATGACGTGGTATCACCCTCAACATCATCCGCAAAAATTGAGGATGATAGTTCGGATGATGTTGAGCATGATGTTGCGGATGAAACTGCGGATGATATGCACAAACAAGCTAGGGGAACATCCTCAAGAACATCCGCATTTTCATCCTCAATATCATCCGCAAATTCTGAGGATGATAAAAAAGGGTCATCCGCAACATCATCCGCAAAATTTGAGGATGATATGAAAATTACACCTATTAAAGATAATATTAAAACTATAAACGAAGAGAGTCACGCGCACACGCGTGAGTCCCCCCCTCCCGGTAAGGGCAAGTCTTCCCGCAAAAAAGAAGGCGATGGAAGACCTTTG
>JAUUNK010000210.1 GCA_030844565.1 Bacteroides ovatus
TCTCGTTGGCTGGTATCAACCATCGTATTTTTAGTTGTTTTTCTGATTGCTTTTAAATTGGCTGATTATACACGGGTATCGATTTATTCGCTTATTTATCCGGATGCAAAAGGGGCGATACTTCCTGTCAATCTGGGATATTTAGTGGGCAGCGGGAAACGGTGGTTTTTATTCAATGAAACGTATGAGTTGATATTTGTCCTTTCTATTTATTGCTTTATACAGTCATTGTTCGTACTAGGTAGTTCTGTCTGGCCAAAGAATTCATTTCTCAAGACTTTTGTTGCTGTTACCATTATTGTTCTAATTTATGTAGTGGTAGGAATAGCGGTGGGGAATATGTTATTTAATGGAAGCCACAATAGAGATTGTAGCTATATTTTTTCTTCTATAACGGAGCAACAAGCTTTTAACTTGGCATCCATTGCCTTTGTGCTTTTTGCATTAGTAAATTGTACGCTTGCCTATTTCCGTTTTAAGGAGTCCGAAATAATTCAACGCATGTAATAATTTAGCCTATGAATTTTAAAGAAAGTAAAGCTATTTATTTGCAGATCGCTGATAGGATTTGTGATGAGATACTTCTGGGGCAATTTGGGGAAGAGGAACGCATTCCGTCTGTCAGAGAATATGCTGCTATTGTGGAAGTAAATGCCAATACAGTGATGCGTTCATTCGATTATCTCCAGTCACAGAATATTATTTATAATAAACGCGGCATTGGTTATTTTGTCGCTCCCGGTGCAAGGGAATTGATTCATTCTTTGCGAAAGGATATTTTTTTGAAGGAGGAATTGGATTATTTTTTCAGGCAGATCAAGACGTTGGATATTCCTATCAAAGAGATAACCGATATGTATCGGGAATTTTGTAAAAAAGAAAAGTAAAACAAATATTATGAAACGTACAACTTATATATTAATAGGGCTTTTTGTAGCCGGATTTTGCATGCTGGTAGGCGGAATGTTTGTGATGTATTGTCTGGGGAAACCATACTTTTCCAATCAAATAAACCTGCAAGGAGAACAGCTAGTCCAAGAACTGCCGACTTGTCGGGTGATCTGGATGACTCAAACAGAGATGAATACGGAAGAACGTGGTATTTGGCTGGCAAATTCTCTCTTGGGAGTTTTGCCTTCAAAAGGAGAGAAGAATACGTTCTCTTGTTCAGAGAAAGTAAATGAATATCTGAAAATGACTGTTATGGGAGATACATTGAAGATCGTTTTGGACTATTCTCTGATTGATTTTCCACAAGAGTTTAAAGAGTCTAAATATGTGGGAATGATTACAGGAGATATGCAACTGAATTTGACATCCAAAGTGGAATGTGTTATAAATGATATTTATATGCAGAAGATAGCTCTCAAAAAACTGACAAAGGATTCCATTTCCATCGATACTCCTAATTCTATCATGGTAGATTCTTGTGATTTTAGAGCTTTGAGTGTCATTAGGGGTGGTAGAAATGTGGAATTCCAAAGTGGAAATATCAATAATCTGCATTTGAATTTAAATAGGATGAATAATTGGTCTGTGAATGTTGAAGAATGTCATATTGATACAGAATATTTAACAGGTCAAAATGCTAGTGTACAACTTCAAAAGGGAGAGTGCCGGCGTATGTTTTGGATTCCCGAGAAAGATGATTCTAAGTTGAAGGTCACATTAACTGAAAAAGCCTGTGTGACCGTAATGGAATAATCCGGTGGACGTATAAAATAAAAGTCTGATAAAAAAGCAAGTTTCAGCCAAACGAGGACAACCGCCTGATAATGTGCGGGAAACGCTCTTTGTTTGGCTTTTCTTCTGGACGGCAAAAGCCACCGATAGACAAAGGTAAGACAAAGTTAGGTTACCACATCATTACCAACGGTAAAAATGCAAATCGGCTATAAGTCGCTAATTGTCTGCTTCTTGCGTTAAGTTGCGTAACCTCTTGTAACTCAAAGTAAACTAATTTTGTAATCTGTAAACTTTGAGTAAGATGAGAAGTACCTTTAAAATTTTGTTCTATCTCAAAAAGAACAACCCCAAACCCAACGGAACAGTTCCAGTAATGGGAAGAATCACGATTGACGGAACAATCAGCCAGTTCAGTTGTAAGATGAATATATCGCCCAACCTTTGGGATACCAAAGCCGGAAGGCTGACAGGTAAAAGTACATTAGCGGTAAAAACCAACCTCGCTTTGGATAAAATCCGTGTCGATATTAACCGCCACTATTAGGAAGTAATGCAAACGGACGGCTTTGTTACGGCTGATAAGGTAAAGAACGCTTATTTAGGGTTAGGAGTAAAGCAAGATACATTTTTAACCCTCTTTGCCAAACATAACCAAGAATTTTCCCTGTACCGGGTAATGGTACTTGTAATGCCATATTAAAAAAGATAGGCAAGCAATGCGGGATTAAAACACGGCTGACCTACCATGTCAGTAGGCATACTTTCGGAACTTTATTGACTATCTCACAGGGAGTTCCGATAGAAACCATTAGCCGAATGATGGGGCATACCAATATTAAAACAACCCAAATCTATGCCAAGATAACCAAAGAGAAAATAAGTCAGGATATGGAAGCCCTATCCCATAAATTAAAAGGATTGGAAATGCAGATAATTGAAAGAATGTGAATCAAACAAGAATTTTATTGATAAAATTGATTCATTTTTACACTCTTTGATTTGATATATGGAGTTACCTTTGCAAAGAACAATAAGTATATTAAAATGATACGATTACAAAATATAAACCTAACTTCTCCTGAAGCAATACAGAGATTAGCTAATAATCACGCAATCGCTGTAAACCTACGGGATGGGTTTCCGTATCCTTATACGATTGAGGATGCTATTACAGTATGTTATGTAAACTTTCAAAATTAAAACGTCAGTGAATCACACAGTGTAAGAACATGAAGGTAATCATTACGAGGTCAACAGGAATAGTCGGTTATAAAATTGCTGACGAAAGAATATTAATAACTATAAAAATTATGAAACAATGAAATTTAGTAACGTAAGATTATTAGTTAAAGATTTTGCTAAGTGTTTTAAGTTTTATTCCGAGCAACTAGGTCTGGAACCGGCTTGGGGTGACGAGAACAGTGGGTATGCCTATTTTAAGGTAGCAGACGGAATAGAAGGATTTGCTCTTTTTGTATCCGATTGGATGGCTCCGTCTGTAGGCAACGCAGATAAAGAATTGCCTGTAGGATATCGGGAGAAATCACTTGTGGCATTCAGTGTGGATAATGTTGATGATACTTATAGAGCATTGAAAGAAAAGGGTGTGATATTTGTTAACGAACCTACCGATATGGTTGATTGGGGGAGCCGCACGGTACTTTTGCGTGATCCTGAAGATAATTTAATAGAACTTTTTTCACCATTGGCTCCGGAACAATGGAGTGAAGAACTAATAGAAGAAAATAAGAAGTACGAGTAACAGGGCTATATATAACGGTTCATAAACAGAGAAAATAAAAAAATTAATTATACTTGAATAAAATGGTACACTTAGTTTATTGTGACGATAAAGCCAAAGTATTAGATAAAATAATGAATGGCAGTAAAATAATGATCGTTCGTGGAGCGGCAGGAAGAAAAATCCCCCACAGCCGGGTAAACGAAGGTGAAATACTCTACTTCATGCAGAAAGGTTCGAAGAAAATCTCTGCTAAAGCCATGGTAACCCATGTAGACAACTATACCAAACTTACCGATTCGGAGATTATCGAAAAACTAAATAACCCTAAACTCGACCTGACAGACAAACAAAAGGAACGCTGGCATAAGAAATGCCTGATATTGGTAGAGTTTTCCGGCTTGGAGAAGATTGAACCTGCACTTGATTTTGAACATCAAGGAAATATGGATGATTGGTTGATTATCGAGAAAATCGAAGATGTACTTGTGGGAACAAGCATTCCCTATAATTACGAAAAAAGTAAGTTTTAATAAGGACAATGATTAAATTGAAAGTAGAAAAAGTAGATTTATATAGTAACATCCTTGAAAAAGAGATGTCAATGCTAGTGTATTTACCCACAACCTATAATCATCTCAATTCACTTCCTGTGTTATACTTTTTACACCAAAGAAGGGGTGATGAAAATATAATGTTTGAAATTGATATACATACAACAGCAGATAAATTGATAGAAACAGGGAAAATAGAGCCGATGATAATTGTATGTCCGAGAATGGAAAACAGCCGTGGCGTAAACTCGTCCATAGTCTGTAAGGAAATCCCTGACCCTGTAAAATCTCATAGAACGATACATTTAGGGAGATATGAAGACTACTTTATAGATGAGATAATACCTTTCATAGATAAAACGTTCAAAACCATAAATGACAGGAAAGGCAGATACATCGGTGGTGCTTCCGCAGGGGGATATACCGCTTTACACAATGCATTCAGGCATCAGGATAAGTTTTCGAAAGTTGGAGGACACATGCCTGCATTACTGCTCGAACTCGAAAATGAATATAAATCCTTTTACAGAGATATGAATGATTGGGAAAAGTATGACCCGCTATATATTGCAAAGCACAATGATATTTCTTCTGAAATGAAGGTTTATCTTGATGCAGGAGAAAAGGATGAGGGCAGGTTTTATGAAGGGGGCTCCATTCTTCACAATATGCTAAAGAAAAAAGGAGTAAATACTCAAAATTACCTGTTTCCGGGACATCACAATACGGAATATGTACAATCCAATGTTAGCAAGTATCTGGAATTTTACGGTTCTATTTGAGATACTTTAATTTAACTCATAAAAAACAATTCAAATCTAGAAAAAGTGGGTTTTGAAAAAGAGGCTGTTATTAAATCCTCAGTAATAAAAGAGGGGAAAATAATTGATGAACATTTATACAGTATTAGAAAGACATGAAAAAAGATATAGGTGAACATATTATCAGCAAATTGGATTTACCGGACATAGTTAAGATACTATCCGATGAATTAAGTGGGTCGGAACTGAACACTATTTTATTGGAGGTTTTTAACAGGCGCATCCAGCAAGAAACGCCCTCGTCTTTATTAAATAAATACGAGGGGAATAAACTTGTCAAACCTGCCAATATAGATGTTTTAAGGTACAAAGAACAAGAATTGACGTGCTATAAAGTATTAGCCAGCAGAGGATTTGAACCGATAGAACATTCTCCTGCCGCACAGTTGGGAACGAGTAGTGTTGTTGCTACCGTAGACCAAAAGAAAGTGTTGACAGCTTTAAGAAATACAGAAATGCAGGCAGACCCAACCAATGCAACAGCCTTGCATTATGCTTCATTAAAGAAAAAAGGCGGATTAGATAGCCGAACCTACAACTACAGTAATATTTCACGGATTATTCGGACACAGGTATTTGACAATCCTAATTTCACTCCTCATTTTTCAGTTATTTGCCTGATTTCCTGTGGTAAAGATACAGGGAGTTTTAATTTTGAAAAAGAGGAACTACTTAAACACCTGACAGCATCGTATGACGTTTTACGAAGTTACAGCTTTGAACATATATACTTCGAGATTATCCCATGCAAAGGGTATGACGGTCAAAGCCCATTAATTACAGAGTCAATATCATATGTTCAGAAAAACAGCGACCATATAAAAGTATCGGTTGTCGAACCCGACTATGAAAATAACTATTACTATGGCTTTCGGATAAAAGCAAAAATAGTAGTAGGCGAGAATGTGATTGAGATTGGCGACGGTGGGTTGCTCGACTGGACGCAACAACTTCTAACCAACAGGAAAGAACGCATGATGACAATGGGTATTGGCTTTTCGGTACTACATATAATAACAAAATAACATGGTAAAGGGCAAGGTCATATTTGAAGATGAAGAAAAAATAGAGATTAAATATCCCTGTTTTGAACTAAAGGATATTGTCGAGTATTATTTCGAAATAAAAACTCCGGACAATTCTATAAATCCGTTCTCACTTATAGCTTTGCCCAATGCTAATATTATAGTTTCAGTTTACTTGTCAGACAAGAGCCAAACATTCAAAGTTCATCGTGGACAGGGTATGTCTGATACATCAGGAGATAAAATCTCCGGCAGTTTGACAGACGCAATCGCCGTGATACACGCTCCCGGAACCCATGAATTTTCAATAAAATTCAAGCCGGGAGTTTTATACTCCTGTTTATCCGAAGATATTCCGACTTTGGTAGATAATAGCTTGCCATTGCAAAAATATCTAAATCAAAAAATAATAGACGAACTAAAATTGAAAACCTCTTTTGATGGGCGGGTTCTGTTTGTAGAGAATTGGCTTTTAAGTAATATGAAAATCTTTAGTTCTGACTTTAAGCTTAAAGCTGTAACAAAAGCAATTTACTACATTAATAATAGCCATGATTACAAGCTAAATGTTGTAAGCAAAGAGGTCGGAGTATCAAATCCTACTCTCAACAGATATTTCAAAGAAGTATTAGGAGTATCGCCTAAACAATGCTTTAAAGCTCTACGCTTCAAAACAGCATTGAAAAACTATAGAGCCAAAGGTAGTTATGATTTATATGACGAATTGGGCTATACTGATTTTTCTCATTTTGTAAAAGAAGCTAAGAATTTAGCAAACAAACCCCCATCAGAATTATAAAAAGTAGTAAGAACGATAAAACACATAAATAAAAAATCATTCAGCATAAAACAGGACTTCGGTCTGACAATCAATATTAATCATCAAAAAATTATGCTTATGAATGAATTAGTAAAGACGGAGTTATTCAGCTTATTGTCTGAATCTTCACAAGAAAACACAAACGAAGAAATGCAAAGTGCCAAAGTAATCCTTTATTCATTTGAGATACAAAAATACACACAGGGAATAGAACGGAAACACCAAGCCCTACGGGTTTTACAGGAAATCTCCACACCTGCGCTACGCTCCGGGTAGTATTTCCTGCAAAAGTGTTGCCTTATCTATTCCCTGAATGAAAGAAAGGTATATCAAATAAAAAAAGGAAAAAAATATGTATTGGTTTGTGAGAAATAATTTGTAGATTTGCAGTGAGTTATTTGAGGAAATACAGCGCAAAACGCAGAAATACGCACGGTTGCCAAATCATTACCTCGAACGCTGAAAAATCTCGCTTAAAGCCTTTTATTCAAAAGGTTATCTCCCAAAGATAATTTTATAAAATAAAAAGAGGCCGAAAAGGCCTTGATATTATAATATAATCTTTACTACGGTTGACCTGCGCCCCAAAAGTTAGACAGAAAACTTGAGGAGCGCAGTTCTTTATGTTGTAGTAAGGGTAATTTTTCTTTTTAGGGACTTTCCTGGCTTTTTTTATAATTGCTATTACAATGCTTTTGTCAGAGTGAAGCAGTCGATGTCCGGTGCCCAGTTATAACTATTACCCATGCGAATAGTGTTGTATCCGGCTTTTAATTCAACGGGAACTGTGATTTGGTTATGACCGTTATCCTTTCCCAAAGAGTCGATTTTGGTAATGATACCGTTTACGTCCAGTTCTATTTGTCGTCCTTTGCCATATAAATAATGGATGGTCATATCATAGCGTCCGCCATTTTCGCTATATACTTCCCGCCATTCGGCATAGTTTTCAGGTTGTCCGCCAAGGAAACCTACTTTCATTTTGCCAGAGGCTTCCTTATCATGGGCATAAATAATACCTTTAGGATTTTTGCCAAGGTCATTGAAAAGAGGTAGGTAAGCCCATTCCGCTTCGTAGAGGGTCGGTTCCAGACGTGTTTCGCCTTCTATGCGGAGGAACATGGCACTGTGTGCAGGAAGCGTTTGTTCGAAGGTACCGGAGAAGTTTCCTAAATCGCTATGTTTTACCAGATCACGTACTTTTACGTTTCCTCCAAATTCCAGTGAAGAGAACGGTACGGAAAAACTACAGATGGTATCGGAAGGATTGTAAAGAGCTACTGCACGTACATTCCCACGTTTCTGTTCAATATCTTTTACGAGTACATAACCTTCATTTTCATGTTGAGCTACATAAGCCTGTAAGCCCAGCGGATCTTGGTTGAGGGCGATCAGTTCTTTATTTGTCAGCAGTTTGAGCGAAGAATCCGGCATGTTTTCCAGATTGCATCCGATAAGCAAAGGAGAGCTCATGATACACCACAAACCGAAATGAGCTTCTTCTTCTGTCGGAGTAAGACCTTGTCCACCTACTTTACTGTCGTTGCGGAATCCGATGACCATCATATCCATGTCATTATAATGTCCGTTTCCGGCATAAGCCGACAGGTAGAGATTCTTTCCGACTACATATCTTAATGATCCCCAATGTGCATTAATATCTCCACTGATACGCCAGGAAGTTGCTGCATCTTTAGCCCAAGTGCCCGGGAAGGCCCATCGGCAAATATTGATGGAAACATCTTTGTTTACTTTGTCTATACTGTTCCGGATGGAAGTGTAGCGTTCCTTTTCATTAAGTCCCAGCGCATCTCCTCCGCAGTAATCAATTTTGATAAAGTCGAAACCCCAGTCGCCAAAGTATAATTGGGCGTCTTGCGGTTCGTGTCCATAGATACCAGCTCCTACGCCTGCTGCATCATTGTCCCACATGGAGCCACATGTACTGTTGCCCGCATCGGTATAGAGACCGGCTTTCATTCCCAGGCCGTGAACGTAATCCGCAATTGGTTTCATCCCATTCGGGAAACGTTGTTCGTGGGTATGCATAATTCCGTTGTCATCGCGCTTTCCGAAATAGCCGTCATCAACATTGACATAATGATATCCGGCATCTTTCAGACCTTTTTTTACCATCAGGTCGGCTTGATGCTTGATGATGTCTTCGCTGATGTCTACGCGAAATGCATTCCATGAACTCCATCCCATGATGGGAGGATTGACTGTCTTTTCATTCTCGGAAAGGGTAGTTTGAGTTTTTGTGCAGCTGATGCACATAAAAGAAGCTACTGCTACTGTAAAGAGATAAATCCTGTTTTTCATGATATAATAGGGCTCAGTTGTAATTCTTGGGGGGTGGATTAACATTTGTTAATTTCTCTTTAT
>JAUUNK010000211.1 GCA_030844565.1 Bacteroides ovatus
TGACAAGGGGGGTGATGCTAGGCGGCAGCCAATATCTTGCGAAGAAGTTCCTCACGGTGTAGGTGTATCTGAAAGCGTGGTATGAATTGATGCTTTACGCCAAAGAGTAGTACTTTTTCTTTTGTCTTGATACAAAAGAAAAAGATACCAAAAAGAAAAAATCAAGACTGCATTTTCTATGCTACTCTCTTCCTGCGTTTCGCTAAAGAAAAAGAACTCGCTACGCTCAAACAGCTTTTTCTTTTTGACGCTACACTACGGTCGTTCGCTTCACGCTGCGAAAATGAGGTCGGGATGCCATGCGGATTGGATGCTTTGCAGGCTTGGAATGTGAAAATAACAATGATTAAAAAGAAAAGACAATGAAAAAGATTTTTGGATTGGTTGCGCTCGTTATGGGCGCAATAATGTGCGTGAACGCACAAGTGAATGACACAATACGGACGGTTGCCGGAAATGACCTGTATCAAGGGATTACGCAAAAGTTACCCTATCGGCAGATGGTTACTCCGTTCGGGGTACAGGTGACGTTTGCCAAGACGGTGCATATCATATTCCCGTCAGCGGTGAAGTATGTGGACTTGGGTAGTAACCGGATTATTGCCGGAAAAGCGGACGGGGCGGAGAACGTGATCCGGGTGAAGGCTACGACCGAAGGGTTTCCGGGGGAAACGAATTTTTCGGTGATTTGTGAGGACGGTAGTTTTTACAGTTTCAATGCCAAGTATGCGCATGAGCCGGAAATGCTGAACATCGAAATGAAGGACTTTTTGGAGAACGAGGACACAACGGACTTTTCACATACCCGCATGAATATCTATTTCCGTGAACTGGGCAGCGAAAGCCCGCTGTTGGTGAAGCTGATTATGCAGAGCATCTATAAGGCGGACAAGCGGGAAATCAAGCATCTGGGTTGTAAACGCTTCGGGGTGCAGTTCCTTTTGAAGTCCATCCACTCGCATAACGGGCTGTTCTATTTCCATACGGAAACAAGGAACAGGTCGAACGTGCCTTTCAACACGGACTTTATCAAGTTCAAGATTGTGGATAAGAAAGTGCCGAAGCGTACCGCCATTCAGGAACGGGCGATAGATCCGGTACGCAGCTATAACGAGGTGCTGGTAACGAACGGGAAAAGCAATGTGCGCACGGTGTACGTCGTTCCGCAATTCACCATACCGGACGATAAGATTCTGATTATCGAACTGTTCGAGAAGAACGGCGGCAGGCATCAGACGATACGGGTGGAGAACGCCGACCTTGTGGCGGCAAAAGTGATTAACGAACTGAAAATAAAGTAAATGATGAAAAGGGTATTGTTGATTATCATGCTCTTCGGGGTGTGCCTGCATTTTAACCAGGCACACGCCCAGAGATGCCTGCCCGGAATGAGGGGAATACAGTTCACGGGCGGACTTTCGGACGATCTGCGCTGGAAAAACGGCAACGGTTTCGGCTACCATGCCGGGATAGCGGTAAGCACTTACACGAAGAACGTCCATCATTGGGTGGTCGGTGCGGAGTATCTGGAAAAGCGGTATGACTACCGGGGCAGCCTTTATCCGGTCAGCCAGTTCACGGGAGAAGGCGGGTATTACCTGAACTTCCTTTCGGACAGAAAGAAGACGTTTTTTGCGGCACTGGGATTGTCCGCCCTTGCCGGGTATGAAACGGTGAACTGGGGCGAACAGATGATGCCGGACGGTTCACGGCTGACGGACGGGGATAATTTCATTTACGGGGGTGCGCTGACGCTGGAATTGTCCGCATACCTGACGGACAGGATTGTCTTGCTGGTAAACGGACGACAAAGGATGCTGTTCGGGGGTGACTGTGGAAAATTTCACTCGCAGGTCGGTGTGGGAATTAGG
The DNA here is from genome assembly GCA_030844565.1 of Bacteroides ovatus. Taxonomy (GTDB): domain Bacteria; phylum Bacteroidota; class Bacteroidia; order Bacteroidales; family Bacteroidaceae; genus Bacteroides; species Bacteroides ovatus_A. Next base: position 1,872 of record JAUUNK010000211.1, read on the forward strand.
TTTATGATTCGATAACTACTATAATATAATAATGTATATGAAGAAGATATTTTATCAAATGCTCGTGGGCTGCTACATAGTGGCCGCCCTCGTGCTTGTGTGTGCCTGTAATAGCCAGTTGGATATTCAGACGAGATATCCGTTCACGGTGGAAATGATGCCCGTCCCGAAAAAACTGAAGGTGAACGAAACGGCGGAAATCCGCTGTGAACTCAAACGGGATGGACGCTGGGAAGATACGGAGTACACGATACGCTGGTTCCTGTATGACGGGAAAGGCACGCTAAAACTGGATGATGGCACGGTGCTGTTGCCGAATGACCGTTACCCGCTGGAGAAAGAAACGTTCCGGCTGTATTTTACTTCGCAGTCGGATGAACAGAGCAGTTTGAAGGTGTGGGTGGAAGATTCATTTTCGCAAACCGTGGAACTTGAGCTAAGTTTTAATAATGACAATTCGGAAGAATGACTAAAAAGGTAAACAATGAAAGACAATACAGTTCCGGGGGTGTATCTTCTTAATATAGATATGGGGTGCGAAAGCCCGACTATCCGGCAGGAACGGAAAAGAGGATTGCGGATGTGATAGGAGCCGACAATACAAAATAGTGAAAAAGCATCCTTCGGGATGCTTTTTTGTATGGGCAACAATGAAAAATACAGTATTTACTGTATTTTCTGAAAATCTTATCTTATATTTGGCAAAAGATGCCAGATGAAGCCGTTAAATATCCTAATATGGTCGATTATCGAAAAAGAATGGATGGGAAACGAAAAGGGAGTTTAGGGGTGGCGGGGTATCTTTGGAGTGATATATTAAAAATGAGATATTATGGAACTAAAAATACTTTTGATTATGGGATTACTTGGTTTTGGGCTTGGCGGATGCTCCAATGCGCAAAATAAGCAAGAGAACTCGAATGTTAAGGAGCTTGGCAATGTACCCAAAGAAAATGTGGACTCTTGTGTTTACAAAAATGAAAGCAGACCTGTGTACTATGCCAAATATGGTAATCGGGGTTGCTTATTTGAATTGAGAGTAAATGATATACTAATAACAGAAATGACGAGAGCGACCAATATAGGTGAAGCTCTGATAACCGTTAATCCTGCAATATTTAAATCAGGGAAGCAAACTATTGAAGTCCATTTGTCGCCCATAAAAGGAAAAAATGTTATAAGTAATGCAAAGCCGTTTCGCTTGGAAATTGGTTATTATGATTTTACGGAAGAAGTAGATGAGTCGGGAGAAGCAACTTGGCATACAGTTTTTACTCTTCCTGATATTGAAATACCGGGAAAAGGGTTGCCATACATTGATATGAAGGGTGAGTTCGAAGCAAATGTACCGTATCAATATACTTACTGGGATGATTGCGTTGATTTAAGAACAATACCTGATATTGAGCAGAAAATCGTCAAAGAGTATGAATACGTCAGAAAATTAATAGCGCAGAAAGATTTAGAGCAGTTAAAGAAGTATTTTATTCCATCTTATCAGGAATTTGCAATTACTATATATCAAACAAAAGAAGAAATAGAATTGGATTGGAAAAGTATAACTGATATAATAAATAAATATTTTACTAAAGAACTTCAACCAATTGAGGAATATCGCATTGTTTTTTCAAGTAATGGTCGGAGCGTATCTTTACGGTCTAAAAAGAAAAATGGAAAACCAAGTGCTTTGCTTTTTGTAAGGGAATTAAACAATGGAGCTGAATTTGAATATGGATATATTGAGTTACATCTTGGAATGAAAAAAGGAACAGATAAGCTGATTCCTCTTATGATATAAATTCTATTTTGTGAGCAATCAAGGTTAAACAAACGGATGATACTTTATTCCTACTTTGAACGGTTAGCTAAAAATGATCGGGAAGCGAAAAAGGGAGTTTAGGGGTGGCGGGGTAACTTTGGCGAAGCGAATTTAGTATGAAATAATAAATGTTGGATTATGGATATTAAAATACTTTTGATTATGGGATTACTAAGTTTTGGGCATGGCGAATACATTAATGCGCAAAATAAGGAAGGGAACTCAAATATTAAGGAGCTTACTAAAGAACAAAAAGAGAAGTTGGAAAAAATGTATTCAATATATCAACAATATTATTTGAAACCCGGCATTTCGGAAAAGGCTAATGTGAAAGACTGGAAAGAACCGTTGCCGTGGATTGAGGTGCAGCAAAAAGGATTTGACTGGAGCAATGTAAAAGACTGGCTAAGTAATGCAAAATTGGAGATTTATAATCCATTTGGGATTCCTTGGCTGTTGCTACGCGGCAAATACGTTCCACATGTAAATATAAATAGGGATGAAACTTTAGAGTGTATAAATAAAAAAGACTCCATAGGAACATTGTGTGAACTAACTACTGCACCAATAAAAATGTTTGGAAATATGGGAATTAAATTCATATCCCATCTGCAAAGCGCAAGCGGAGATTTTGTAGGCTTTTCTAAATATTCTCCCTTTACGACTTCAAAGAGTGAACAAGAAATAACTTTATCAGTTAGACTCTCTTCTGATGATTCTATAGATTGTAAGGGCTCTATTGAAGTAGAACTTCTTCCCCCTCTACCTTGGAAACATACACGCATATCACTTTTACCCGAAGATGAAGGAAAAGAATATGAATTTGACGATGTAAGATTCAAAGTGTTCAAATCTAATCCCGGAGATGTCATACTTGAATATGACAAGAAGTATGCTAAGCAAATAGCTCGATGGAAACTTATTCTGATAAGAGGTCAGCAATTAATAGAGTGTGGTAATAACAAAATGTGGGGAGATAAGGGAATCTTACATCTCTACAAATATCCTGATATGGGGTTTGGAGAGTGGTGTGTCCGCTTTTTAGGAGTAAATTGTGATTCTTTCGGAACAACACCGGAAGCATTGAAACTTGCAACAAAAAACCGCTATCAGCCAACATCGGAAGAACTTCGTCACTTTCATGAAACGTTAGGTGAGATTGTGGGTTATGAACTAAAAAATCTTCTAAAAGATATTCAGACAGAAGATGTCAATCCGAAAAACTACAAGGAGTTTTATCAGCAATGGATAAAGAAAGGATATGAAGCCGCTATAGAGTTCAAGGGTGATTATTATGATGCAATGGGTTGTTTTAGTGACCGTTATGGAAATGACAGTGAGCCGTATATCGGTTTTTTGCGTGGCGCACGTATAGGCTCTTTTTATGTGAAAGCTGACTTACAACCTGACTGGGATATTATAAATCGTTCAGCTATTGCTGTATTAAACCAATATAACAGTGCCAATGCGGATTCATTATGCAGCATTATTGAAAAGCATGGGGAAGAATATATAGAACCTATCGTTTCACGAGGAGAAATATTACCATTCTTGACAGACAAAGATATAGAGCATCTTTCAAAGAAGGTTATGAAAGATGAGAGTCCAATCATGTATTGTTGGTATAAGACCAATACGGATGCAGATGCCATGTATATCTATAAACCGGACGAAAAGGCAAGTAACAAGCCGCTGGTTAAAGCCCGTTATTATTTGGATGGAAGTAAGCCGGAAATCATATTTCCAGAATAGCATACGAATATCTTGTATCTGTAAAAAAGAGAAAAGTAATAAGATGCTGCACGGGATGGTTGGGTACACGTTAGCCCGGAATTATAATATATTGAATTATGAACATTAAAACATTTATCGTAATCGTTTTCTTAAGCGGCTTGTACGCTTGCAGCCAAGAGAAAGTCTCTTTTATTCCGAAAGAGATTCCTGTGCTTACTCCTGATTTTGAGAAGTTGTCTAAAAAGGAAAGGATGCACTTCCTCAATAACAAGATGGGGATTGATACGCTTTCTGATGGTACTATAAAAGTGTACGAGGTATCGGAAGAGAATATTAGTATGTATGAATCTCTGATTCAATATCCTTATTACTGTATCAGTCGAACTTTTGACAAACGAACGGGGAACCTCTTATTCAAAGGAGTGTTAGCTCCATGTTATCTCGCTATTGGAAAAAGTTATTATTACAATAAAACTGGAAAGCTGGAAAAGGAAATAGACGAAGAAAAAGGTTACAAGTTCCGCATAAATCAATTACTGCACTTTTTGGATGAACGAGGAATAGATATACCAAACAGCATTTTGGATCAGTATGCAGTCGTAGATGTGGAAAGTTATTCCGAACCTGACTCGACACGGGTGGGTTATTTAAGGGAGATAGAAAAAACGATAATAGATGGGAAACCTTGCTATAAGGTTAATTACTTTTTCTATAAGTTTGTACCTGCGCCGAGTATATTCAGAGTCGCATCAAGCAAGTATCTGGAAATAAATGGGATGGATGGTACGATATTGAAAGAAGAGTATGGTGGTATATTGCATAATGATTATGACATGAGTAATCCAGAAGTTCGCAAATGGGTAGATGAACATGATAAGTGATGAACAAAAGATGCCAGATGAAGCCGTTAAATATCCTAATATGGTCGATTACCGAAAAAGAACGGATGGAAAACGAAAAGGGAGTTTAGGGGTGGCGGGGTAACTTTGGTGCTATCAATGAAAAGTAAATAATAAAATACCGGATTATGAATATTAAAACATTTTTAATTATGCCTATAAGGGCGTTTGCGACTTATGGCAATACACAAGTGAAAATAAAGAGTTTGTCACCTATATTCAAGCGACAACTTGGAGTAATGGTCTTTTTAATTATCAGCATACTGCCGATAACTGCACAAGAAACCAATCAGACCTCAAAAGAAAAGCAAAAAGTGGAATCTTCACGGCTGCCCTTTATGATGTCATTTTCGATTGGTTCAAATTTCAATACCGGGGGAAGTGATTATGCTGAATGGTTTGGCTCACGGGCGGATGTTGCCACGCAGTTTGACTGGCGAATGAATGTTCCGTTGTTCCGTCATTGGTGCGCATATTTAGATTTGGGTGTCAGCTTTTTCAACATACAAACAGACAATTCGGGTGAAAATATTGCAGGTGCAGTCATCGACAAGCTATTCCCCGGACTAAGCAAGATAAAACCATCACTTAGCACAGGAATCACTTACGTTGTAGAAAAAAGGAAATGGCAGTTCATGCCGAGAGCCGGAATAGGCTGGACGAGTGCAGGCAATTCAAATAAGACGAAAAGTGCTGACGGAAAGGTTTATCAACTCGAAATAAACAGGTCACCCATGTTCTTTAACACCGGGGCTTCCATAGATTACCGCACATCAAATTTATGTAGTTTCATCCTTGATATTAACTACCGTTGCCCTTTGCAATCCTGCAAAGCGACCTATACAACTACCTTGCAGGATTTACCCCCTGTAACAGAAGTCATGAAATCCCGTTCATGGGCAAACGATTTGAGCGTTTCACTTGGTATTCAGTTGCAATTAGGGAAGAATAATAAGAAATGAAATATGGAGACTTAATCTGAGCAGCGAATAAGATAGAATAAATATCATCGGAGAGAGTATATGTGAATGAGCCCCTTGCAGGCGAAGCAAATTTAGTATAAGCAAGGGAACCCGAATGTTAAGGTGGCGGGGTATCTTTGACGGAGAACAATAGAGGTGTCGTTACGAATATTGAAATATTCGGATTGAAAATTACAAGAATAGAATTAATAAAAACAATACTAACATGAAGATAATCCTGCATATTCTTCTTTATTTACTGACTTTTTTCGCTTACCTTGGAGCGATGGGATGGGCTGTTGATAAAGTTCGTTCAAGAGTGCCCACAAGCGATGCGATGGGGCAAGGTATGATAGATGCTTTTAATAGTTTGGTCTATACAGTTCTGGCAATTGTGGCGGTTTATGTGGTTAGCGTGCTGATTGCAAAGTTCCTTCTGAAAGGAAGCATTTTACTATCGGCTTGTATCAATGCTGGGCTGATACTACTGTGGGTAGCCATCTTTGTTTTTGCCAGCTTGAATAAAAAAGTACGACCTATCTCTGATTATCTGTTAGTGGAAATAAATAGTCCTCGCCTTTATCCTGTTACCGTTAGTGACTGCAAAATAACTCTATTAAACGGTGAGGCATACAGGTTTGGCAGAAAGGGGCATAAAATGATAGCGGTAGAAGGTGACGCATGGGGAAAAGAGGGCGAAATAACATATATTCCAGGCGATTCGCTTCCCGCACATATTGATATAAGTTATTTGTCTTATGTGGAAGATAAAGTGTATCATGTAGAAGCTGATTTACCCGTAGAAAAATTAAATAAGTTGTATCATCAGGGATGGTTGAATGTATGGAATGAAGAGCAACATTATGACGGCTTGGTCATTGGGTGCGCTCCATACGGAATTGTTAAAATATGGCTGCGCAGTGATATACATGGGGGACGGCGTACCGAGCTATGTTCATTCAAGGGAAAAGAAGATTGGGAAGCTCTGTTGGGATATAAGATGGATTGTAATGGCATACATTATAAATGTGATAAGGAAAGAGTTCGGAATGAGGTCTGGGAGAATCTGGAAGCGAACGGACTGCCGGACACTCTCTTTTTTGATAACAGCCATATCCGGTATAATTACCGTATCGTGGTTGAAACGGAATCGCCGGATGATAAGTTGCATAATATGGAGTTGGTTCTCTGTAATGGAGAATATGATAATACGTCCCAAAGTAAAATTTCCGATTGTGATTATAAGATGCAGGTCTGCCCTAAATATATTCGGCTGGAATGGCGGTACAGAAGGAAAAATACCCGCTTGGATTTTAACCCCAAAGAGATTGTCGAGTTTTTCAATTCGTCTTTCGGTGATGATTGTTCACAACCGGGCGACTTGGTGATACGATTGGATGAATATGGCAATCTAAAAAAAATAAGCCTGAAAATCGGGAAGAATGTATATCGCTATGATAAGGAAGCAGAAAAGAAAGAATAAAAATGATACAGGATAAGGAGAATTGATAAAATTATGGTTATTACAATGGTTCTTTGCTACTTTACTTTTCCGCCACAGCTCACGGAAGAAAGTAGTGAAAAAATCCGTTTGAAAAAGTGGTTTCTTTGCTTCTTGTCTTTTCCGCTACGGCTCACGAAAGAAAGAAGTCCGGCAAAATATCCGGTAGAGAACAAAGGGCGGTAAAAAAAGAAGTCCGGGCGGATCGCTAC
>JAUUNK010000212.1 GCA_030844565.1 Bacteroides ovatus
AAAAAGAGTAAACATCAAGAAAAGTAATGGCAAACTTCGCCCGTTGGGAATACCGACAATGAAAGACAGAGCCATGCAAGCACTTTATCTGATGGCACTGGAACCAGTGTCTGAAACTACAGCAGACAACTATTCCTTTGGTTTCAGGAAAGACCGCAGCACGGCAGACGCTATGGCTCGTTGCCATTCGCTTCTGTCCAAGAAAACATCTGCCCGATGGATATTGGAGGGAGATATTAAAGGTTGTTTCGACCACATAAGCCACGAATGGTTGATGAAGAATATCCCTATGGATAAATCCATCTTACAAAAATGGCTGAAATGTGGATACGTATATAACAGAGAACTTTTCCCGACAGAAGAAGGTACACCGCAAGGAGGTATCATATCACCGACACTTGCCAATATGACGCTTGATGGTTTACAGAACCTATTGGAAACTCATTTCCCGTGGGAACGAGTATCAGGAAAATCAGGATGGTACTGTCCGAAAGTTAGATTGGTGCGTTATGCAGACGACTTCATTATAACAGGTGATACTAAAGAAATATTGGAACATAGAGTAAAACCTTTGGTAGCTGATTTCCTCGCAGAAAGAGGACTGACACTATCCGAAGAGAAAACTAAAATTACACACATAACGGATGGTTTCGATTTTCTTGGTTTCAATGTACGGAAATTTGGAGATACCCTGCTGACACAACCTTCTAAAGATAGGACAAAACGAATGTTGAGCAAAGTCAAAGATGAAATCAAACGATTTCGTGGCGATGCTCAACATGAACTGATTATGCGATTGAACCCGATACTTAACGGATGGGCTAACTATTACAAATATAGTGCAGCCTCAAATGTCTTTCGTAAGACAGATTATCAAATCTATAAGAAGTTATGGCGGTGGGCACTCCGCAGGCATGGTAACAAATGCAAAGGGTGGATTAAGAACCGCTATTTCCATAGAATTGATGGTCGTGACTGGGTATTTGCAGTTAAAAGGAAGAACGAAAAGCATGAGGAATATTTTATTCCAATCACTATTCTGTTCAATACGAAGATTGAAAGATACCCCCAACTGAAATGTGATGTCAATCCTTTTGACCCTGAATGGAAGCAATACCTTGAAAAAAGGAGAACTGCCAAAATGAGAATGAGTTTGAAAGGTAAGAAGTCACTTATCTCAATGTGGGAAAGACAAAATCGAAACTGCGTGTTATGCGGACAGCCGATAACAGCAGAAATCTCATGGCACACCATGAGCCAGCAGAAGAATGGCAAAAGCCACCTCTATTTAGTTCATGATGGTTGCTATCAAAGTGTTACACATAAAAAGAAGAAGTAAGTATGAGCGTATTTCTATTTGAAAAGGAATATTGTTTGCTTGAGCCGTGTGAGGGGAAACTTTCACGCACGGTTCTTAGGGGGGAAAGCACCCGTAAGGGTGCTGACCTACCCGACCCCGACCTCTCGACCATTGCCTACAACCACCTCGTGAACCACTTGGACGGGTATAAGGTCAAGCCGAAGTTCTATGTAATCAACTTCGACGACCCGCGCCGCTCGCACCGCTGCAACCCTATCCACCCGGACTTTATGGAGGATATAACGGACGCATACGAGAGCGCCTATACCATCATGCTCAACCTCAATAAGACGTGGGTGCAAAAGCAGGGCGATTTCTTTGTAGAATCGCCTATAATTCTCTTTGCATCAATCATTTGGTATCTGAAAATCTACCAGAACGGCAAATATTGCACGTTCCCTCACGCCGTTGAGTTTCTGAACCGTCGGTACGAAGATATTTTTCCGATCCTGACCTCGTACCCCGAACTCGAAAACTACCTGTCGCCCTTTATGGATGCGTGGCTCGGAGGAGCTGCGGAGCAGTTGCAAGGCCAGATCGCATCGGCCAAAATACCGCTCTCGCGTATGATTTCACCGCAATTATATTGGGTAATGTCGGACAGTGAATTTACGCTCGACATCAACAACCCGGCAGAGCCGAAAATACTGGTTGTCGGGAACAACCCCGACCGCCAGAACATTTACGGCGCGGCTTTGGGATTATATAATTCCCGTATCGTGAAGCTGATAAACAAGAAAGGGATGCTCAAATCCTCGGTTATCATCGACGAGCTACCGACCATATATTTCAAAGGGCTGGACAACCTCATTGCCACGGCACGCTCGAACAAGGTCGCCGTCTGCCTCGGCTTTCAGGACTTCTCTCAGCTCGTCCGCGACTACGGGGATAAGGAGGCCAAAGTCGTGATGAACACCGTGGGCAACATTTTCAGCGGCCAAGTAGTGGGAGAAACGGCGAAAACCTTGTCGGAACGCTTCGGTAAGGTGTTGCAGCGGCGGCAGTCCATATCCATCAATCGGCAGGACGTTTCTACCTCTATCAATACCCAGATGGACAGTCTGATCCCGCCCTCGAAGATTTCGGGATTGACGCAGGGTATGTTCGTCGGCTCGGTATCGGACAACTTCACCGAACGTATCGAACAGAAAATTTTCCACGCCGAGATAGTGGTGGACGCTGAAAAGGTAAAACGTGAGGAGAAAGCCTACCAGCCTATTCCCGTCATTACGGACTTTACCGACGAAGCGGGCAGGGACTGCATGAAAGAGCAGATACAGGAGAATTACAACCGCATCAAGGCCGACGTGCGGCAGATTGTCGCCGACGAGCTGGAGCGCATCCAGAACGATCCGGCGCTGGCGCATCTGTTGCAGCAGAAATAAAATGAATGGGAGGTAAGATTTTAAGGATACCTCCCATTCATTTTATTACATTTCATAAAAGCTATAACTTAAGCTATGAACGATACCAGAGATTTTACTATCTTTGTGAAATTTACAATTTTTCGTATATGAGCAAACTGAATATAATTGGTATTGTGAGAGGGATTCGTAGCAAAACGAATATCTATACTCCTATTATCGAAGCTATAGTGAATGCAATTGATTCTATATATGAATCTGGTCGCAAAGATGGAGAGATTATTATTTACATTAAGCGGGATCTTGCACTTAACTTCGACGAAGGGACTTTACCACCTGTTAAAAGTATTGAAATTGTCGATAATGGTATAGGATTTAATCAAAAAAATCGAGACTCTTTTGATACTTTTTATAGTGATATGAAAATTGCACGAGGAGGCAAGGGATTTGGGCGTTTTATGTTTCTAAAATATTTTAATGAAGCAACAGTAAATAGTATATATTTGAATGATAAAATATATCATCAGAGAACCTTTCGATTTGGAAAACAATATGATATTGTAACCAATGAAACTGATAAAATTATTAATGCAATAGATACTGAAACACATATTTATCTGAATGATATTATCGAAAATAAATATTTAGACAAAGGCTTAGAGACCATAGCGAGAATATTATTAGAAAGATTGCTTATATTTTTTGTCGATGATGAATATACTTGTCCCACTATAAAGATAGTTGATACATCAGATGAGAATAGGTATATTGTTCTTAATCATTATATCACACAGGATAATGATATTAAACTGATTGATTCAAAAGACTATAAAATATTAAATTCAGTTACTCAAAAAGAGGAAAAATTCACTGCGAAAATTTTTAAAGTGTTATATGCTCAAAACCAAAAGAGTAAAATTTGTTTAACAGGACACAATAGGGAGGTAACAGAAGTTACTTTGCATTCTTATATCCCAGAATTTGAAGATGATTTCTTCGACGAAGAACAACGTGGAAAAGAAATTATTAGAAAGAATTACATTATTAAGGTATATGTTGTAGGTAAGTATCTTAATGATAATGTTTCGTTAGAACGAGAAGCTTTTAATTTTGATAAGGAAAAGAAAGATGAAATGTATCCTATATCACAAATGGATATTGAAATAGGAGCAGCAGAAAAAGTGAAAGAACTCTTTAGTGACGAAGTAAAAGTTAGAGAAGATAAAAAAAAGTCACGAATAACAGAATATCTAAACTCTACAGCTCCCTGGCACAGATCTTATATGAGTGATCTTCCTCTTGATAAAATACCATATCATGCTACAGAAGAACAAATTGAATTAGCTTTTCAAAAAGTGAAGTATAAAAAAGAACAAGAAGCTCGTATAGAATTAAAAGGAATTTTAGATGCGGACGATACCAACTTTAACTCTGATTTGGCAGAATTAGTGTCTAAAGTAACAGAAGCAGGAAAAAATGATCTTGCCCATTATGTATGTAACCGAAGAATGGTGCTAAAGTTGTTAGAACAGTTACGAAAACGTAAAGATGATGGCCGTGCTGAATTAGAGAAAGAATTACATAATCTAATATTCCCAATGGGAGGCGACTCTACAAGAACTGCTTATGAAGAACATAATCTATGGTTATTAGATGAACGTTTAGTCTTCTCTGAATATATAGCGTCTGATAGAAAGATATCGTCTAAGAATGCACCTAAGGAACCGGACTTGGTCATTTTTGATAAGAAACGTTCTTATAGAAACGGTGATAATGAATTTAGTAATCCTTTAACTGTATTTGAGTTTAAAAGACCCAAAAGAACAACTTATAGTGCTGACGAAGATCCAATTGAACAAATTGGAAATTACGTAAATGAAATTAGAGCTGGTAAATATGAAACACCAGAAGGAGTGGAAGCAGTAAAAATTAATGAATGCACTCCTGTTTATGGATATATTATCTGTGATCCTTGCGAAAGAATAAATTATTTTGCTCGTCAAAGACATCAATTAACCGAAAGCCCTGATAAAGAAGGATATTTTGGATATCATAGCGGCTATAAAATTTATTTTGAAATAATGAGTTACAAGCGTTTAGCTAATAATGCAGAATTAAGGAACAAAATATTTTTCAACAAACTGAATATTCAGTAGTAAACGATATAATAAAATGGGAGAAACTTTACCTTTCTCCCATTTATTATCATCTTTTCCACAGCTCCCGCGCATCGTCCCGCTGCATCCGCAAATTCAGCCTTTCGCGTAGCTTGTCGAGAAAGTACGTCCGGCTTTCGTTCTTGCGGCGCTTCATGTTCAGATAAGCGTCGTAGCAATGTCGGTCTTTAATTTCCAGACCGAGGTGCGAACCGAAAAAAGTCGCCAGTTCTTTTATGTCGTTCTGTCCGTCGTTGATGCTGCCCAACTCGTTAAGAGCGTAGATGATTTCGATCAACTCAACAAGGCTGCCCGTCCAGCGGAAAGGGGTTGTTTGGGAATCGGTTTTCGGGGTGGATAGTGGTGGCACTTTGGTGGAAGCGTGTTTCAGCATCCGCCGGATGAACGATAGGGCTTTGCGGACATGGTAAACCTGCCCGTCGCCTGCCGAAGACAGCTTTTCATGCAGGCAGCACAGTTCGATCTCTGTGTAGGCGAGCGTTGGAAACAGCCGCCGTCCGTCAGAGGACGCAGCAGAGCAAAGGGTGAGAACCTCGTTTATAAATTGGTTATAGGCCGTTTGCAAGTCCGGGCAATCGGCGTTCGTATTTATCAGTCGGAAAAACTCGGTTTCCGTCAGTATAAGGAAATCCATTCTTTTTTGTTTTAGGTTGTTACACTTCATTTAATTCGTGTGCGCACATTAAACGAAGGACAAACCCTGTTCCGGTAGAACGGATTTTGCGAGTACAATAAACTATTCAATTGATAATCAGTAAAATAACTACTGAAAATATTTCTTGCAGGCAATAACCTTTGCAAAGAATGTGTAAGATAATCTTACACGGTGTAAGGCGGCTTTACAGTTGTTTACGATGATAAACCCGGCAGACGACCCGCCGCGAGAGAGAATGTTCCGCCTGCATTTCCCATTCTTTCATATCAACCAATTCTGAAAAAGCACAGCCCTTGCCGACCTCGGCGGGCAAGATATATACGATCAACTCATCCGCCAGATGATAAAGAAGCAACCCTTTAATTAATTCCGTCATTTGCGGTGTAGCCTCTGCCAAATAGATAGTATCAGACGTTTTTTGTTTTTCGGCAAGCAGGGAGAGCAGGGAATCATTTTGATGTAACAGCATATCCGCCTTTTTTCGTAATGCGGAAAGCGTATGTTTCCGGTCGAAAGACCAGCGATTTTCGATTGCATCCGGTGGTAGTAAATAACCGTCAGATGATACCGTTGCAGTAATCTGTATTTTCATGTTGCCTCTTGTCTTATAGTAGAACGTATATTACCAAAGAATGTTCCAAGAGGTCAAAAAAGTAGCGTGGAACTCACGCTACTCAAACAAAGGCTCTGGTATGCCTGAACAGGATAACGTAAGCCCACGCTATGGCAAAGCATAGCATAAGCATTACGCAATAGTCCCTGTTTCGTGAATTTACCAGATTCTTGTTTGAAACGTCTTGCGAACTTATGTATATATCATAATGGAAAAACCTCGTTTTCCGCTATGTCTTTCTATTTTGATTTCAAAGATACATCTTTCCCTCCAATCTTTCTAAAAAACAACTATTTTTCCATATCTATCCCGTATTTTTTCATCTTTTCATACAACGTCGGGCGGCTGATGCGTAGCAACCCCGCCGCCAATGCCTTGTTGTATTTCGCTGTTTCCAATGCCTTTATAATTCGCTCCCGTTCCTCGCTTTCAGCTTTCAAAGCAAACTCATCCGCTGTGTTTTCGGCAGGCATGTCCATATCCTCCGCTGTCAGTATATTGCTTTCGCAGAGCAGGACGGCTTTTCGGATTGTGTTCTTCAGCTCCCTTACATTTCCCGGCCAGCTGTAGGTTTGCAACTTCTTCCGGGTTTCGGCACTGAATCCTGTAATCGTCTTATTCATTTCCACGCAGCTCTGTTTCAAAAAAAACTCTGCCAGCGGCAGAATATCGTCCCGGCATTCCCGCAGCGGTGGAACCTCAATGGTAAACTCATTCAGACGATGGTACAAATCCTCCCGGAAACGCCCCTCGGCAATCGCTTTTTCGATATTTTCATTCGTGGCCGCGACAATCCGCACATCGCACGACACTTCTCGCTTACCACCCACCGGACGATAGCGGCGTTCCTGCAACGCCCGCAGCAGAAGCATCTGCACCTCGTAAGGCAGGTTTCCCACTTCGTCCAAAAAGAGCGTACCGCCCTCGGCCTGATGGAATACTCCCGTCTTGTTATCCGTCGCCCCGGTGAACGCACCCTTGACGTGTCCGAAAAACTCCGAAGCCGCCAATTCTTTGGGTATGGAACCGCAATCAACAGGAACAAATGGAGCGGTAGCCCGCGAACTTGCCTTGTGAATTGTAGAGGCGACATGTTCTTTTCCCGTGCCGTTCTCCCCGCGCACGAGTACCGACATATCGGTCGAACCGACCAGCACGGCACGCCGTTCCACCTCGCGGCTCTGCTTACTATCCCTACGGAATATTAGTCGGTTCCGCTCCTTTGCCGCCTCTTTGCGCCGGAGCAGCCCGTTCAGCATGACATACAGGGTTTCGGGCTGGAACGGTTTGGGCAGGTAATCCTCCGCGCCCAGCTTCATGGCACGCACGGCGGATAAGACCTCGGCGTGCTGCGTCATGATGATAAACGGAATGCGGTAGCGGTTTTCATTCATCCATTCCAGCAACCCGATACCATCGCCGTCGGGCAGACGCATATCCGAGAGGATGATATCGGCATCCGTTGCGGCTATCGCTTTACGGGCTTGGGCGACCGAAGAAACACATTCCACCTGCATCCGTTTCCGTTCCAGCCAATTCCGCAACACTCGGCAGAGCACTGTATCATCTTCAATAATCAAAACTTTACTCATAGCCGCCCTCCCTCATTTTCAGCCTGCACGACTAACTGTTCACCTGCCGCGAGTACAGCTTCTACGGCGGTACGTACAGAGCGGTCGAGGATGTCGGAGGTAAACAATGCCTGCCGGAGTTCTTGTAGGGGTGCATCTATCCGTAAGACCTCCCACAAAGGTAAAAGCTGATGCAACAAGCTGGTGATTTCTTTCCTATCGCCATTTATCAGTCCATTTGTAAGAGCAGCCATATTCTTTTTCGTTTCCTGTGTCAATAGCTCCAACATCTCTTTCCCGTTATTCTCTCCGGCAAGCAACATAGAGAAATCAGCTTTGCAGATAGGTTTATTTTCTTGTTGTCTAACACTTTGCCGCACAACAGCAAACAATTCGGCACGGGAAAACGGCTTATAGAGGCATCCGGCAAATCCAGCACGCAGGAACTCCTCGGCTCCGCGCTCTGCACGGGCGGTCATGGCCACGACGGGAACCGTTTTTGCTAACGGATTATTGGACGTGCGCAGCAACTCCAGCAACCCAAATCCGTTTACATCAGGCATCGTTATATCCGTCAATACTAAATCATACCGTTGCGTCCGTATATACTCTATCAACTCTCGTGCGCTACGGCAACCCTCGGCATGGATTTTCGTGCGGGAGAACATCTCTACTGTCATAGTTAACAATACGACGTCATTGTCTACCACAACCACCCGCAGGTCGGCGGGCAAAGCGTCTGGCTCGGTCGATTGTGGGAGCAGGTTTTCTTCGTTGCATACAGGTAACGGCAGGTGTACCGTGAATACCGTCCCCTCTCCGGGGCTACTCTTAACGTCTATTCGTCCTTTCAGCAGTTCGACCAATGCAAGCGTGATCGAAAGTCCTAAGCCGAAACCCTCCTCCGTTTCGGAATTACCCAGCCGCTCGAAAGGCTCGAAAATACGTTTTGTCTGTTCCTCCGTCATTCCGGCTCCCGTATCCTCTACGCGGAGGAGCAATTCGCCGCTTCCATACTCCACATGCAAGCGAACGTACCCCGTATGGGTGAATTTCACAGCATTGGACAGAAGATTGCCTGCGATTTGCAGTATCCGCTCCCGGTCGCCTGCTACGATTACATCCTCTCCGTCGTAGCAAGTTGTAAGCTCCAATCGCTTTTTAGCTGCGGACGGTGCATATTCCGCAACCAGTGCATCGGCGAGGCTTTTCAGGTGAAACGGACG
>JAUUNK010000213.1 GCA_030844565.1 Bacteroides ovatus
AAGCTAGAGCTATTAAATAATTACTATACCTTATATATATAACATTTATATTTTTCCATTAAATAGGTTCGACCTAAACAACACAATATTCTATCCATGCCTCTTCGCTTTAAGATTCTTCCATCCGTTGGTTTCAATCCAAGACCCCGTTGGTTTAAATGGTAGGCCCCGTTGGATTCAATCCAACTAAATCAGTGAAACATGGACACCTGTAAGCAACATTGTCATCCTCAAAGATGAAGACAGCTATATCAGTAAAGACTATGAGGGAGACACACATGTGAATCAATAGCCCCCAAGTATTCTATAGAATAATCGACTCTTACCCATACGTATGTGTTAAGGACTAATGGAGCATTCATTGGGATAATTATAGAACGACACTATCCACAAGCTATATATCTTCTCTCAATATTGATTATAATTTGCAGGCCATAGAAACTACAAAGAAAGAATAGGCAGTATAATCTTCAATACTATCACCAGAAATAAAGATAATCGAGAGTTTCAAACATTCAGCATTTATATCCAGTTCACAGAAAAGGCTGTGATCGAGCAAGAGTTATCTACAGACAAGCTAAACCTATTTGCCCTCATAGACCAAGACAAGCAAAAAAGGTATTCCATCTGAACGGCTATAGACCAGCACATTATTCAAAGAAAAACACTTTGACAATAACGATGATCGGTCCTTGACAAATAACATGTACCATATAAGTCATAACAACTTGGCAGGAGGCATCCACATTCCAGGCAGCATCAAAGATAATGTCTGCCAATGGCCACGTGAATATGTAAATATCCAGAATGCATACATAGAGTTTAAGAATTGGGTAACCACTGGTGGAAAAGAGAATCCGAATTGATATAAAAACTCTTAAAAAGACTTTGTTTACTGATTTTTCAATTATAAAAAAATAGAGAAAGGGAGAATATGTAAACCTTTTCCTACCGTTTTTATGGAGTATACCTTTCATATTAAAAAAAATTCCATCTATAATGACTAAATACACAAAAAATATCTATATTTGCAAATGGCAGCAAAAAAGCCGCACAATCAAACAAATATTAATCAAACAAGAAGAAGCATACACGTCAATTATATGAAAAAGAAAATATTACTAATCGATGATAAAGCAACTATAGGCAAAGTAGCAGGAATCTACTTAGGTAAAGAATACGATTTTACTTATCTTGATAATCCTATCAAAGCAATAGAATGGTTAAATGAAGGAAATATTCCTGACCTTATTATTTCGGACATCCGCATGCCAGAGATGATGGGTGACGATTTTCTAAAATACATGAAACATAATGAGCTGTTTAAAAGTATTCCTATAGTTATGCTTTCAAGCGAAGAAAGTACTACAGAAAGAATCAGATTACTGGAAGAAGGAGCAGAAGACTATATTTTAAAGCCTTTCAATCCACTAGAATTAAAAGTCCGTATTAAAAAAATCATAGATTAGCCCTTCATGCAATATCTTATTTATATAGGTCGGCATCAAGCCACCATAGAACATTTCTCCCATTTGGGGGAAGGTGCGTTTTGTGCGGTTCCTACTGCCCAAAAGGCGGTGAAAATATTAGATAAGATACGTGAGAAGTATGACGTCGCACTCTTTTATGAGCAAATTGCTCTGGAAAAAGATGCGGAAGATATACGTTTCCTAAGAGACAAGTATCCGGGCGTATATATGATTCTTATCATAGATAAGCTAGCCAAAGAAGAAGCATCGGCATACCTTAAGGCAGGCATCAACAACACTATCCCTTTTGAAGCGACCCAAGAATCGTTTAATGAGTTGATTAACTTTCTACGACTTCGTAAAGAACAGAAAATAAAAGATATTCAGTTGAAAGCTCAGAGCTTACAAGTGTTTCATCTACCGGCGTGGAAGAGGTGCTTCGATATTGTTTTTTCCTCTATGGCCCTCCTTGCACTCTCTCCGCTCTTAATACTTACAGCAATTGCCATCCGTCTAGAAAGTAAAGGAGCAATCATTTATAAATCCAAGCGGGTAGGCAGTAATTACCAAATCTTTGATTTTCTTAAGTTCCGCTCCATGTATACAAATGCTGATAAACATTTGAAAGACTTCAACTCCCTCAACCAATATCAGGCAGAAGAGGAACAAGAAGAAATCTGGAAGGAGCAATCTGCCGAAATCAACGAGGAAAACGAAGAAGAAATAGTATTAGTATCAGATGACTTTGTTATTTCCGAACAAGATTATATCAGTAAAAAATCGCTGGAAAAGAAAAACGCTTTTGTTAAACTGGAAAATGATCCCCGGATCACCAAAGTGGGACGCTTTATTCGTAAATATAGTATTGATGAGTTACCGCAACTTATCAATATACTGAAAGGTGACATGTCCATCGTAGGCAATCGTCCCCTCCCTCTTTACGAAGCTGAACTTTTGACCAGCGACGAACATATTGACCGTTTTATGGCACCGGCAGGACTGACTGGTCTTTGGCAAGTTGAGAAACGAGGAGATGCAGGTAAGATGTCTGCGGAAGAAAGAAAGCAATTGGATATTCAATATGCTAAAACATTCTCGTTTACTCTGGATATGAAAATTATCCTAAAGACTGTAACTGCTTTTGTACAGAAAGAGAACGTATAAGAAATCTCATACATGGCAAATCTTTTTATTTATATAGACAGTTTTTTATTTATCTGTCTCGCCCTGATCAGTATTTACTTGTATGTCTTTGCCATTGCTGCCCATTCTAAACGGGGCTTTAAATATCCAAAGGCAAAGAAGCTGCATCGATATGCCATACTATTACCGGAGAATACATTGCTTACGCCTCAAGAATATCCGGAAGAGCTTTATGAAGTAATTCCCTATAAAGATATTTTTCAATCCATCGAAGCACTGAAAGAATCTGCATGCGATATGGCGATTATCCTGGAAGAAACTGCAAAAGTTTCTCCTACTCTGCTAACCCAGGTAAACAATGTCTATGATGCAGGAATCAAAGCAATCCAACTTCATCGCATTCTTTCCAACCGCACAACTTTTAAATTCCGACTCCAAGCTATTCGGGAAGAGATATTCAATAGCCTCTTCAAACAAGGGAACACTCGTTTGGGATTATCCTCCACATTGGAGCGCATGAATATTGCCTTGGACCGTGAGTGGTTGGTTCTTAATCAGAAGAGCCCGCGTAGCAATCTGGAAAGAAGATTGTTAAGACAAGATATATATATAGAATATATAAATAATATCTGCATAGAAAGTACTTATCCTCGGGTACAATCCTATCGGGTATCATTAAAAAAAATCCTTCCCAAGCTTTTTCCCATGATGATGGCTCAGAACTGGTGCTACTTCCATCGGATAGTGCAATGGATACTGCCTTCACCTTTTAAACTTTGTGTCTTCACAGCTGTCTGGACATTAGTAACCACTGGCTATGATTGGACTCTTTCTTTTAAATGGTGGCTGTTACTTTTCCTGCTACTGATTGCCATTTGTCTGGCTATTCCCGATTATCTGGTAGAAGACAAAAAACATAAAAGAAAAAAATAAATGGCTTACGTATGAATATAAGTTCTTTTAAGCAGAAACTCAAACAACATCCCGGACTGAAACGAAGTTTACACCGTTTCATCATGCATCCGGTAAAGACACGCCCCAACTGGTGGATACGACTTTTCTCTTTCACTTATCTAAAACGGGGAAAAGGTTCGGTAATTTATCGCAGTGTACGCCAAGATCTCCCGCCCTTCAACCATTTTTCCTTAGGACGCTACTCAGTAGTAGAAGATTTTTCTTGCCTCAATAATGCTGTAGGAGATTTGATTATCGGTGATTACACAAGAATAGGATTAGGGAATACTATCATCGGTCCCGCTGTTATCGGCAATCATGTCCACCTGGCACAAAACGTCACAGTAACAGGCTTAAACCACAATTTCACCAATGTAGAAATGCGGATAGATGAACAAGGAGTCACCACAACTCCCATCGTAATAGAAGATGATGTATGGGTGGGAGCCAACGCAGTGATTCTACCGGGAGTTACACTAGGAAGACATTGTGTGATAGCTGCAGGAAGCATAGTCAATCGGTCTGTACCACCTTTTAGCGTATGCGCCGGAACTCCAGCACGGGTAGTGAAACAATATAATTTTGCCAAGAGAACATGGGAAAAAGTATCCCATCATGAGCAAAAATAACTATTTATAGTGAGAAAGGCTACGAAATATACCTGATAAGAGGGATTGTGGCACCATTGGAAATGCGGTATCTTTGCAATGTTAGAATTAGAATTAATTAGTCATAATTTTATTACGTAGCCGCATTTAAGTAAAAATGAAATAAGAGTCCGTCGATGTGAGGTCGCCGGGCTTTTGTTTTTATATATATGTAAGAGAGGCTTGGAGCACAACGTATTTAAATAAAAAAACGAGTAAATTCTTATTAAGAATCACCCGCTCCAACAACAGAAAAGCCATAAAAGGCTTTTCTTTTTGTACCTCTAAATCCTGAATCTAACAATCTTTCTTTTTACCTAAAACTAATTTAACAACCTATTGCAATCCTTTTACCACTAAACTAATACTATAACCTATTGAAAAATACCTCTTTTTACCTAAAAATTAAACCTTAATTTTTCTAATACCTTTTCTTTTTTACCTTATAAACCAATTACAATTTCTCAATTGCACTGCAAAGGTAAGGCTTTTTTCCGTGTTCGCAAACAGTTTCAGCTTTTATAACAGTATTTTAATGTTATTCAACGCTTTAAGGACTTTAGAGATCCCTCACTTCACTAAGAGCTACAAGTTTGTTAACAATTGCATAAATAGTCAAACCTGCTGCGCTATGTATTTGCAACTTCTTACTGATATTTCTACGATGGGTAATCACCGTATGTATAGAAAGATAGAGTCTTTCGGCTATTTCTTTATTGGTCAAGCCTTTCACTACACAAACCACAATCTCTTTTTCACGCTGGCTCAACACTTCCTGCCCTTCTCCCGGCTCTTCTTCAAGCTTGATGTCTTGCAAACGTTTAATTTTCTCGGCAAGCAATTCCAAATCATCAAAGATGGATATGGAGTCGTCATATTTACTCAAGAGAGCCGTATCAATGAAACTGCTTACGAGAGCAACGAGACGAATCTTCGCATCGCCTGCTTCTTCACGAAAACGAGATACATCGAAATAGCCCCCAAAAGCAGGATTCACTACGAGAATATCCGGGCTCTGAGTGTGCAAACAGTCCTGCAATGCATCCGGCGAAAGCAATTCGATGGGCTGAATCTTTATATTAGGCAATCGTTTCAATGCTAAAGTCAGGCCACTACGGATAATTACCGAGGTTTCCGCCACTCCAATCCGGATGATTCCATTATTTTTCATTTTCTTTCATCCTCCTTTCCAATTTCAGAATAGCAGGAACAAAAAGATAATCTTCCACTTTGCAATGGGATTCGAGCCCTTCTTCACAGGCATAAATATCGAAAAGTGCTGTATTGAGCAGGTTCATATTTGCTTTGGGAGGGCAATATTTAATAATGATATTTTTCAATTCCGTGAGCTTCTCTCCCACTTGATCATGATGTTTGGAGAAAGTGCTGATTTGATAATTCCGGGGAGCGTGGTTATGAAGAAGTAGATCTACATATTTGAATACAGTCTTTTCTTCATATTCCATATGCTTGCGCACCTCCCCCATATATTCATCAAAGAACTTAAGTATCAGGAAAGCCACCTCATCTTGAGAGCAGTCGATAGCTTCTATCAACTTCCGACGAATGGAAGGAAGGCAGAAATCAAGAAAATAAATATGCGCTTGCCGCAAATAATCTACCAATGCCGGAATAGAGATGTCATCGGCATTGCTATCCATTCTAGAAAAGCCCTCTGCCATGAAGTTCACTACAGCAAGGAAAGTGCTGCAATCTACTTGGTTCATTTCACATACTTCCTGTACTGTTTTATCGCCAAAACCCAGAGAAAGCCCGAAACGGCTCATCACCTGCAACAAAGAATAATTATCTCCTATGAGTTCAATCATCTTGTCACCAGCTTTGTACTTTTGTAATTTATCCATGCTCTATATAAGATTAGGGATGCAAAGAAAAGCAATTATTCGCGCACGCACAATCCCTATTTGTAGGTATTTTATAGCTTTTTTAGTAAATTTGCCATCAATTCAAGACTTATACACATAACCCTTTAATTCACAAAACAATGGCAAACGAACTCGAACTGAAATACGGCTGCAACCCCAATCAGAAGCCTGCCCGTATTTTCATGAAAGAAGGAGAACTCCCTATCGAAGTATTGAACGGTCGTCCCGGCTATATCAACTTGCTGGACGCCTTCAATAGTTGGCAATTGGTAAAAGAACTGAAAGAAGCTACCGGACTTCCGGCTGCCGCTTCCTTTAAGCACGTCAGCCCGGCAGGTGCTGCCGTAGCAGTAGAAATGAGTGACACACTCAAGAAGATTTATTTTGTAGACGATATAAAGTTGTCTCCTCTGGCTACAGCCTATGCCCGTGCCCGTGGTGCCGACCGTATGTCTTCTTACGGAGACTTTATCGCTCTTTCCGACACTTGTGATGAAGAAACCGCCCGCATCATTAACCGAGAAGTATCCGACGGCGTAATTGCCCCGGACTACACACCCGAAGCGTTGGATATCTTGAAAAACAAGAGAAAAGGCACTTATAATGTCATCAAGATGAACCCCTCTTATTGTCCGGCTCCTGTAGAGCATAAGGATGTGTTTGGCGTCACCTTTGAACAAGGTCGAAATGAATTGAAAATAGACGAAAGCCTCTTAAAAGAGATGCCTACTCTCAACAAAGACATCCCCGCAGATGCCAGACGAGACTTGATTATTGCACTAATTACTCTGAAATATACGCAATCCAATTCCGTATGTTACGCCAAAGATGGACAAGCCATCGGTATCGGCGCCGGCCAACAATCGCGCATTCATTGTACTCGTCTCGCCGGCAACAAAGCCGATATTTGGTACTTACGCCAGCATCCAAAAGTGATGAACTTGCCATGGAAAGAGAAAATCCGCCGTGCCGATCGTGACAATACCATCGACGTTTATATTTCCGAAGACCACGACGACGTACTGGCAGAAGGTGTATGGCAACAGTTCTTCACCGAAAAGCCGGAAGTGCTGACTCGCGAAGAAAAACGTGCCTGGCTGAACACCTTGGAAGGTGTATCTTTAGGCTCGGACGCCTTTTTCCCCTTTGGAGACAACATCGAACGGGCACACAAAAGCGGGGTCAACTACATTGCACAGCCAGGAGGTTCCGTACGTGACGACCATGTAATCGATACTTGCAATAAATACAATATGGCAATGGCATTTACAGGTATCCGCCTGTTCCATCATTAATTAAGGTAGATAGTGACAGAGCTTTGCCAGATATAATGGCAAGGCTCTGCCAAGTCCCCTGTTACTCCCTTAATAAAATATTAAGTAAACATTCTCCCCCCACAACTTGTTATACAATAAATGACTCTACCAATAACAAGTTAAAAGCAAACAATATTATGACACAACGACAAGAACAACTCAATGCTTATGCACTTGCAAGTATTTTCACTCTCTCACTACGCCTGGTAGTAGGTTGGACCTATTTCTCGGCCTTCTGGCGCAGACTCGTTCTCGAAAACAAACTTATTCCGGACAGTGCCGGATACATCGGAGAGAAATTCAATCACTTCCTGCCCAATTCTATTGGTATCAAGCCCCTTATTGAATACCTCGTCAGTACTCCGGATTTACTTTGGTGGGCAATGATTATCTTCACTTTGGTCGAAGGCATCGTCGGATTGCTCTATATGTTTGGCTTCTTTACGCGGTTGATGAGCATTGGCGTGTTCAGCCTGGCATTCGGCATCCTATTGGGGTCCGGCTGGCTAGGAACTACTTGCCTGGATGAATGGCAAATCGGAATTTTGGGAGTGACCGCAGGATTCACCATTTTCCTCTCCGGCGGCGGAAAGTATTCGCTGGACCATTTCCTATTACCTAAGATATCCAAATACAAATGGATGACTTGGCTCACCTCCGGAGCGCTTCCACTTACCATGAAGCAATTTAGTAAAGTAACCGTAAGCGGGGCGGTATTACTCTTCCTTCTTACTTTATACACCAACCAAGAGTTTCACAATGGTGTATGGGGACCGCTTCATAACAAATCAGTAAAGCCCAAAATAGAATTATCCAATGCAAAGATACAAGATGGCGCCTTGACTTTCCAAGTATACCGTGTAGAAGGAGTCGATGTATACGGTTCATTCCTCATCGGCATCACTTTAAAAGATGCCAACGGTAAAGTTATCCTCCAAAGGGATGGAGAAGCGCTTTCCCAATTCCCTCTTGAAGAGATTCAAAATGAATATGTAGCTAAAGTAGCTCCCGGGAAGCATAGCCTGATTATTCCTTTGGGAAGCAAAGCCTCCCTCACAATTAAAGATGCCACCTTGGAAAAGCTGTCTAAAGGAACTTATAAACTAATCCTAACTGATATAAGTGGGATTACCTGGAAGCAGGATATTAGTGTTGATTAGGCGGACAGAAGCTTTCATTCCCTGCTTCCATCCGCCTGCTTGTTGCTTCATTCATGCTTCAACCAAGTCTTGGGAAGAGCTTCTCTCTCACCTTTCTCATGAATCAGTTCCATACGCAATGTTCCTCCGTTGCAATCGAAATAGCGGACCTTCAAAGGATGCAGCCCGGCTTTAAGAGCTTTCTGCACAATTACTTCCACGGGAGAATGGTCTCCGTCGTTATCCGCCAACAATTCTCCGTCAAGTTTCAGGGTACTGCCGTCGTCTGAGAGGAGAGCGAAGGTGTAGATGCCGTCAGCAGGAACTTCGAGATAGCCGCTTAATATCAACCCGATGTTTCCTTTTGCTGCTTTGGGAATGGAGACAGATTCCATGATATATT
>JAUUNK010000214.1 GCA_030844565.1 Bacteroides ovatus
ATTAATTGCCCCGATTCGTCAAAAAGAGTCGCTTTGTTACCGCTGGTACCTAGGTCATGTGCTAATATATACATATTTATGTTCGTTTATCGATGAATAGAGTTAGAGTGCCGCATTGGTGTATCCGGTAAGTCCGACAAAGATTCCTCCCACGATACCTCCTACGATAATTACTACCCAGCGGGGGAATGCCTCTTTCAGCAATCCGCCACGCGTACCTTTCGGTGCACAGAGGACGTCGGATAAGATAAATCCCATGGCAATTGCCCATCCCATGTCCACCCAGGGAGCATTGCCGCGATTTCCTTGGTGAATCAGGCTGAATTGCATTGGTAAGCCTTCGGCGTCGTTCAGCAATCCGGTGGAGAAACCGAAGCCCGGCAGTTTGTGATTGACCAGCCAGAAAGTTCCGATAATCACTGCGGCTGCCATGAATCCGCCTATCGGACCGAAGTCTTTCACCAGCTTGGGCCAGCTCATCAATACCGTGAAGGTGACAGCAAAAGCTCCGAAGATAGACGTGATGATTCCGGCATGATACATGCCGAAGAATTCGTTATAGGTTTGTAACCATTCGCTCATTACTTTTTCCTCCTTAATTTATCTTTCGGGCACAGTCGCACGAACGGATTTTCCAAACTACAATTCCTGCCAACGCACCTCCTATCAGGCAGCAAACCAATGTGGGCACTGCATAGAAGAAGTTGGTGATGTCTCCCTGAAAACGGACAATGCCCCAGGCGATTCCTGCCGAACCGATGCACCAACCCTGGTCCAACCATATTTTTCCCGGAGGGTTCAAGATGGCTCCGTTGTAATGATTCATATACCACATGATGCCGATAATGAGCGTTGCCGCAAGCCAGCCTCCCATCAGGCCGTAGGTTTTCCAAAGTTCCGGCCAGATGCCGAATGCAAATCCCCCGCAAATGGCGGAACCTGCAAAGGTAGATAGATACTGTTTCATCGTTCTTTTCCTTTTATTCCAGTGCAAGTTTAGCCAGTGTGTAAGGCTTGTCATGTTTTGTATTCACTTTGTCCGGTCCTGTTACTATGTCGAAGCAGGAAACAATTACTTGCCCGTTCCACACGATAGGTTCGCCCGGTTGGTCCAATCCGCCGTCGCTTCCGTCGCAGTCGGGGCTTTGGGCGATGCGTTGAATCTTTCCGTTCTTGTCTACACGTGCAACAGCGTTGATAGAGAAATCGGCTACCCAGATGTTGCCTTTGTCATCGATGCACATGCCATCCGTGGTACGGAGCTGGGTGGTATCTTGTGCCCACACGTCGTTGCTCAGCACTTTTCCTTCGGCATCCATTTGGATGCGGTGAATGGCTCCGTCGCCGAAGTTGCCTACATATAAGTTGCCTGCCGGGTCGAAGACGATGCCGTCCAGTCCGTATTGCACTTCGGGATTTTTGGTGATGACGGTGGTAATGAGGTTTTTATCTTCGGTAGTGTTGGTCACTACGATGTCGCGGTCGTTCATATCAAAGCAATACACCCCGCTGACCAGCAGTCCCGAAGGGTCTTTAATCTGAGACAGAGAGCTTTGAGTGACATACAATTTACCGTTGCGGATGCGGATGCCGTTGGGATGTTCCATGCCGGAGGCTACGGTAATCGTCTCTTTCAGTCGGTCTTTATCGAACTTCAGGCGGAGAATACGTCCTTTATTTTTTGCTTTCTCAGCTCCACTCCAGCCTTGATTGTCACAGATAAACAGGTCGCCTTCTTCATTGAAAGCAATTCCCATGGGGGCAGCCCAGCCGGTTTCTTCCAGAACGGGGACATCGAGCCATTTCGTTATCTTGCCTTCCTTAGTAATACGCATCAGGCAGGCAGGTTGCGTGGTATCCGCAAAGTTGGGGCATGCCAGAATCAAATCACCGTTAGGAGCAATAGCCATTCCGTCCGGAGTGGGGCAACAATCGGGCAGTGTTGCAAATAGTTCACTCTTTTGTGGAAGAGCGTTTTCCTTCTCTTTATTTTTAGGAGAAGTGCACTGGATGCAAGTAGTTGCAATCGAAAAAGAAGCGGTCACAAGAAATAATAAATAATACTTTTTCATGGTTAGAATTACACAAATGTTTATGTTTATAATACGAGTTTGCTAGTTTGGTACGCAAACTTAGGCGATTTTGTTAACAATATAGGATAATTACAGACCAAATAAGGACAAAATTTGCTCAAAATGATATGAAAAAGGGCATGAGAAAGGAAGATTGGGCATTTTGCAGGGCTTTTTTATTCTTTTTGTTAGCTGTCTTCGATCTCAGTCGTAGGTAATTTCATCTGTCTATGAAGAATTTGGTTTCTATTGATTGAAACTTTAGTTTCCCTTCATTGGAACTTTAGTTTCCATACGGAGAAACCGTTGTATTCTATTAATGGAAACTTTAGTTCCAATAGGGCGAAACTAGGGTTTCTATTAATAGAAACCAGTCAGGCTTGTAAAACAGCTGATGTTTTTCGATTTGATTAATTGGGTAGGATAGCCGCGTCAGGTAGTTTAACGAAGAACTTTGTGGAAAAATAAAGAGGAGGTCTATTTTTTACAATAGCCTCCTCTTATAAATTATATAAATCCCTTCCTTAGTTAAATAGAAAGTTCTTTTAATACATTCACCAAATCCCTCTTGATAGGCTTATCATTTTTGATGGCTTTGCTAAAAGGAACATACACAATCTCGTCATGGTCAATACCAATCATTACATTACGTTGGTCTTCCATAATAGCATCAATAGCGGCAGCACCCAAACGGCTTGCCAAGATACGGTCGTGAGCAGTCGGGCTACCTCCACGTTGCAAGTGTCCCAGAATGGTCACACGTACATCGTATTGAGGGTACTCGTTCTTCACACGTTCTGCATAATGCATCGCACCTCCTGTCAATTCACTTTCGGCAACCAACACGATACTGCTGTTCTTTGATTTGCGGAAACCATTCTTGATGAATTCTTCCAGTTGGTCTACTTCCGTACTGAACTCTGGGATGATAGCTGCTTCGGCTCCTGACGCGATAGCTCCGTTGAGTGCCAGAAAACCCGCATCGCGTCCCATCACTTCTACAAAGAATAGACGTTCGTGGGAAGTGGCGGTATCACGTATTTTATCCACGGCGTCCAGAATAGTGTTAAGCGCAGTGTCATAACCGATAGTGGTGTCTGTGCCGTATAAATCGTTGTCGATAGTGCCTGGAAGCCCGATGCAGGGAACATCAAATTCCTGTGCAAAGATACGTGCTCCCGTCAGAGAACCGTCACCTCCGATAACCACCAAGGCGTCGATTCCTTCTTTCTTCATGTTATCGTATGCGAGTTGCCTTCCTTCTGGAGTTTTGAATTCTTTGCAACGAGCCGTCTTTAAGATGGTTCCTCCTAATTGAATAATATTGCTGACATTCTGACTTTTGAATTCTTTGATTTCACCGGTTACCAGACCTTTATAGCCTCTGTATATACCCTTCACTTGCAGTCCGTTGTAGATAGCTGCGCGTGTCACTGCACGGATTGCAGCGTTCATTCCCGGAGCGTCTCCCCCGGAGGTTAAGATACCGATACACTTAACTGTTCCCATCACAATTTTATTTTTTGTTTGACGTTGCAAAGATAGTAAAAAGCTTTAGGAAATAGATTTCTTTCCTATCAATCTTAATGAATAAGGTTTAAAATTTACTCTTCTATTTTAGAACATATATAGTGGTAGATATTTTCCATCAACCATTTGGGAGTGGAGGTAGCCCCGCAGATACCAATAGACTCAATGTTTTGGAAAAGGGATTCATCAATCTCTTCTTCATTATCTATAAGATGGGAATTGGGGTTTACCTTCAGACATTCACTAAAGAGTATTTTTCCATTCGAACTTTTCTTTCCACTTACAAAGAAGAGAAGGTCGTGGGAAGCAGCAAACTTTTGCAGATTTGGCATTCGGTTGGCTACTTGCCGACAGATGGTGTCGTAATATTCGAACGTGGCATCGGGAGAAAGGTGTGCTTGGATGTAGTTTACGATTTCCCAAAATTCGTTCAGTGACTTGGTGGTTTGAGAAAAGAGACGAATGTTTTTGTTGAAGTCTAGCTTTTTCACTTCTTCCAGGTTTTCCACTACGATAGCTTTGCCGGTGGTTTGTCCTACTAATCCTAATACCTCGGCATGTCCGTTTTGACCGTAGATGACAATTTGTTTCTCTTGGTTTTGGTCGTTCAGGTATTCTTGTTTGATTCTCTTTTGAAGACGTAAGACGACGGGGCAAGTGGCGTCGATGATTTCAATATTGTTTTTCCGGGCAATGTCGTATGTCTCAGGAGGTTCGCCGTGGGCACGCAACAATACTTTTACATTATGTAGTTTCCGGAATTCTTCGTGGTTAATCGTGATAAGTCCCATTTCTTTCAGGCGCTCTACTTCCCGGCTGTTGTGCACGATGTCTCCTAGGCAATATAGCTTGACTCCTTTTGCCAGTTCTTCTTCTGCTTTGTGAATTGCAGTGACTACTCCAAAACAGAATCCTGAGCCTTCGTCTATTTCTACTTTAATCATAAGGAAGATACTTCTCTAAACTTTTCCAATAACCATTCTTTTTGTTGCTCGATAGTCATTTCCGAGTTGTCTAGTAATAATGCGTCTTCAGCTTTGCGCAGTGGGCTGATTTCCCGATGCTGGTCCATATAGTCGCGGTCTTTCACGTTTTTCAATATCTCTTCGTAGCTTGCCTGCTGCCCTTTAGCCTTTAATTCGTCATAGCGGCGTTGAGCTCGGATTTCGGGAGAAGCGGTGACAAAAATTTTTAGCTCGGCTTCGGGGAAAACAGTAGTGCCTATGTCGCGGCCGTCCATTACGATTCCTTTAGTTAGCCCCATTTCTTGTTGTTGCGCCACCATTGCTGCGCGCACGAAATCCAAAGTGCTGATGAAACTTACTTTCGAAGAAACCTCCATAGTGCGGATTTTATTTTCTACATTCGTCCCGTTGAGATAGGTGTCCGGTCGCCCTGTTGCAGGATTAAACTGGAAAGCGATATGAATATCTTTTAAACTTTCCTTTAATTTATCCGTTTGGAGAGTCGCTTCGGTGAAAAAGCCGTTCTCTATACTATATAAGGTAACTGCCCGATACATAGCGCCGCTATCGATATAAATGTATCCCACTTCTTTTGCCAAATCCTTTGCCATGGTACTTTTTCCGCAAGAAGAAAAGCCGTCAATTGCTATTGTAATCTTTTTCATATTAAACTGATATGTATATGTGATTTTGTGCCCAAATATACGTTTATTTTAAAAAATAGCCTTGTTTTCTTCTATAAAACCTGCCGGATACCATGGAAAGATTTAAAAAAGTTAAAAAGAAGGAGGAAAAAGCTTCCCGACCTGAATGATTATCTCAAAATGTATTATATTTGCCCTGTAGACAGATGAAACACACATTTTAATTTAATATAAAATTATGGAAGTTAAAAAATCACCCAAAGCAGACCTTGAGAGCAAAAAGTCTACATGGTTGCTTATCGGTTACGTGGTAGTGCTAGCCTTTATGTTCGTTGCCTTCGAATGGAGTCAGCGTGACATAACGATAGACACGAGCCAAGCGTTATCCGATGTTGTTTTTGAAGAGGAAATTATTCCTATCACTGAAACCCCTGAGCAAGCCGCACCTCCGCCCCCTGAAGTTCCGAAGGTTGCCGATGTGCTGGAGATTGTGGATGACCAGGCTGAAGTGGAGGAAACGGTTGTTGCTAACACCGAAGACTTGGGACAGAAAGTTGAAGTAAAGTATGTTCCTGTACAGGTAGTAGAAGAAGAACCGGAAGAACAAGAAATCTTTGACGTGGTAGAAAATATGCCGGAATTTCCGGGTGGTATGGGCGCTTTGATGCAATATCTGAGCAAAAATATTAAATACCCCACCATCGCTCAGGAAAATGGAACCCAAGGACGTGTAATCGTTCAGTTTGTGGTGAACAAGGACGGTAGTATTGTAGACCCGAAAGTAGTACGTAGTGTGGACCCGTATTTGGATAAAGAAGCTGTCCGTGTGATTAGCACTATGCCCAAATGGAAACCGGGAATGCAGAGAAATAAACCGGTTCGCGTAAAATATACGGTTCCTGTAATGTTTAGATTACAATAATAATCGTAGGATATGAAGAAAGGAGGCTGCCGTAAAAGCAGCCTCTTTTTATTCTTCCTTTTCCTTTCTAAAAATCTGATAATCATGTTTACATCCTCTCAGTTACTTGATAAAATTAATGCCCATATTTCAGCGTTACAATTTACGCGTTCTCCCCAAGGATTATACGACCCGATAGAATATGTTTTGTCCTTAGGTGGAAAGCGAATCCGCCCGGTACTTATGTTGATGGCTTACAATCTTTATAAGGAAGATGTGATGTCAATTTATAATCCTGCTACAGCGATTGAAGTATATCACAATTATACTCTTCTTCACGATGACTTGATGGATCGTGCAGATATGAGGCGGGGAAAAGAAACGGTTCATAAGGTGTGGGATGATAATACTGCTATCTTGTCTGGTGATGCTATGTTAGTGCTTGCTTACCAATATATGGCATCTTGTCCGGCAGAACATTTAAAAGAAATGGTGGATCTGTTTAGTCTTACAGCACTGGAAATTTGTGAAGGGCAACAGCTGGATATGGAATTTGAAAAGCGTATGGATGTATCCGAAGACGAATATATTGAAATGATTCGTTTAAAAACTGCAGTACTTTTGGCTGCCAGTTTAAAGATGGGAGCTGTGTTGGCTGGAGCTTCGGAAG
The DNA here is from genome assembly GCA_030844565.1 of Bacteroides ovatus. Classification (GTDB taxonomy): domain Bacteria; phylum Bacteroidota; class Bacteroidia; order Bacteroidales; family Bacteroidaceae; genus Bacteroides; species Bacteroides ovatus_A. Next base: position 6,783 of record JAUUNK010000214.1, read on the forward strand.
CAGATGCTGCATGTTTATACGATTTTGGAATACAGATAGGAATCTCCTTTCAATTGCAGGATGATTTGCTGGATGTATATGGGGACCCGGCAGTATTCGGAAAAAAGATTGGCGGAGATATCTTGTGCAATAAAAAGACTTATATGCTGATAAAGGCGTTGGAACGTGCCGCCGACGAACAACGGGAAGAATTGGATAAGTGGTTGGCTGCCGAAGCGTATCAGCCGGAAGAAAAGATTGCTGCTGTAACTGACATCTATACTCGTTTGGGCATTCGCAGTATCTGTGAAAATAAGATGCGCGAACATTATACAAAGGCTATGGAAAGCCTGAGCGCTGTTAGTGTAACGGAAGATAGAAAAAAAGAATTAAGAAACCTTGTGCGTGTTTTGATACACCGCGAAATGTAACTTTATACAAATAATGCCTTACAGACGATTGCCAAATACGGATCAAGCCAGGGTGCGGGCGCTGAAAGCAGCGGTCGAAAAGGGAGATATATATAATGTATATGACTTGGCTTTTTCTTTAAAGACATTGTCGGAGGCACGTAATTTCCTTGCTAAATTCGAAGCGGCGCAAGTATATTATACAGGCTGCTTCGCCAACCAAGCTAAAGCTAGCCGTAAGCATCAAGTAAATGTAAAGACGGCTCGTTTGTATATCTCTCATTTCATTCAAGTATTGAATTTGTCTGTGCTTCGTTCTGAAGTGAAAGCGGCTCATAAACAATTCTATGGTCTTCCTCTTGATAACAGCAATGTACCGGATTTAACCAGTGAAGCTGCTATGATAGAGTGGGGACGAAAAATTATCGAAGGCGAAAGGCGACGTACCGCACAGGGAGGGATTCCCATTTATAATCCTACTATTGCTAAAGTAAAAGTGCATTATGATATATTTGTCGAGAGCTATGAGCGGCAGAAAAGTCTCCAGTTACTGACAAACCGTAGCCTGAATGCTCTTGCTTCAATGAGAGAAAAAGCCGATGAATTAATTCTTAATATCTGGAACCAAGTGGAAGCTACTTTTCAAGATATGGTTCCTAATGAAAAACGTTTAGATAAATGCCGTGAGTACGGTGTAGTTTACTATTATCGGACTAGTGAAAAACGGCTTCATGAAATTCTTTAATCAGTTGGTATGTTAATCGATTCCCATTCTCATTTATTTTTGGAGGAATTTGCGGAGGACCTGCCCTTAGTGATTGAGCGTGCTAGGACTGCCGGTGTTACTCATATTTTTCTTCCTAATATTGATAGTACAACCATTCAGCCAATGCTATCGGTATGCGAAACCTACAAAGGATATTGTTTCCCGATGATAGGGTTACACCCCACCTCGGTAGCAGAAAACTATAAAGAAGAGCTGGAAATTGTAGCTACTCAATTATCTACACGTTCAGACTTCGTGGCGATTGGCGAAATAGGACTGGATTTATATTGGGACCGGACTTTTTTAAATGAGCAGTTGATAGCGTTTGAAACACAAGTGAGATGGGCTTTGGAATATGACTTACCTGTTATAATTCATTGCCGGGAAGCTTTTGAACTATTATATAAGGTATTGAAATTATATAAAAATACTTCTTTAAAAGGTATTTTTCATAGCTTTACAGGTACGGCGGAAGAAGCGGTACAGCTGTTGCAATTTCCCCGTTTTATGATAGGTATCAATGGAGTGGTAACCTTTAAAAAATCCCTCTTGCCGGAGGTTTTACCAACAATTCCACTAGAACGCATTGTGCTTGAAACCGATGCTCCTTACCTTACTCCTGTGCCTAATCGGGGAAAAAGGAATGAAAGTGCAAATGTGAAAGATACCTTAATAAAAGTTGCAGAAGTATACGGAAAAACGCCTGCTTTAGTCGGAGAAATTACGTCGGAGAACACCTTAAAAGTGTTTGGAATGCTCAAATAAGGGAGGAAAGATTTTAAATTATATTAATTTGATGAATTTATCCGAGATAAAAAGCAGAGAATGCTTCGGGAGAAGAAAAAAAAGGATACATTTGTAGCTGAAAACGCTTGGAATTCGCATTTTTTTTGTAATTTGCACCCGATTTTCAAACGAGGTTATTTTGGAGAGATGCTCGAGTGGTTGAAGAGGCACGCCTGGAAAGCGTGTATACGCCAAA
>JAUUNK010000014.1 GCA_030844565.1 Bacteroides ovatus
GTTCCTTCATAATATCACTAAGGGGAAGATTACTGAAATAGAATCCTTCGTTTTTAGCCGGACACTTGTACATGTTGGCAAGGAATGTATCGCGGGCAATCTTTTGTGTGGTGCGATTATACTGAATCATTTCTCCTTTTTTCAGCATCTCATCTGGATGAGTCGGAGTTTTAAACAGTACCGAACCTTCTACGAGTGCAACTTCAACAGTTTCAATGTTCCCGTAGGCGCGCAGATTAAACCTTGTACCTAGCACTTGCACATGCACATCACCGACAGATATAATAAAAGGTTTGTCCGGGTTCTTTGCCACTTCGGCGAAAAGTTCCCCATTAACAAAAATCTCTCTTTTATTTTCTGTAAATTCAGAAGGATAGATTACTCGTGTGCCTGAATTGACATGGAGTTTTGTTCCATCCGAAAGAGTGAGTATCTGGTGCATGCCGTGAGGTACGGTGATATCATTCCAATGGGTATCTGGCTTCTTATTAAGAAGTAAATATCCGGCTAAAAACAAGAGTGGGATGAACAGGACAGCCACTGTACGTTGTATCCAGCGTACTGCGTGCTGAAACCGCGGGCGAAGCGTGCGAACTTGGTTGGTCTGAATTGCCTTTTGAAATTTCTGAAAGGCTTTTTGAGATAACTCACGATTCTCTATTTGAATTTCAGAGATAATCTCTCGGAAACCTTGGTCCACCTGCTTGTTGTCATTTTCTGTTAACCACTTTTGGATTTCTATTTCTTCCTCAGGAGAACACTTATCGTAGAAATAATCTTTTAATATGTCGTTGGTTATCTTCATAGCGTATTTGTTTGAAGCACAAAAATGCATTTTTTTTCTTTATCAATGAGTATATTATGTTGATTATTTCTGAAGATGATGTCCTATTTGGGGTAGATTTCTATTCTTAATCTGGTATCATATTCATAAGCACTGTTTTTTATTAAGTATTCTGATTATTTCTTTCTCTAGGTTTTTTGCCCAGAAGTGGTAGCCGAGGTCCGAGGGATGGGTCCCATCTGTAGAAGTATCGTGACTTTCCGGGGCGGGAAGCGGATTATTTATCAAATAGATATTTGGATATTTCTTCATGATTTCTTTCATTAATTCTTCTACTACTTCTTTTTTGCTATTCTCCCGTTCATGGATATATGTGTTGAAAACTTCATTACCGCGACTGATTGTTTTTACAAAGATTAGAGGAGTTGCCGTATGTTTGGCTACAATGATGTCGACGAACTTCTGGAGTCGTTCTTTAATTTGTTTTGCATTCGGATTTGAAAATACGTCGAATACAAAAGCATCGGCTTCGATGGCGGCTATCACTTCGGCAAAATAGGATTGCAGTTTGGCGTTACCGCTGAATCCAAGATTACAGACATGTAAGTTTGTATTTCGTTCTATTTGTAGCGGATAACTCATCCCCGGACGGCTCGCTCCGATTCCTTGTGTGAAACTGGAACCGAAAAAGACAATTTTTTGTCCAAAAGGGTTTGGTATAGCCTCTATTGTGGCTTCGGATTGAATCCCTATTTTCAGAGATTCCAGCTCGCTGTATATCGGCAGATAAAGCATACACTCTTTCTCGCCAGGTCCCATGCCATACATTAGAGTGAATGATTCATTCCGTTTGGAAGGTGCTAGTGAATTGGCATAGGTCCATTTGCCTTCCTGTTTGATATAGAGGTCAAACCCTGCGGCAGCTATGCCTGTGACATTATCTTTCCGATACTCCCATTTGTACAAAGGTAGCAAATCGATCCGGGGAGAGTTGGTCCTGAAAACAACCGCTAATCCTGCAGAACATCTGGCTTGTTGGTTTTCATGTTTTGAAAAGCCTTTGAATGCTACCGTATCTATCCGGTGATAAGGGCAAGGAGTCGGCAAGGCTTTTCCTATAAGAGTCAGTTGAGAAGCATCCACATAGCGAATATCTTTTTGATTCTGGCTCCCTAGAAAGGTAGACATAAAAAACGTAGTCAGAAGGAGTAATATAAACTTTTTCATGTTTCTTTTACTTGTCAAATAAAGATTAAAATCAGTCGGTTTAATCGTGGCGTCCTATTTCTTTTAAGTAGTTAATCAGCAACTCGGGGCGGTCGGTTTGTATAATGGATGTGCCGAGGTCGAGTACTTTTTTGTATGTTTCAGCTCCGTGTTCAAAGGCATAGTCGTCATACAATTCCGCTTTCTCACCTCCACAGAGAGAAGGCCAAAGAGTATTTATCCAGATTTTGGAACCTTGTGCCAGAATATCTTTCATACATCTTTTTACTTCCGGTGTATCTTGCTGCCAACATACTTCGTATGCCAAAGGAACGCTTTTTAAATCCATGTATTGTTTAAACAGCTTCTGACCAGTTGGTTTGTTGATGTCTATAATGGGCATATACATCATCGCATGCTTGTACTTTTTCGCTTGTGCCTCTACAAAATCTACCGGTTTTTTGCCTTTAATCAGAATTTGTTCTGTAACACCCAACTCTTCTGTGATAGCCATTACAAGGTCATAATATTGATAACCTTGGTCAATGTTCACTACAATTCGGTCTTTGCAGGTAGCAAGCGCCTCTTTTAAAGTCGGCATTTTATACTTCGTCGGGCAGTTATGACCCGTTTTCAGAAAACAACTTTTGATATAGTCATAAGTGACGTCACTAACTCTGCCTTTTCCTGTGGTCGTACGATCCATAGTGCCGTCATGGCAGAGTACAAGTACACTATCGGCAGTTAGCTTAAGGTCTAGTTCCATTACGTCAACACCCATGCGGATGATGGACTCGATAGCAGGGATAGAGTTTTCCGGATAGTTCCTCCAGTCCCCCCGGTGGGATACCACCACCACATAGTTGGTTTTTGGGTTGTGGATTGCTTCTACTATCTTTTGTACATGTGATTTGCTGGGTGAGCCAGGCTTTACAGCAAAAGCACCTAAAGTCAACAAGTAGAAAAGTCCGGCAAGAAAGATTCTTTTTTTCATATTCATATCATTTTAAGGATTAATTTTTCTTGAATAAAAGCGGTCTGAGTACAAGATGGTTCAAATCATAAGCTGTGAGAATGACATGTCCTTCGTCAAAGTTATCTTCAAAAATAATGGTAAGGCTATGACTTTCTTTGTCTAGGATTGCTTTTACGTTTAATGTCTGAGCGATGGCAACAATTGCATTTTCCGCGGACGCTCCTGTTACTTCGTATTCTATTTTTAGAGGTTTGGAAGTATCTGTCATTGTTGTGACGACATCCGATTTCAATTTAAGATTCAGTGAATTAAAGACTTCCAGCGTAAACGTTTCTCCATTGCCCAAAGTGATTTTTAGGTAACCGTCTTCAGTCTTGGTTATATTTTTGAAGATGGCGGTTTCATTAGTAGTAGCCGTAATCGGATTACCTTTACTATCTTTCAGTATTTCATCGTTAATGGTCCAGTAACCATCTGGGTTTACCCCCATTTGGGGGGTATAACCGCAGACTGGCACTTTCTTCCCTGCATTGTCTGTGAGCCAGTTTGTTTCGTTGCCGACGGTTGTTGTCCAATAATACAACTGATCACTTTCGTTTATGCGTACACCCAGTATCGGGACTTCTATTACATCATCCTGAGTTGCTACAACCACCGCCTTTTCTTCATTGTTGCTGTCTTTATAGGTGATTATGTATTGACCGTCCGAATTTTGTGTCACTGAGGTAATGACATTTCCCTCTGTTAGATATCCCAGCTTAGCAATATCCTCGTTGAGTTTGTCCGTTTTCGCTTGAAGAACAGCAATCCGTTCTTTGAAGTCATTTAGTTTATTCTGAATAGCAGTGTCGTCATAATCTCCACAACTACTGAGTAAGAGAGAGAAGAGTACTGAATAGAAAATGTATATTCTTTTCATTTGTTATATCTTGCTTTTTAGAAGTTAATACTTGGGTCATAATTTTTATTGGCATGACAGAATGCGTTCTCATTGGTGGCTTCCGGTGCAGAAGTTGGATCGTCTTTGTATTTACTGTAATCGCCAACATAGCCTCCGCATACACAAGCTTTGCAGTTAGTCCACTTTGCTGTGGAAGCACCTAAATAGCCGCATAGCCAGCCCGGACCATGCCTGTTAGTTCCGTTTCCTTCAGTAAACACATCGCCCAAGACAGCACCTTTGTTCCCGCAGCCGATAATCTGTACGTTGGAGTGTCCGATAATGCCGCCCGTACGTGCACTCAAGTGTGTCATTACATTTCCATAATTTGTACATGATTCTACTGTGCACTCGGGCGTGTTCTTCAAGTTGTCCGTGCCTCCTACAATACCTCCCATGCGTTTGTAGTTGTAAGTTATACTTGCCTCTTTTCCCGCATATTGTCCCACCTTATCGTCTTCGATAGTTCCGCGGTTGTCAGAGTTGTATATGTTGCCGTACATCATTGTGGCTACAATTCCACCTGTTCTGCCGCTCGGGCTACTTATATCACCATAGTTAGTGCAATAACTTATTTTTCCTCCTTCGGCTTTGGACATGAAAGCGCAGATACCGGCAGTGTGTATACCCGTACCACCATTAGCAGTGTTACTGATGCGGCCTGTACGCACACCCCCCCTGTTCGTACAACCGTATGTTTTGGATTCTCCTCCGATGGTGGTATTCAAAATAGAGCCTACCAAACCTGAAATTGCAACAAACTCTCCGGCTTTATTATCACCTGTGAAATCGAGATTATAATAATTGGTACAAGCCTCTATCACAGAGGATTTTGCAAAGCAAACAAGAGGAGCAATGACGGTGTATTTAGGAGCTGTTCCGCTTATAGTCCAGGTCACAGGTGTATTGGCGTCTCCTAAAACAAGGTTTTTGACAGTTGCATTTTCTATTGCTCCGAATAAGCCATAAGACAACCTCCCGTTTGTTATATCTACACTGTAGTTCCAGTTTTTGATAGCAAATCCTTGTCCGTTGAAGATGCCTGTAAACGGATGTACGCTCACGTAAGGTTCCGCTGTGGTATAATTGGAAGCATCTATATCACCTATGGGTGTCCAGTCTGTTACGGATGCCATGTCTATGTCATTCAATAAAACGATTTCTCCTGTATCATTTTGCCAGCGTGAAGTATTGGAGCCATTATTGACGGCTTTGGCAAAATTAACCAGGTCGGTGGCTGTACTGATGCCTCCTTTGGCTTCTACCTCTTTTGCTTCTTGTATCACGTTAATGCTGGAAGAAATATTGTAGAGTGAATTGGAGAATGTTATTTTTCCGGTTCGTTCATCCCCTGTTTCATTAGCTAAAACACTGAATGCATGCGTCGTTGTCGCCACAGCACGGGTGCCTTTGTAGGTAATCCATTCGTTCTCGGTAGTTACCTGATAGGATATATTGGCAGATATTTGCATTTCTATTTCTTGCTGGGTTCCTCTCAGCTGGATTGGACCTACATGTCCCTGATATTTAGGCTCCTCCAGGATTACTGTACCATAGGTGAAGTATATAGGTTTCAGTATGGTATTGTTGCCTGCGCTCGCCAATAGTAAGATGTTTCCTTCAGTAGCTCCTTCTTTCATAGTAGCAATAAGTGTAGAAGAAGATTTGTCTATTTTGACCTCCATGTTATAAGCAGTAAATAAGTCTACGTATGCATTCTTCGATTGGGTCCCGTATATTTCGTAGGGGATACTTACCGGGACGGCATAGTCGGTTATAGAATTATAGACCGGACTGTTGAATCGGATGCCCAGTGCCTCTTGCAGATTCATTCGTAATTCTTGCCCGTCGGCGAGAACAAATACAGCTTCTCCTGTTTTATTGTCTACGTAGGCTGATTGGAATAACAAGTTGCTTAAGTCATTTGCCAATACGCCAGTAGTGCCTCCGTTTATATTCCAATATCCGTTTTCGTCGATTCTTACATCAGGCATTGTTCCTCCTACAGGGAACTTCGCGCCCTCATCGTTAAGGATGAATGTATAAGATTTGCCTTTATCAGTAGTTTGTGCCCAATAGAGATTACCGTCTGTGTCTTGTTTGGCAGTAATGATGGGTAACTTAGTTATCTTGTCCTGGGTAGCAAGGGTGACAGTGTGGGTCTCTCCACCATCTTCACTGTAGGATATTACATAGTTGCCATCGGCATCCTGACTGATGAGAGTGATAAATGAGCTATTTAGCACTTCTGATAGGGATAACATTTGCTCGGTCAATGTTCGAGTCAGGGATTCATAATCTTCAATCGTTTGCTCTATATTGTTAATATCTTGCCAGATTCGTTCATCGTTGTAAGAACTGCAACTTCCCCAAAAAAGGCAGATATAAATAGATAGAGAGATACTTATAAACTTTTTCATATATTCGTTGATTACCATTCGTTTAATTCGTTATTCAAGCACTCTGACATGCAGGTAGTTCATGCAGCTTCTTTCTCCGTTAGCGTCGGATGCGTGGTTGATGATTTTCCCGATACCATTCTCATAAGTCCACATCACAGTGGAACCTCCTCCATCAAAACGGATTACATCATGCAATCCCAGTTTCTTGCTGACGCGGTAAGCTTCATAGAAGTCGAGTCCTCTGTCATTGTCGGTTCTTCCATCCACACAAAAAATAATTATCTTTGATTTATCCTGTGTTATACCCAGATTAGTGGTAGGGTTGATAGTTTCTGCATCTTCTTTCTTAGGAGGCGCAGCGTATACTCCGTTGTACACATAACGGTACATGCTGGAATTATGTACTTTGATTGGCTCTGTAGAAGTACCAATCTTTAGTTCAGCACTAATTTTTACCTTATCTCCCGTTTTTAAGAGTTGGGCTAGTTCGTCGGCTTTTTCTCCAGTTACTTGCAATACCCATTCATCCTTACTTGTTACGTAAGGAGCTTCCACGCTTGAGGTTCGTCCGTCAATGATTTGAGTAATGGTTGCATTGAAATCGCCGGAGTTGACTTTAAGTGGCTGGTCGTTTTTGCCTATAATAAACAGAGCTTGAGGTCCTATGGGGTTAGTCAGTCCCGGATGCGGTTCTTTTACATATCTGAAAGTATATAAGTTAGCATCATAAGATGGCTTGCCATTTAAACGGACAATCGTATCGTTGATGGAGTAATATTCATATTGTTTTGTTCCGACTTTTAATCTACCTGCGAAAGCTCTTTTTTCAAAACTGACTGCACGATCATCAAAGAAGGTAAATCCCCAGACATGGTTAGTCAGAAGAGAACGTACATGCGGGTTGTTAACAAATACTGGTTCTCCTTCTTCAATATGCATTCCTCTGGGGAAGCCGTCGTGGGAATTAAAGAATCCGGTATTGATGCCTGCTACAATATTTCTTCCTTCTCCTCTTCGTCTTACACAAGTTTCAGAAAGTGTCTCACGGAGAATTTTTCCATTGTTACTATTATTATTTCCGTTAGGATTCGGGCAAAGCTCGTCTGCTATTACAGTTTCGAAAGTGACTTTCGGATTGTTCATGTCAATTTCAATAGCATAGATATTTTGGTTGAAGTTGGTGAAGGAATAATGTTTATATATGATTCCTGATGCAAGTTCACACTCTTCAGTTATTGTCCAATCATAATAAGATTCATCTTGGTTAGAGAAATTATTGGCCTCTTTTGAGAAAGCACCATGACGGACAGCATTGCTATAAGTTGCCGCAGGAGCATCTTCCGGATTATTCTGATAGATACTGTAGTCTCCTACTTTTCCTCCGATATGGCAATCGCTGATATAGTCTACTCCGGTCTTTGTACCGCTATAGCCGCATGCCCATCCGGCTCCATGTTTATTGTTGCCGTCTACGGTTGCATCCGACAAAATAATACCGTTATTGGTACACGATTGGACATATCCCGCATTGTGACCTACAAATCCTCCTGTCCGGCTACCATTTTGTGAGTACACATTACCATTATTTATGCAGTTCTTTATATGCCTGTCAGTGTTTATACCCCCCGCAAGCCCCCCTATGCGTTTTACGTTATATCGTTTGGCCACCCCTGCAAAAACTCCGTTTATATCATCCTGGATAAGCCCTTCGTTGATACAGTTTTCAATACAGCCTTCCTGAAGAGTACCTACAATACCTCCGGTACGTCCCGAAGGTGCGCTGATGGCTCCTTTGTTGGTTGCATATCCGATGTAGGCTTCCCCATTTTCTATGTACCCGGCTATACCTCCCTGATTGAACGCAGAATAGGCGCCGGAAGCGGTATTAGTAATGCTACCACAAATAAGTATACCTTCATTGGTGCATCCGTTTGCCTGAGTTGCGTCTCCTATTTTGTTTCCAAAGAGTACACCGACGAGACCACCCATGCGAACACCAACGTTAGTTGCATTTGTACCTTCAAAAGATAAATTCATCTTATTGGTACATGCTAGTATATTCCCTTCGCAATAACCTACCAATCCTCCGATTGCAGCTCCTTGCGGGGCATTTCCTGTAATGGTAGCTTTGCCGGAGATTGTGAGGTTTTTGATGATTCCTGATTTACCAAGTGCGTTGAATAAGCCATGAGCGATGTTGCCATCTTCAAGATTATATAGGCAGCTTAGATTGGTAATTGAATGTCCTTTGCCATCGAAGGTTTCGTTAAAAGTTTGTTGCCCGACTGTGTATATCACTTTGGTATTTGGCTTGGTTGTATTACTACCTACCGCACTACCAGCGCCACTTTTTAATGTGATACCTTGCATATCGATGTTGTTGAGTAATACTACATCACCTTCCGTGTTTTTGAACTTACGTAAACTGCTACCGTTAGTGACAGCATCGATAAATTCTTTAAAGTCTACTCCCGTAGCGATACCTCCGTTCTCTATAACAGGCAGGGTGAAGCGTACCGGCTTGATTAAGATGTTATCTTCGGTATCATAGAGCATGACCATGGTTGTTCCTTCTTCGAAGTTTTCAGTAAATGTAACAGACATAGTTTTATCACTACTGTTTAGTTTTACCTTCAGAGTCTCATCACTACGTGTAATCAACATCAATGTTTGCGTTGCTTTTTGCCTGATAATGTTATAGTCCAGCGTAAGGCTTTTTATTCCTTCCTTTATAGTAATAGGTGGTATGGCAAGCTGCCCTGCATTCTTGAATTCTACATTAAATAAGGTAAATGTGTTGACTGATAATTTCTCTCCATTTCCTAAACTGATAGAAGCTGTTCCATTATCATTCATTTCGACTTTTGTAATCAAGGAAGCAATTTTCCCTTCAGCTTTAATAGGTTTTTGATTACTGTCTAATATTTGTTTCCCGTTAATTGTCCAGTATCCGTTTTTATCCACCTCTATTTTGGGAGTATTCCCTGTTACAGGAATCTTTTGATTATTGGTATCCAGTAGGAATGTCGTTTTTCCCTCTGTTGTAACGGTCCAATAGTAAGTTTCGGCATCTTTCTGTATCCCGATAATCGGAGTAGAAATCATTTGGTCGGTAGTGGCAATTGTAAAGTTATGCTCTATATTGTCTGCACCTTTGTAGGCTACAATGAAACCACCGTCGCTGGCTTCTGTGATAGAAGTGATGGCTCCCCCTTTGATAATCTGGCTCAAGGCATCTGCTTGTAGTTGCAGGCTATTGAGTTTCTCTGTCAGTAGGTCGAGATCTTTATAGATCCCGTCAATGTCCTTCCAGGCTGCTGAGTCATCATAATCATCAGAGCAACTGCCAAGCATGGGCATAAGTAATAAGAGTAAAAGTAGAAAATTTCTCATGTTCTTTAAATAAATTTGATTCAATGGTTAATAGCGCGCTATGTGTGACTCGTCTCTATAATGAAGAACACATGATCCGGCGAGGGTACGTAACCGTTCTTAAACTTTTTTTTTAATTAGTCAGTATTTGTAGTAAGACTTGAATCTTTCATATTAATTTCATAGTTTTGTCACCCGAAAACTTGCTGTACCCTGTACATTTTCTTTTTTCATATTACAATATGATGTGATTTTAAGTGAGGGTGGGTATATCTTCTTTTTATTTATAGCTTTGTTGACTGGAATCTTTTGCAAAATAAACGATGAATAAAACCGAATCATTTTCCGTTACTGAAGAACAACTGTTGCTGCGACAGTTGAGAGATGGAGACATGAAAAGCTATGAAACCCTCTTTCATCGTTATTATCCTACCTTTTTTGCTTTTGCCAGAGGCATGTTGAAGGATGAAGGAGCGGCGGAAGATATTATCCAGAATGTATTTATGAAAATCTGGATACATCGCGAAGCTCTGGACGAAACAATGTCTATCAAGAACTATATCTATGTACTTTCTAAACGGGAGATTTTTAATCATCTCCGTACAAAATATAACACCCATGTAGTGTTGACGGAGGATATGATGATGTTAGAACAGTCTTCACCTAGCGAAGAAGTTCCGGCGGATTACCGTGAATTGCGGGAAGCTGTGCAAAGTGTGATTAATGCAATGCCTCCTAAGCGCAGAAGTGTATTCTGCCTAAGTCGTTTTAAATCCCTGACCAATCAAGAAATTGCCGATAGGCTGGGTATCTCCATTCGTACTGTTGAAAAACATATTGAATTAGCTCTTCGCATGTTTAAAGAACAATTAGGGGGATTCTTCACGCTTTTATTGGGGTGGTTTCTTTGATCGTATAAGAGAGCATCATTTCTCTTTTAATAGAAAACTTTTCCATTGTAAGAACTACCTGCACCACACCCGGGTGTCAGGCTGCATGACACCCGGGTCTTGGTATGTTTGACACCCGGGTGTCAAGCAACTCCGAATAGTCAATCAAAAAAATAGAGATACGCTCCGGAAAGAACGTATCTCTATAAAAAAAACATACCTAATGAAGAAAAATATTCAGGGGAATAATGTTATACACGTATTTCCCAGCCTTTCTCATATTCTCTGCCCCAAAGCTTGTTGGCTTCCAAGTCGTTGAGGATACGTCCGCTGCTGGGGTCGATGGTCAGGGAATGGCCTACACGCTGGGCGATGTTGCCCAATTGCACCAGTTGGGTGCTGATGCAGGCATCTACGATACCGGAGTTTAGCTTCGTTCCTTTACGGATGGCGTCAAACCAGTTTTCGAAGTGGTAGGCATCCAGTTTTTCCGATGGATTGAGCAGATTACCGGTCTCGAATTTCAAGTTGCTTTTTACGTCCTTGATGACTTTTCCTTGTAAGTCTACTATTTTGTATTCATTGCCGCCGCTGATGAAGAGTGTTCCTTTCTCTCCATAAAAAGCGGTGCCTACGCCGTAGCTGTCTACGGGAGTGCTGTTGCAGCTGCGTCCTTCCCACGAGCACGATGCCTCGTCGCCAAATTGATAGGTAATAAGCTGGGTATCCGGTGTCTGCCAGTCGTCCTGAAAGCGGTAGCGCCCTCCGATAGAATCCACTTTGGTGGGATATTCCACGTCGAGTCCCCAGCGAAGGATGTCGACAAAATGGGTTCCGTTATTCAATGCCTCGCCCGTACCCCAGTTCCAGAACCAGTGCCAGTTGTAGTGAATATAGTTGTCTTTGAAGTGAGTAACACGCGGAGCGGGGCCTTGCCATAAGTCCCAGTCTAAATAATCGGGGACGGGAATCACTTTGCCTGTCCCGATAGTGGGGCGGTTGTTGACATACCATGATTTGGCATACCTCACTTTACCGATAGTGCCCGATTTTATTTCTTCTATGGCACGAATGACGTTCGGCCACGAACGCCTTTGGTTTCCCACCTGGACCACCCGGTTGTATTTTAGTGTGGCGCGGATCAACATTTCATTCTCTGCCGGATTGTGGCTGGTGGGTTTTTCAAGATAGACGTGTTTTCCGGCTTGCATGGCCATGATAGCCGCTTTGGCATGCCAGTGGTCGGGAGTGGCAATTACTACCGCCTCAAATTCATCCGATTCCAGCATTTTGCGAATATCTTTCTCGCCTTTGGGAGTGCGTCCGCTTATTTTATGTACGTCTGCCTGGCATTTTTCCAAGGCTCTGGAGTCGACATCGCAAAGATAGGTCACTTCGCATCCTTTCATCTTGGCGAATCCCTGTGCCAGCGCATTTCCACGGGAGTTTACACCGATGACGCCGATACGTATTTTATCATTTGCTCCAAGGATTTCGTGGTAACCGGAAGAAGTGAATCCGGGAAGGATACTTCCTAAAGAAAGTGCGGCTGTGCCTGCTACTGTTTTTTTTATAAAATCTCTTCTTGTAGTCATAGTGCTTATTTTTTTCAAAATTAAGAGGTTGTCAGATAATACCGGGTTTCTTTTCCGTCAATCGGTCTTCAAAAAACGCAACTTACGCTCTTTTTCTCTTGAAGAAATGGCGGAAGGCGAGGAAGAACAGGCGGGGAATCCACAGTAGAAAATAAATAAAGAAACTAATGGCGACGACATATCCTATCTGGCTGAATAGTTCGGTCCAGGGGCGGGTATATATCACGATGGCGATGATATTGATGATAAAAGAAAGTGCAAAACTGAATAGATAGATATTTCTTTCTCTGCGTATCTTGCGGGATGTAATGATGATGTCTTTCATGCTTTAAAATTTCATGTAGGGTATTTTATATTCGTCGGGGAAGAAGATGCGGCGTTGTTCGTCCATAGCCTGATTACCGAGCAGGCAGAGCACGGTGGAACAGTAGGCTTCTTCTACTACATTTTGCGCTTTCTCTCCGGTTATACAGGATTGGCAGAAGGCAGAGAGTATAATATCCGAACCGTCTTTGTCCACTCCAATCATATTAAGTCCGTTGTTGACGTGTATATCTCCTTCGATTACAAGATGCGGTGTATACTCCATTTTTATTTCGGGACGCCAAATGGGACCGGCAGCCGGAATGGCGGCAAACACCTTGTCCTTTACCTGTCCAATGAGCTGGCGGATGCCGGAGGTAGAATGGTCTTCTTCCAGATAATAGATGCCTTTTGCCATTTCCATCGTGCCTTTGTTTCCCAGAATCTGGTCTTCCATCCCA
Organism: Bacteroides ovatus; assembly: GCA_030844565.1. Taxonomy (GTDB): domain Bacteria; phylum Bacteroidota; class Bacteroidia; order Bacteroidales; family Bacteroidaceae; genus Bacteroides; species Bacteroides ovatus_A. The sequence goes on from JAUUNK010000014.1 coordinate 12,930, forward strand.
TTGAATTTGTTGGCTATCAGCGATTCGTAGGAGATTTTGGCTCCGTCGGAGTATCGATAGGTGACGTTTACGCTGTCATACACTTCGCGCCCGTCTTTCCAGAAAACAATATCTCCCATACCAATGATGGATTCCGGCATCTTTTGAGCTGCCCAGTTGCAAACTTCGAGTTGATGACAGGCTAGTTCTGTCATCAGTCCTCCGGAGCTTTCTTTATACAGCCGCCAGTTGATTTTGCGTTCTAGCTCCGGTGAGGGGACAGGACGGCGCCAATCGGCATTTCTGAACCAATGGCATCGCATGCCGACCACGTCTCCGATGAGACCGGAATGTATCATTTGCATTCCTTTGATATATTTCTCGTCATACATGCGTTGCATGCAGAAATAGAGTACCCGGTCCGTGTTCTGATAGGCTTGATAAATGGCCTTGCATTCTTCCAGCGTGCGTGCCATTGCTTTTTCGCAGAATACGTGTTTGCCTGCCGCCAGAGAATCGAGCACGATGGGGGCATGCCAGTTTAGGGGGGTGGAGATGATAACTCCGTCAATATCTGCGGCTTCCAATAGCTTATGGTAGTCGGTAAAGGATTTTGCTCCCGGGCATAGCTCCAACGCTTTCTCTAAGTTGGGGGCGTAGTTGTCGCAGACGGCAACGATTTGTGCATGGGGAATGTCTTTGAGATTGTGAATATGATATTGCCCTCTGGAACCGGTGCCGATGAGGGCAATGCGTGCTTTGTGGTTACTGATTTCTTTAAGTTTCTCAGGCGTACAGGAGATTAGCCAGGGTGTGGTGGCTAGTAAGGCTGTGCCTCCGGCTATGTATCCCAGATTTTTGATGAATTGTCTGAGGCTCAGGTCTACTCCTTTTTCAGTCTTGTTTCTCATATATTTTATAGCATGTATAGGGTTCCTTTTACGTTATCGAAGTTTTTACTTATTTCTTTCTGTTCCGTTTCGCTGGCAATCATCCAGACGGTGCTAAGTACTTCCGCATCCAACGGGTCGGTGGCTACGATAGTGGCGGTTTGCCGTTGTCCGTTGTAGACTCCGGTTGTCGGATTTATGATATGCCCGGAATAACGGAAGGTGTTGCCGGAGGTGGATAGCGCCTCGTTTCTCAACTTAAACTCCCCTAAGGGCATTTGAGTATAGGGATTCAGTAGGCTTACTTTCCAGCAGTCACCATACGGATGATGTCCCATCCCCAGGATGGAACTGTTTCCGAAGTCGATAAAAGCATGTTCTATATCTTCTTGCAGAAGAAGGTGACGAATCTTTTTTAAGGCATATCCTTTGGCGAAGCCGCCCAAATCAAGCGATAGGGGAGAAGTCGTGGAATAAATATTCAGTTTATCAGCGTGTTGCAGGCAAGAGAAATCTTTCAGGGTGATGTCGAAAAGATGGAAAGTCTTTTCATAATAGTATCGGCAGAGACAGAGGATTTCTTCTAATTCTTCACTGATACAAATGGGAGTCGTAGAGAGGCGGGAGTTTATCCGGGCGATTTCGCTGTGGGCATCGAAGCGGTTCAACATCTTATCCAGTCTTTCCAATTCGTCCGTAAGAGTGAGCCATATACGGTTTATCCGGTCGGTATCCGGATGAATAACCAGGATATCAAACCGGGTCCCCATAATATGAGGAATGAATCCATGAAACATGGATTCACTGACGTAATATTTAGTCTCTGCTTCTAACACTGGTCCGTGCCTTTCTTCATTCTTTCTCCTTTTTCTTTGCGAGTTCTACTGCTGTGGTCGTTATGTAATATTTGGATATTGTATTTTCGTTTTCCCATTCCGGAAGAGTTTTAGTGTGCAGGTAATTCAAAAAAGTTTCTGCCACTTTACTAAAATGAGCTTCATGTCCCAGCCTGGCTTCTTGAGGAATGTCGATGAGGTAGAGACCTTCTTTTTCCTTCTTTACGGACAGGAAAGGATAGGTTGCTTGTAGCTCTTGAATCGCTTTTTGCAATTGCTTGGTGAATTCTGCTTCCTCTATGCCCGCGGCTTTCCGAACGTAGAGTTGCTTAATAAATTTGTTTTCTTTGTTTTGAACGATTTCGAGGGTCGCCTTGTTACCTTTCTTTATCGAACTGAAAGTGTCGCCGCCATCACGTGGGGGGGCATAGTTCCAGGTAACTTTCATGCCTACATTAATATCCTTTACTGTGTAAGTGAGCGTTCCGTTTGCCATAACTTCCAAGACGTTGTTCTTCACATATTTAGTCAGATAAGCTGGAAATGTGTCCATTTGAGTGGATTGGCTGAATTCCGGTAAGGTGATACGGGTAGCCCAATGCCGGGCGTCCACTACGTTTACATCCGAATGGTAGTGAAGAGCTTCATCAGGGAAACATTGCCAGTTCACCAAATCAATCAGATGGGTGGTCACATCGGCAATGCCTTCGCCTTGTTGTTCCACGTCATAATACCATGCCGGGCGGGTTAGCGGTTTTCCGGATACTGTTTTGAAAAAGTGGTGTATACTTTCAAGGACGATTGCCGGATTGTCTTTTGTTCCCTTTTGCAATTCACCGAATACGCCGGAATGGTGTAACAGCTCTTTTTCTACAATATTCAGAATATCATAGCGTTCGGTCATGAGATCATATAGGAGCAAGTCTTTTTCTTTTGCCAGTCGGTATGCTTTTGTGAGCAGCTCGAAGTCTTGTTGGTTGATAGCCAGCGGCTTGTCCGAAAGAACATGATAGCCTGCCTGGATGGCTTGCAGGATATAGTTTGTCTTTTTTTGGTTGTTTCCTGCTAAAACGACGATGTCTCCTTTGTGCTCGGAGAGCATTTTAGACAGATAATCATTTCCTATATACACCTCTTCTTTCCAGGAAGTAGGATTTTCGGGGCGTTGGTTGTAGGAGCCGATATTATCCAGATATTGGTCTACCTCTGCTCCGCGGGGAGCATAAACGTGTACGGTGTCATTCACTCCTTCCAGCGGATTCTTTTGTAATAAGCTGGCGTGGAAATGTCCCGGGTCGAGCACTACCAGCCCCAGGGGGTGTTTCTCTTCCGCGGCATTGTGGCCGGTCTGTCTCTTGGAGAAAGAACACGAAGCAACCAGACAGGAGATAAACAGGATGCTGATGTTTGTGCAGGTATATTTCATGTGGTCATTATTTGTTACAGGCCTTGATTAATTTCTGTGCCTCTTTTAGTCCTTTCTGATATGCCTCTTCCAGGGTGACGATTCTTCCATTTTGCTCTTTACTCATGTTGGAGGCTTTCATAAAAGTGAAAATCTCGATAGTTTCTTCTTTAGAAATGGGAGCTATGCCTGTTTTGAAGAATTTCAGAATCTCGTCGAGCAACACTTTGTATCCGGCATATCCGCCTGCCGCTACGGCGCCTTCGGGAGTATAGGCTGTTCCGCCATAGATAGCCGGTCCTTCTTTAATCCCTCTGAAAGAGCCTATCCGTCCGTCTTTCCAGCGTCCCACTACGACGTCTGCATCTTTGGAAGACAGGCGGTTGACAGCCTCGCATCCGGTGCCCATCAGCGTGTACAAAGTCTCTACTCCGTGAATGCCGTAGAAGCCGAAATCAGGATGAGTAGGCTCCACTTTGTGGGGAGAATAGCAATCCGCTCCCACTATTTTGCCGAACTCTCCGTTTCTTAACTTTTGGTTTTGAGGAGAATATCTGAGTGCAGAAGAAGAAAATATGGGAACTTTGTACTTTTCTGCCATTTCATAAATAGCAATGGTCTGTCCCAAGGTGGCACCGATAGGCTTGTCTATATAGCAGATTTTGCCTGACTTAAAAACTTCCAGGGCTTGCTCCAGATGGATTCTGCCGTCGTTTGTTTCGAGCATAACGCAGTCTACCTTTTCCAGTAGTTCCGCTATGGAGGACGTGATTTCTACGCCATGTTTTTTGACTTCTTCTATATATCCGGGTATCCGTTCGTAGCTCGACTGAATGGTCTTTGAACCGTAGGGATAAGCTGCTACAATCTCAAACTCTTTCACAAATTCGTCCTCCGAATCTCCATTAAGAAGTTCGGTGAAAGCGGTGGAATGCGAGGTGTCCAGTCCGATGATTCCTATTTTAATAACATGCTCTGCATATAGATTAAAACTGAGGGGCAGGAAGGCAATGAGGAAAAACAAAATCTTTTTCATACGCGTTTATAAGTTTATTCGTTCTGCACTTTCGGAGTCCAAATATAAATAAGAATTTTCTTTCTTGCGCAATATACTGGCAGGACATTTTTCCGAAATCTCTCCGTAAATGGCATTGTATACAGCGCGGGCTTTACTCCGGAAGGGAACAATACAGAACATCCAATCAGCTTTTAACAGCGCCGGAATCGTCAACGTCAATGCTTTAGCCGGAACAAGGTCGAAAGCTTCGAAACATTTTTCATTTACTTGTTGCTGGCGGCATACAGGGTCTAGTTCTACCACCTTCACCAGTTTCGGATCGTTGAAGTCGGCGACATCTGGGTCGTTGAACGCGATATGTCCGTTTTCTCCGATTCCCAGGCAAACAATGTCGACCGGATGGCGTAGGAGCAGATCGGAATAGCGACTGCATTCTTGCTCCAGATTCTCTGCACATCCATTTAAGTAATGCACCGTTTTAAAAGGTACTTTTTTAAAGATGCGTTGTCGCAGGAAGTTGCCAAAACTTTGTGGAGCTTCGGGGGAAATGCCGATATATTCATCCATGTGGAAAGCATTGATGCGTGTCCAATCAATTTGTGGGCTGTGGATGAGCTGGTGGAGAAACTCGCTTTGTGAAGGGGCGGATGCGAATATCATATTGATTTCCGCTTTTTTCTCCAGAAGTTCGCATATTTTGTTGGTCACTTCGATGGCTGCACACTTTCCCATTTCTTGGATAGAGGGAAACATCTTCACGGTTAGTTGTTCTTGTTGAAACACGTATGTTTCATTTAGTGTAGATAACATGGCCTTCTGATATAGTTGTTGTTATGTTAATATGATTGTCGAAAATGACGATATCGGCATCTTTCTCTTCTTCCAAAGAACCTTTTTTAGAATCCACATGAAGAATGCGGGCGGGGGTAAGGGTCATCATACGGATAGCATCCGTCAAGGGAACGCCGGCTATATTTATCATGGTTCTCACTAAGCGGTCGGCGGTGGCTACACTTCCGGCAAAGGCGGAGCGGTCCGGAAGTTTGGCAACCCCGTCTTCGATAATGACTTTCTGCCCGTTGTTCAGGCTGCCTAAGATGGATTCTCCTTCCGGCATACCTGCCCCCCGCATGGAGTCTGTGCAAAGTGCAATCTTGTCCGGACCTTTGAATTTATATACAAATTGGAGCAGCGGCTTAGGCAAGTGGATGCCGTCGGCAATGATTTCTACCGTCATGCCATCAATCAGATAGGCGGATTCCACTACACCTGCGTAGCGAAATGCGTTTCTGCGGGTAACGGATGACATGGCGGAGTAGAGATGGGTTATGTGAGTATAGCCCGCCTGGTATGCCTCTGCCACTTCTTCATAAATGGCATCGGTGTGGGCGATGGAGGGGAGGATATGCTTCTTCCTGAGAGTCTCTCCCAGTTCGATAGCGCCTTCCAGCTCGGGCGCTACACTCCAGCGTACAATATCCTGTGAGGCATTCAGAATAGCATTATATTCTTCCGGACATGGTTTTTTCAGGTAATTAGGGTCCTGTGCGCCACATTGTTTGGGAGAGAAATAAGGACCTTCGAGATGAAGACCGATAAATTGGGCTCCCTTTTTGTTGAGATGCTTTGCTTCCTGATACACGGAAAAGGTTGATAGAAGCTCGTCGTAGGTGCTGGTTAATGTGGTCGGCACCATGGCGGTGGTGCCATATCGGGCGTGTGTCTCGGCTATTGCCAAAAAGGCTTCAACGGTTCCATCCATAAAGTCGTGTCCTCCACCACCATGAACGTGCATGTCGATAAATCCCGGAGAAACATATTGATGGTTTGCATCTATTTCGAGGTCGCCGGGTTGAGGCATAAATGATGCGGAGGGAATAATCTGTTCTATTTTTCCGTTTCTGCATACCAGTATCTTATCGGTTTCTATACCCGCAGGGAGTATAATTTTTCCGTTTTTGATAATCAGTCTTTCCATTTTTTCGTTTTTTGTGGTCTTTCGTATGATTTTATTTCCACGAACTGATTTTATGTCCTTTGATGGCAAAGAATATCAGATAGATGAAGCAAGGGATAAGCACCCAATAACCGATGCGCAGACTATATAAATCGGCTAAGTGTCCGTAGACCAGTGGTAGAATGGCATTGCCACATAATCCCATAATCAGGAGAGAAGAGCCGGTTTTGGTGAATTTTCCCAGTCTGTGGATAGACAGGGGCCAGATTCCTGCATAGATAAGGGCATTGGGAAAGCCGAGTGCGTTGAGGAAAAAGATAGAGGCGTTGGCTTCGTGACCGAAAAGTGTCATATCAAAATTTGCCCATACCACTCCCAATGAAAGAAGAAGTCCCAGGATGGTGCAACCTATCAGCGCGTTTTTCTGTGAAATGTATTTAGGGATAAGGATGATGCCGAGTATGTATCCTATCATGGTGTATCCTAGCGTGTAGGAAGGGAAAACTTTTGCTTCCAACAAATCCATTCCCATAGAATTGGCATAGTTAATGATGGTGTCGATGGCTATCACTTGTGTGCCTACATGAAAAAAGATAGCTAAGGCTCCCAATATAAGGTAGGGGAAATCAAGAATGCTTTTCTTGTTGGTCTGTTTATTGTCTTTTTCATCGGAGGCATTTTGTTCGTCGGTGTTGATTTCCGGCAGTACAGAGTAGCGAATACCTATGCCGGTTAACAGCAGGATGATACCTAGGATGCTGTAAGGAAGAATAACGCGCTGTATCAGTTCATTGAGCATGGCGTTTTTGGTCGCTTCGTCCAATGTGCCGGATTCAATCAGTGCGAAGAGCTCGCTGTCGTTAGCCTGCAAGATGAGAGCGGCGAAGATGAGCGGGGAGATGATGCCTGCCACTTTGTTACAGATTCCCATGATGCTGATACGTTGTGCCGCGCTCTCGATAGGTCCTATAATTGTCACATAGGGATTGGCTGCTGTCTGTAAGATGGCTAACCCCGTGCCTATGGAAAACAAACCGACAAGGAATATTGCGAACTGGCGTGCCAGAGCTGCCGGAACAAAAATGAAGGCTCCCAGGGAAGTGAGCATGAAACCGTACATGATTCCCTTTTTAAATCCTACTTTCTTTAAGAGAACTCCTGAGGGAACAGCCATCACAAAGTAGGCGATGTAGAATGCAAAGGCTACAAAATAGGATTCAAAGTGGCTCAATTCGCAGGATATACGGAAGTAGGGGATCAAAATGGAGTTGACCCAGGATACAAATCCGAATATAAAGAACATGCCGGCGAGGATGGCCAAAGATATATAGTACGTTTTTTTTCTTGTATAAGGAGTATTGTTTTCCATGTATTGGTGTTTTATAGTATACTATTGATAAAACAAAGGTAGGGCATACGTTTTCTTCCTTTTCTAGGAAAAGCGAAAAGCTGCATTCAAAAAACGAAGTAACCTTCGTATTTTAAGAGGAGACTTCGTGCCAGCTGAATTGGGTCTTCTCCCGAGACCAGAGGAAACGGCTCATTCTGTAGCGTCCAATCCTGTTCGAATTGGGTGATGTCCCGGTGGAATTCTTCTTCCTTAAAGGCTTTTCCCTGTTGGGCTGAGTTGATAACTTTTTCTGTGAAACGCTTCCAGCGTTCCCGGTAGAAACTTCGGGTAAGACCTCCCCAGCCCCGGTTGGCGTAGTCGTTCAGTTGGGTATCCTGTTGTCCCCATACGGTGAGGATGCAGCGCGCATTTTCTTCGTAGTACTCTTTTTCTTGTGGGGTATCTCCATAATCTTTGGCATCTTGCAGCCATTTCCCGATGGAGAAGGTTGTTTCACAAGACAGCAGGCGGTCTGTATCGAGCAAAAGGCTGTCCATTCGTGTGCTCCACTTTTGCATGCCTATTATATCTTTCCGGTTGTAGCAAGCGGTAAATTGGTCTCTGAAATCAGAGAATAGATTGCCGAGAACCTGCCTACCCACATTGGTTACGTCAAAGCGGTAGTCGTTGTTGGCGACGTTTTCGGCTTTCAGCAATTCTTTCCATATCTGCCAGAGGCCGCAGTTGTCGTAGTGGATGTTCGGATTGGTGTTCCAGCTTTTAATGCCTATCAGTCGCGGGCGGGCATTCATTAATACTGCCTGTCCGCCTGTGGCAAGGCTGGTATATATTTTCTGATGCAGTTCTTCCCATGCTTTTAAGATATGTTGGTCCTGATTGCCTCCTCTGCACATAGCCCAGTTGTTTACCCATTCACGGGTATTAAGCGGATGATCCCATGCTTGGTCGAATACGAATTCATACATAAGCGGGTTGACATCGAATCCTTCGAGGGTGGCTCCCAGTCCATATACATTGTCGCCGCCTTCGGCAAAGAGACGTTTGATTTTGAAATCGATGTCGTTGAGGTTTCCTACCATCATCGTGTTTCCTCCGAAATTTCCCAGGTAACACCAGATGTAGGGTTTGCCGTAATACTTCTCCGTTTCTCTCCATATTTCGGTGTGGTCGCAGTAGTAGTCGAGCAATATGAGTTTGTTGTCAGGCACAGCACTTAGAAAAGAGCGGATGCGCGGCTGAGTCCATTTTTGTTTGTCATAATAGAACATCCATGTCATTTGCAACCATTGGGCTGCCGGGTCTACCTGATGGATGGATTCATAAATCTGGGTGGATACATTGGCAAGGAACTCTTCGCTCCAGTTGGGGGAGTCCACTTCGTTAAAGGGGTCTATGCCATAGATGTGGTCGGTGCCATATACTTTCGTTTGTTCCTCGAGAAAGAGTTTCTGGATAGTGTGGTAGAGCGTGTCGGTGGGGTCAATAAAATGACTGCGGTATTTCTCGTCGAATCCTCCCCATTTACTCATTTGATAGATCTTAGCATTCGGATAAATGTTTTTTAGTTCAGCCGGTACGTGTCCTGCGAATGCAGGAAGGATGGGTGTCATGTCGAATTCCCGTTCTCTCTGGAGAATTAGTTTCTGCAATTCTTCCTGTTTCTCCAACCATGAGTGAGGTAGCGGGCTCTGCCAGTAGTCGACGTTAGACATACGATGCCAAGGCAGGTGGGCAGGACTTGTGAAATAAGAACGTACTTGCTCGTCGGTTAATCCCATATCCGTCCATACCTTGTACCAGATTGATTCTTGTCCGGTGATAGCCAGGGGCATAGTTATGCCGTTCAGTGCCATCCAATCGATTAGCCGTTCCCAGTCTTTCCATTTCCAATAAGGCATGGTATATCCGAATGTGCAATAGTTCAAAAAGAAACGGTTGTCACATCGGGAACGAATAGATATGGGAGTAGAAAGCTCAGGCAATTTGTCCGGCATCCGGACTGAGTCCAAAGCATACCATGAAACATGGGTGTGGCAATAATATTTCAGGTAATGATTGAGTCCTGCGGCTAATGAATTTCGGTCGTTTCCTTTGATAAGTATTTTTCCATGAGCAGATTCTATTGTGAAACGGTCTGTATCTGTAGAGTCTGCCAGCAATTCAAATCGGAAAGAATGAGCGTGTTGGGGAAATAGTCTTTGGCACATTTCTTTCAATGCTGGTGGAGTGGTGTCCGCATCTTGTTGGCAAGCAATCAGTGCGAAGAGAAGGAGGATATACAGATATTTGCTATTCATAGGTCGATTCTGTTTTAGATAATGTTGATGAATGTGAGATTCGGATAGGACGGTTGATTACAAAGTTGCAGAACTCATGATATAGTTGAGTATCTGTCGGATTCCCCGAGTTCTTTAATGCCAGCAGCGAAGCGCTTCCCTGATAGTAGGCGAGTCGCTTTTTCTCCCAGATACCCTGTTCTTTGAATGTTTTCATGTAGTTTCTGAGTCGATAGGCTTTTCCCCGGCTACTCAAGGCATTGTCGTCAAACTCAAGTTCCATGTGCATATTGTTGTCGATTGCTTTTCGGCAAGCATCCTCCAAGCGTGAATCGGGAACGGATTCATTGAAAAAGTAATTCGGCTGGAAGTAGGCATAGTTAAATCCTAACGACTGCCATTGGTTGTATCCGTCTGCACCGTAATAGGGAATCCAGTTAAAAGTGTATTTCAATTTGTTTAAGTAGGTTGCTAGGGACTTCAGGATACTTCGCGTGTCGGTTGCTTTTTCTGCTATCCAGTAAAAGCCTGCCAGTTCCACGTTTTGATATTTCTTCTCGTCGAATTTAGCGCGTATCTGGTTGATATACCATTTGCAGGCTTTAATCCGGTCGCTTGATTTTGAAAAATCAAGTGTCTGGTTGTCTATCTTTCCCCAATATTTAGTGGAGGAAGAGGGTTCTTCCGGATGTTGGCGGACGATAGGCTCGGGAATACACATCACAATCTGTCGTTTCTGGGAGGATGTTCCTAGAGCGTAGCTTGCTTCTTTTATACAGGCATCTAAAGCTCCGATGCCTGTGTCGGACTGGAAGTAATAGTTGATAAGATTACTCCAGTCTGTTTGATTGGCAGACTCAAGACCGTAGCCGTTGGCAAACATTTTATTTTCACCTCCCACTCCTTTATCCATGATTTCGAGGAAAAGGAAACTGTCGAATAACCAGTGGGCATGCAATTCGGTGTCTACATAAGTGACATAAGAAGTCAATCGGCTTTTATCCCATGTGTAAGGAGTGCGATGATGTCCTCCGCCATAAAGCAATACCATGTCGGTGGATGCTAACAGCCCGGTGCGGTTCTCTTCCCAGTCATACAGGATGGTGATAGAGTCGTCCGTATCGTCGGGGTCGGAAGGATATTGGGGTACCGTATGGTCCTCCTCCTGACAAGCGATAAAGCCGGAACATAAACTTCCAATGAGAAGTGTAAATAAAATGTTTTTCATATCTTAAGTCCGCCTATTTGATTGGAGTTATTTTGAAGAGGGAGGCTCCGTGATAAGGAACCCGGGCTTGATAGCTGCCGCTGAATGTCCCTATGTCTTTTTGTCTCCATAAATCCCGCACTTTTACCTTTCCTTTGATACCTAGTTGTTTTAGGGCGATTTCAAATAGGTAATCCTGTTGCTGGATGCTTTCCGCTGTGTCTTGGTCCCATAAGATAAAATAGGGGTCCATCTGGAAGAAACCGAGGGCATACGAGCCATCATGCAATTTCTTATACCATATCTGCCCGTTAGGAACGGTGAGCTTGGTGGCAGGGGCTACCAATGGGTCCTGATTGACTGCTATTACTTCGGTATTAGTCAGCAGACTCAATGTGAAGTCATCCATGGCAGTCATGTCGCATCCCAATAGCAGGGGAGCCGAAAGGATAGACCATAAGGAAATATGTGCATATTGTTCGTCGACAGTTAAATCGGAATCATGGGATTTGGCTCCCCAGCCGGGACCGAGTTTGCCTACTACCAACATGTCCGGGTCGTTGTATTTGCCGGGTGCCGATGCGTATGCACAGACATCCTGGAAACATCCGATTGCCATTACGATATTCCATTGGTCGTTGATATCGCGGGTAGTGCGCCATTGGTTGCCGCCAGCCTCTGCTCCCCATTTCCATACATTCGGAGCACCGTAGCCGACACAGTATACAATATCCCGTTTTACTTTATCCAAAGCGTCCCGCATGACAATGTATGGCTCCTGAATAGTTTTCTCTTCGGAATCTTTCTCAATCTGTGCATAGCCGCAATAGTCATATTTGAGATAGTCTATTCCCCACTTCTCCCATGTTTGAGCATCTATCAACTCATGTTGATAACTTCCTAGATGCTTGCCGCAGGTGACCCTTCCGGGCGATGAATAAATACCGAACTTCAATCCTAAAGAGTGGATGTAATCAGTAAGCGCTTTGAAGTCGGGAAACTTCTCGTTAGGTAAAAGGACTCCTTCGGGAGTACGTTCGTCGGCTTCCCATCCATCGTCTATATTTACGTATGTCCATCCGTAGGCCTGGAGTTTCTCATGCATGATGCGGGCGGCATCGCGTACTTTCTCGTCATCGGCAGAGAATCTCCAGCAGTTCCAACTGTTCCATCCCATAGGAGGAGTGAGTATAATTTCATTGCCTATTTTGAGCGTAATCTCTTTTTCATCCGTTCCTTTTGCATTGCTTGCTTTCAGGCGGACTTTGAAATTGCCTTTTGTTTGGGAGCTTCCGGTTATTAAGCCCGTTTCCGGGTTCAACTTCAATCCTTTGGGAAGTCCGGTAGCTGCGTATGTCATAGGCTTTTTTCCGCTTGCCATGATAGGCAGGAGGAAGGGATTGCCGGGGCGGGCGCCATATACCAACGGGTTGTTGATTCGAGGTGAATCGGGAGTTGGCGGAGTCAGGATGTATTTCTTTTTAGCGATGGGTTTTGCCCACACGGGAATAGGTTTTACTTCGCCGCGGGTGGTGAACTTTACGTTCAGCCAGTCGGCACGGTCATACATGATTCCGTCTCCGCATTCTTCCACCAGCAGCAATACTTTATCTATTCCTGACAGGTCGACTTGGAAGGGTTTGGCTGCATCTCCTTTTCTCAGGATGCCGCTTCTCCAAAGCTCTTTACGGTCTCCCATTATCTTGAACTGAAGTTGGCAGGCGAACGGGCTATTATCATCTGCACCTGCTAGCCCGGAGATAGAGCAAGCCTTCCCGCCTGTCTCGAATAGCATGCGACTGATGGCATGTGTGCCCATTCCGCGTTCGTAGACCACTCCTTGCACTGTTAAGGGAGTCATGGTGACGGCTTTGTTTGCACGGGGAAGTCCCCAGTCTTGGATATAATAAGAGCTTTCGCCTAATTCATCCAACCATATTTCTTTTAACTCTTGTGCCTGACATTTCCAGCTTATAGCTACTATTGCCAGAAGTATTATTTGTTTCAGGTATTGCATAGCTTATTATTGTTTAAGTACTTTTTTAATAACGGGGCATACTAGATTTGCGTATCTCATCATGCCCAAATCTGTGAAATGGATGCCATCTACCGTAGCTTCTCCGTCCTGACCGAGCATGTTCTGAGAAGAAATCAAATAGATATTCTTTTCTCCTTTCGCTTTTAGGGAACGGAAGACCGTGTTGAGGGCTTTGTTCTTATCCTCTACCTCTTGCTTGATGTGGGTATCAAACAGGGTATGAGTGAACAGGGGGTCTTCTATAAAGATGACCGGAGTATGGGAATGCTTTTTGCGGAGTATCCGGTAAAAGGTTTCCATCTTCTCATGAATCTGTTCGACGGAGGCATTGGGTACAAAGTCGAGTACATAGACTCCCGCATCCACAGCGGACATCACCTCTGCTATCTCGTAATCTAAGAATGCATTTCCGCTGAATCCCAGATTGATGATTTCCCGGTTGAGGCGCCGTGAAATGATATTGGTATGTGCCATACCCGGACGATTGGCACACCCTCCCTGGAGAATGCTGGTTCCATAGAATACAATCGGTTTAGTACGTACAGGGATAGCCACTTGAGGTTGCGAAAGGGAACTCAGGCTATCTACTCCTATGTGCAGTGAAGTGACACCGTCGTAGAGAGGAAGATAGAGCATATATTCCCGCTCGATCGGTTGCATGTGGGAAATGATGGTAGCTTCATTTACTTTACCCGTAGGGCGGGCGCTATTTACAAATCTCCATGTTCCGTCCACCCACGCATACAAGTCAAGACCTTTAGTGCCGGTGGGAGTCATGTGGTTCATATAATTGTTATTCAGGTTTTCCCATCGGGCAGCTATGGCAGTCGAGTTAGAAGAGAACCGGATTGCCAGTCCTGCACTGTTGCGACTGAGTCGCCAGACAGGTGCACGGGAAATACTTTGGAGCGAATCCGGGAGGCGCTCATAACGGTGTCCGGTAAGTTCCGATGCTTTGCCGTATAGGGGAAATGCGGTGGTATCGTGATACTTGAACTGTGCTTTCAGGTATCCTGACAGACATAGGCATAAGATAAATAAAGTTGTATACTTCTTCATACTAAAAATGTATTTATCATTTCTTTTTAAAGAAACCGATGGTGGAGACTACGGCACGGTTTCCCCCCGTCATGTCGTTCAGGTGCTCGTTTCCTACTACCATTCCGGTAGAACCTCCCCCGTCCAGATTGATGGCACCGACACATCCCAATCCTTTCATGATTTGTGCCAGTTCCGTCAGGGTTGCTCCTCCGCTTGCAGCGATGCGTCCGTCGCAGATGAACAGGATCACTTTGCCGTCTTCCCGATAGCCGATTGCCGTACGGTCCGGAGTTACAGAGGGACCGAATATGTCGTATGGGATGATTTCGTAATTGCTTAGATAGTAGTCGGCACCCTTAGAGGTTTTTGTAAAGTCGAAGGGTATCTTTTTATCTTTCAATAGCACCGGACCTGCGCTTAAAGCATAGTGGGGATTCCAGTTAATGGCAGTGGCAGGATTGCCGTTGGTGGCAACACCATATTTGTTTTCTCCTTTGACCGAAGGCAGAGGACGATCAAAGTAGAATATATTATCCGATGCATCTGTGCCCGCCCAATACACATTCGGCTTGCCCGTATTGTCTACGCCGAAGATACCTCGAGTTACATAATACATACTATTATATTCTTCATCTCCGCTTTTCAAGGAACCGCGGACCGGGGAGACGGAACCTGTTCTTATGGAATTGATAACTGCTATCCCCGTGTGGCTGGTGTTGTAGAAATAACCTCCATTGACCAGCAGGTAACAGTCTCCATTGAAAGAAGCTGCTTGTGCGTCAATGGTTGTCGGGGAAGTAGGTATGTTGACACGCACTTCTATGTTTCCGCCGGCAAGGTCACCGATGGCATACCAAGCGTGGAAGTTATTCCCGTTCAAGGGACTGGTCGTCTCGTAGAGTTCAATCTCTGGCGGCAAGGTACTTTTAGTGATTTTGTTCCATGTCAACTGTATATCAGAAACTTCGGAAGCCAGTGCCACGGTGGATTCGGAACTGTAGTAAGTCCCTGTGGACGTTGTCAGGAAAGCACGAACTTTATAAGATTTTCCATAGTCGAGCAATACGTTGGGAATCACTTGGAATATTTGGCTTCCATCTTCTCCGAGTTCCGACCCGTTGTGTTTCGGGTCGTTAACGGTAGGCGTGTTCTCCGCACTCCAGCACAAGCCGTATTTTACATCGGTTTGCCCCGCTATATTGGAAATACGGTAGGAGGCGCTTAGGCAAGTAGAGTTCGCTTTCACCTCTCCAATCAATGAAATACTTGGTTCATCAGCCAGAGCAACCATCCGGTAGAGTACATAGATGGCGCGTGAGGTTTTCGTGTCAGAGAAAGACTTTACACCGAAATAATAAATGTTTCCTTCTTCGAGTTCTTCGTCGATGGTATATTCAGTCACGTTGGCAGCGACTTTGCCGATTTCGATGTTTTCGCTGCTATCTGCTCTGCGTTGCAGGATGCTGAAGCCCGTCTCGTTGTTGCTGTTATCTTTCCATCGCAGTAAGACTTGGGTCTTGCCCGTCCGTTCTACGGTAATGTCCGAAGGGGCTTCTACGCTTGCAGAGTGTGCATTGTCTTCGTTGTCGCTTGAGCAACCTGCAAAGGCACCTATCCAGAGAATGATTAAAAATAGAGTTTGTTTCATGTCGATACTTGATTAATTTATTAAAGGGGGAGGCTAAGGTTATTTCTTTACCCTTATCGCTTCCAGTGCTTTTACAGTTACTTGTTTTTTATTGGGTAATGTCACTTTGTGTTCCTGCTCGCTCATATTCACGACCAGATATACGTGCTCGCCCGAGAGGCTTATCCATTCGGCAGCCAGCACTACCGGAGTGGTTTCGTAATTGGGTATGTCTTGTGTGGGATTGTCTCCTGTCGGTATAACTTCCCGGACGAAGCGTCCTCCTAAGAACAGGTCGTGTTGTCCGCGGCGGAAGTCCGTCAGGTTCTTGAGGAACTTAGCTTCTCTTTTGGCATCGGAACGCATCAGCAGGCTCGGCTCCACCCATCCTAGTTGAGAACCCCATAGTAGGCTCCGCATACTTATAAAGTTTAAAGAGCCGTCCGTGATGCGCCAGGGGATATAAGTGTATCCGCTATAAATGCAACGGTCGGAGTAGATGAGCGGGAATAGCGGAACCATCTTTGTATAGCTGTTGTGAGGAGAATTGACCACTAACATCATATCGAACAGATCGATGTAGCATTCTGCATTCTCTTCCGTCGTCATAGCTTGATTCTCTTTATAGAGATTGGTGCGCATTTCATTTAATAAGCTACGGTACGCGTAGGGCCACCAATCCCCTCCGCCCGGGGCATGTCCGTGGTTGGTGGCATAACAAGGTTCGCTGTTGGCACATCCTATCTGGTCCATGTACACACCGTTTGTTTTTAGGTCCGTCAGGATTTTCCGGTTAGTTTCTTTCAGCACTCCTTGCCAGATATAAGAGGCAGGGCAGGTGACCGTATTCAGTACTTTGGAGCTATACACTTCCGTGTACAATGTCCCGTCAGCTTTGCGGCAGGAGGCATCTTTCCCATTCAGCGTTTTATAAGATTCGGTTGCAGGGTCCCACAGGCGCCCGTTGATGTAGGGAGTTACGAATCCACCCAGTTCCTGGGCTTCTTTAATCATTTTTTTGAAGCCCTCTTTGGCAGGGAAGTAGTCGGGATAGTTGGTGTCAAAGGGATGATTGTGCCAGTAGTACCAATGCAATCCTACTCCTTTCCCAAAATACTTCAAGGCTTGCCGCACGGCTTCCATGGTCCGGTCGTTCGTGTCTGCCGGGCGTATCCACATATCTGCGTTTTTAATCCATTCGGCAATGGACCGTTGGGCGATGGTTTTAGCTCCCCATAGTGTCTCGAAGGTGAAGGGGCGATACCATTTCAGGGCAGCCTCTTGCCAACCTTGCCGGGTGAATCCCATGACCGTTGCCCAAGGGAGGGAGAACTTTTTCTTGTGTGTCCACGCATACGAGGTTGTCACGTTCTGGCTAAACACCAGGTTCTTCCCTTCACTTTTCATCCGTAGAATCTTTCCCGAACCTCCTTTGTCCTCAGGGGAGAAATAAACTGTTCCTTCTTTGTGGTGCATCAGTACCAATTGCATGGTGCCCGTGCAAGAAGGATAGCGCGATTGCAATTGTCCTTCGCTCGCCAGGGTATATTCCGTGCCGAATCCTACGGGAAGAATCCCCTTTGCCCCTTCGGGTCGGTTCACGGCGATGCGGGGAAATTCGGCTTCGGTGATTATCCAGCCTTCGGGCATCTCCGCTTCGATGTGCCATTCGGGCAGTTCCATGTCTTTGCCCAATGTCACCAGTACACGTACGGGGTAGGTCGATTCGGCATCCAGGACCATGTGCCAGCTGAATATCAGTGTAGAAGAATCTTCTTCCCGGCGTATCTCTCCGCCTTTGTATTCTCCCCAGCGGGGCATCAACGTGGGGTTTTCTCCATTAGGGCCTCTGTAAATGAGTTGCCACGGATGAGTTGTGCTGCCCGCTGCGGGCAGTATGTTTGTCCCTTCCATGCGAAATTCTTTAAAAAGGAAATCTTTGCCGCCGGCAAACACTAGTTCTACATTCTTATTCTTTAATATCAAGTTGCCGTTTTCATGTGTTGCGGTTACTGATGCTGAGAGAGTGCCGTAGCTTTGCAAGTAGCAAAGGATGCCAATGATGCTGATTATAATGTTTCTCATATACAAAATATTAGGATGAATAAATATATCGTTAGTTAGTTACTTCAATGCTTCTTTTGAAGAGAACAATTGCTTCTTCGGGGGGCAAAGCCACTTCCAGTATAAGCCGCCCTTTTGCCGGAAGAATGCTTTTCTTTCCTTCCGACTGAAAGGAGACTTTGTTCCCGCTTTCGTCCGTTAAAGATAGTTTTCTTTTCTCTATATCCAGGATAATCTTTCCCCAGCCGTTGGTATGCCAATAAAGAATGCATGTTTTACTTTCCTTGAGGAAAGCAAATGCCCGGATATTCTTTTCGTCATCTGCGGTTATTTGAGAGTAAGGATATAGTTGCAGGTTTCCTTTTTTGTCTTTCATCAGGAGGTATTCTTGTTCCGGGTTCTTGAGGAGTTGTTTTTGCTCCTCGGTAAGCGTTCCTTGTAGCTTCGCCTCTTCCCATTTTCGGATAACTCTCAGGTTGTCTGCTGTCCGGGGATGTTGGCGCAGTTCTTTTAAGTTCCCCATCAGCGAGATAGGAGAATCCCAGGCGACGGCTTTGCTGCAAATGTACTCATACATGTCCGGTTGCATCCCGATAGTGCTTTCGTTGGGAGCAAGATAGTTGAGCCAGCCGAAGTTCACCGAGGTGAAATCTTTGGCAATCTGCTCGGCGCAACGCAATGTATATTTCTTCATGGCAGGACGAATGCGTTCGGGAGGAAACAGGTCGAAGGCGTTGCCGCGGCTCAAGATATGCCACCCGTAGTGGGACTTCAACGCTCCTTCGGCAAAGAGAGGAGCGGGTTTCATCTCTTTATATACTGTCATCTGAGAGCGGGAGACGTTGTACCAATAAGGCATCGGGACATCCTCTGCTCCATCGAAATAGACGAAACGGAAACCGGCTTTGTGGTAGATATTGCCCAGGCGTGCGGCTATTTCTTTTTGAATGCCCGAGTTCTGGTTTACACGGATAAATAAGGGCCAGTCGTCCACGTCCAGTAGCCGGAAGTACTGTCCTTTCTTGTGCGCGGTAGCTTTTGAGTTGAACACTCCGCGGGTGCATCCTGTAAATTGGTAGGGAGGCTCGCTCGTATAGTTTTCATACGTGATGAGTTCGTCTTCTATCTGTAGAAGCCGGCGACCTTTCTCCATACGCACTCCTTCGGGGGTGTCTTCTATGGTGATGGTAGAGTCGGTGGCATCCAGAGATTCGGTGAGAATAAATTCGCGTACATGATTCATGCGGGAGTCGGGAATCCCGTTATTGATATAAGGGTCGTCCACCGCTACTTTAGAATAGTGGATGTGGAGGCCCGGTATCATGCCGGCTGCTTTAATCTTGTCCGTAATTTCTTGCAAGTCCTTCATCCCGCCCGGATATTGGTCTTTCCACTCGTAGTGCCCGCAAGCTTTGGCGAAGTCTACATAATAGACCACCATTGCCTTGAAGCCGCCTTGTTTGGCGTACGTGATGTGTTCGTCAATGTTCTTGGTGGTGACATCCCGTAGTTCGTAGTAAGAGTACTTATATTCTTTGCGTTGGCGGCTTTCTACTCCGAGGGGCATGTCATAGTCTCGTTCTACTTTGTCGATGCATGCAAGCAAGCTGTCGGTGGAAGTTGCAATCAGGGCGGTTCCGGAATTGAATAGCTTCACCTGAAAGTCCAATCCTGCATACAAGGTGGTGTGGTCTTTCTGTTGAAAGGCATCGATGCGCGTGGTAGGATGCGTGCCTAGCAGACATACCGCTGTCTGCTCGTCCCAGGCTACATTGAGCCATTCACCAAAATTCTTTCGTTTACGTATTGGCAGTTGTATCAGTGCAATCTCGTCGATTTCAGTTTTGCGTTTCACGCCAAAGTCTTCGAGCCGATAATCGATTTGCTTTAAAGTGAAGCCTATATAATAAGGTGTAATGTTCATCTCCACCACGGCTATATCGTAAGTGTCCTGAAACTCAATATAGAGCAGATTGCCCTTTCTTTCTATTTTATTAGAAGGGAAGGTGCGCGGCTTTGCGGGAAACATCAGGAAGTTCTCATTGTCGTAGGGGCGATACTGTGTGATGGCGCATAAAGGAACATCTGCGTTTGGTTGCAGACATTCTTCTCCGGTGGCTTTGTGTATCAGGCTGCGTGCTTGTCCCTCTCTGCTGAGGACCAATCGCATTTGTGCATTCTCTATGATGATGTCTTTATCCCATTTGTCTTCACTTGCAGGCATAGCAAGACTAGCCTGAAGGGGGAGTATCATCAGGAGATATAGGACTTGACAGGTATGTAATATGTTTCTCATGGCTTTAAACTTATTGATTTCATAACTATGACTTACTCAAGTCAGAAGCATCGACTCGATAAACTCCACTTCATTCATTGCGCGACTCCTTACTCTTCTCTTCCCATTTATCTGTACGAAAGCTCCTTACCGGGAGATTACGTGCACTAATCAGGTTTCCTTTTTGGAAGTTACGGAAACAATAGCGGACGGCAACGGGATGGCTGACTGCTGCCGAGCGTACGACTACCGTGTGCTCCTTCTGATTCAGCAAAGCTTCGGCAGGATGAAACACTCTGTCGGAGTCTGCGATTTCGAATCCTGCTATATCCACCCAGGGGCTCAGACCTTTCTTCGCGTGGGAGAAGGTGACTTCGATTGCGTTGTCTTTTATCTTCATGCTTTTGTAGGTGGGATAGTCGCAATCGATGCCTTGATATCCGTAACTTCTGTTCAAGGACAGGTGGGCAAGTCGTTCGCCGATGCTCTGTTTATTGCAGGGATGTACTTGAGGCGCTTCATATTCTTCTACCAGGTCATTGGTGCCAATCATGCCGCTGTGGGGGATGAGTGAAAGTGCTTTTTGCTGCGCCTCGCGTAGCAGGGCTCCGATGATTCCTTCTTTCTTATATTCACAGGCAAAGGGAGCTATCTCTACGTAGTAGAAAGGCAGGTCTTCCTGTTGCCATAGGGAACGCCAGTGCTTTACCATCGTAGCCAGGCGGGTGGCGTAGGTAGAGCTGCTTTTGACGTTGCTTTCTCCCTGATACCAGAGAAATCCTTTGAGAGTATACTTGCGGCAGGGATACAACAGTGCGTTGTACATGAGCATGGATTGCAGGTAGACGGGTGTTTGGTTACTGCCGATGAGCGAGAGGTCTTCGTCTTCGTAGGTCTGCAATATCTCTTTGGGTAGCCATCCTTCTACCCGTGAGCCTCCCCAGGCACAGGTTATGATGCCTACGGGTAGTTGCAAAGTGCGTTGCAGAGCTAGGGCATAGTGATAGGCGGCGGCGCTGAAGGCGGGCGCATTCTCTGTTGTCGGCTGTTGCCAGCTTCCTTCCGCATCTTCTTGTGGCGATAGCTTTACGGTCGGTTTGAGAGTAATCATTCGTATGCCGGGATGATTGGGAGCATCTGCTATTACAAGGTTTGCCCCCCGGATGGGGCAATAATCAAAGCCGCCGAGAGGCATCACCATATTAGACTGTCCGGCGCACAGCCAGACTTCACCTATCAGGACATGGTGCAGAGTGACCGGTTGTCCGTCGTCCGTCAATGTCAGTGTATGCTCCATGAGGCTGCCGGCGGGAGTTTCTATGTATGCTTCCCAATGTCCTGTTTGGGCTGCAACAGCTTTCGTTTCATGCGTAGTCCACGAAGGAACTACCGTTACGGTTGAGTGTGGAGTTGCTTCTCCCCAGATTCTTGCATGAGCCTGTTGCTGGAGCACCATATTGTCGCCAAGCAAATAGGGCAATTTGATGGTGGCATACGTACAGGTGCTCCATGCAACTAGCGTTAAGAAGTAGATAACTTTCTTCATCCGGTTTTTATTTAGGAGTTAGTCCCGAAAATCCATTTTTATTTTCTCTTTCTTCTTGATGACCGGTCCCTCTGGTTCGGGGTGACGCTCGGGACGACGGTAATCAAAATAATAGATATTCAGTTTGTCGAAGAGCGCAAAAGCATCCTCGAGTCGCAACAGGAATTTGCTGTAATCTTTGACTGCCGGTGCCGACCAGGCAGATTCCGCCAATGCACACAGGCGGGGAAAAGTCATAAAGTCCACTCTTTTTTTGGTGTGCATCAGTTCGGTCCAGGTATTAGCCTGTATTCCTTTGATATAAGAGAGCTCCGACTGCGGAGTCTTCCATTTGTCCAACCATCGGTCGGGGAAGGCATATACATCTTCCAGCGGGCAGAACCCGTCCCAGATCCGTCCCCATCGGTGGCTGGCATGTTGCACGAAGTCGAAGTAGAGCGGTTTGCGTGGACATAGAATGGTGGTATATCCTTTGGTCAGTGCATGGCTCAGATAGTCCGGCTTGTCATGTCTCCACCACATGATGAGAGTGCTGTCACGTTTCACATTCAGGTCGAGCAATTCGTCCCAGCCCACCAGTGTCTTACCTAAAGACCTCACTACGTTCGTCATGCGGTGCATGAAGTAGCGCTCAGCTTCTTTCACAGTCTTGAGTCCTTCCCGTTTCATGAGTGCTTGTATGTGCGGGTCGGTCTTCCATGCTTCGCTTCCGTATGCCACTTCATCGCCTCCGATGTGCAGATAAGGGGCGGGGAAGAGGGCTGTAATTTCCTTTAGGATATTCGTCAGGTAAGTATACGTTTCTTCTTTTCCTACGTTGAAGGTGAACTCCGGATGTTCTTCCGTTCCTCCTCCGGAATACTCGGGATAGGCTTTGTTGGCAGCGGTTGCATGTCCGGGCATGTCAATCTCGGGGATGATTTCGATGTGCCGTTGCCGAGCATAGGCTATGATGTCGCGTATTTGTTCTTGGGTATAATATTGTGCGGGTGTGTCCGGGTCGCTGTGGCAGCCTTCACCTCCCTTGGTGGCAAGTTTGGGATATTGTTTGATTTCAATTCGCCATCCCTGCGCGTCGGTTAAATGCCAGTGGAAGCGGTTCATTTTGAAATATGCCATGAGGTCGAGCAATTGCTTTACCCGTTTCTCTCCTGAAAAGTGGCGTGCTTCGTCCAGCATATATCCTCTCCATTCGTAGCGCGGGGCGTCTTCGATGGTGCCGCATCTTAAGCCGCCGTTAGCGAGTTGTTGTAGCAAGGTCTGGATGCCATAGAAGACACCCGCTGCGCTTCCTCCCTTGATGAGGATTCGTTTGGGCTTGATGATGAGTTGATAGGCCTCTTCGTTTTTCAGTGTCCGGTCTATAGATAGATTGATTCCTTTGCCGCTTTTTTTGCCTGCGACCATCTGCATGGGATAGTTCCATGCTTCCAGCTTTTGTTGCAGGAAGAGGGCTTCTTGTTGCAGACCGGCGTCGGTATAATAAATGTTCTGTCCCGCTTTGAGTTGGCAATCCTTTGTTTTTAGCACAACTTTGGCAGGATAGGGAATTACTCTTAGCTGCTCTTGCGCTTGCGTACCGGGGAAGAGGGTTAAGAAGCAAAGTATAATCAGGGTTGTAAGTGATAGTTTCATTTCGTTCGGCTTTAAGGGTTATTTAATAAAGATGACGGGATTCTCTCCACGCAGGTCTTCGACGGCAACGATTGCCGTGATGGTTTTCGTCTCCTTAGGGAATAAGGATACAAAATTGTCGCTCCAGAAGACGGGGTTGACGACTTCTTTTGTCTTTTCTCCTTGTATCATCAGCTGATTGAAAAAAGATAACTTATCTGAATCGTTGGTGAGAGTCAGGGTGATGTGGTATTCTTTTTCTTGCTTCTGGATTCTTATATCTTGTTTTAACTCCACTTTGGGCAGGTTTATCAACCAATAGAAATTCTGATGCTGTGAATAGCGCCAGTAGAGATTGTCGGAGATGAGGTTCCCCTTCAGGTCTTCCAAGGTCAGCCGGATGTAGTATACGGTAGAGAGGTCGCCGCGTTGGGGGATTGTTTCCAACTCTTTATATTGGTCGGCTCCCAGAGACAGTGTGTCCGTATAGGTCCAGCAGTCTTTCATGGAATAGTCTATGATGCGGGCTTTGGCAACGAGCTGTTTCAGTTCCCTGTGAGTCGAGTTTATCACGGCAATCCGGTTAGTATTGGCGTTCATCTGTATATGTACTGGCTCCATTGCTTTCTTGGAGAAGTAGTAGGAAGCGTTGGGAGATAAATACCAGTCGTATATCTGCCAGCATACGTCCGGCCAGCAGGAATTCAGTTTCCATATCATGATGCCTGTGGTAATATCCCACATCCGGTGGTTGGCTGCTTCGAACATGGCACGATAGCCTTCGGCGCTTACTAATTGTCCTTTGTAAGCATAGTCCTCACCGCTCACGGGATCACTGTAGAAGGTGCGGATGGCATTGTCGTAGGCACGATAACAGAAGTTATTGGCATCCCAGGCGCCATGCTCCGCCCAGATGCTGTCCAGCGGATAGATGGGATTCCTGCGGTTCAGCGGCTGGTCGGTGGTAGGAATGAATTTCTTTAAGCTTTCGTAGACAGGTACGGAGGGCATTCCCAGTTCATTTCTGAACATCTGGAGATGCACTTCTTCCACTTTGTCGAAGTAATAATCGGAAGGCGCCCAGTTGTAATCGGGGGCACCGTCGTCTGTGGTTCCGGTTGGCAAGTCGGGCTTTAGATAAGGCGTGAGTTTGTCCACATCCCAACTCACGCTGGTGGTTGGAACGTAGGGGCGGGTGGTGTCGAGGCTTAACACGGCTTCTTTGGTAGGATGATAGAGTGCTTCGTCCACTAATACTTCATTGACTCCGAACCAGGCGATGATACAGGGATGGTTGCGGTATCTTTTTACCATATCCTTGACGCAAGCAATAGCCAGGTCGTTATCGAGCGGATTGTGTTGGTTGTCACGTCCCGGGAACATCCGGTAACATTGATAAAACACATGCCAGTTCATCAATCCATATTTATCCCAGCTGTCCAGCCAGTCTTCGCAGGGAGAAGGCATGTCTTCGCTGCCGATTAAAGTGATGTTGGCATTTGCCATCAAACGCGCCTGGTCGTAGATACGTTTGGGAGAGTCGTCCAGCAAGACGTCCGGTTGTATCCAGCCGCCTTTGCAGAAGATGCGTTTACCATTAATATAGAACACCCGTCCGTATTCATTTCCTTTTTTCATCAATTTCGAGGTTACCTCATGGATGCCGAAGTTTACCTTTTCCCTGTCCGATACTCCTCTGCCGTTCAGGTCGAATGCCAAGTCGAGAGAATGCAGGTATTGTTCTCCATAGCCATTTGGATACCATAAGTAGGGATTCCGGATGGCTAAAGCGGCAAAGCTTTCGGGAGTCAATGTGATTTCTCTACTCTCATGAGGGCCTAAGACAACGGCAAGAGTTACGTTGACGGGCTTCATCGTTCCCGGTAGTTTGCGCGTATAAGTGGGATAAGTCAATTCATTGATAAGGCGGATGGTTGCTTTGAGCTTGCCACTTATTTGCTTGGCGGAGTGGTTGTGCAAAGTCGCTTTGATGGTGATATTCGCCAAGGTGGTATCCTTCTTGGGTAGGGTGGTGATAATATACGGGTCTTCTACCGTAACTTGGTCGGTAGCTTCCAGCGTGACGGATTGATAGATACCCATGTTGCGGTCGCGTACTACAGGAGCACAATCCCAGCCGCCGGTAAATTTCAACGTCTCATCTTTGAATATATCCGCTGCCGTTCCGCGGTTAGGACCGAAAACAATGAATTGTGTTCCCGGATTGGGAGTACCGGGATGATCTACCTGATATATTTTTATGGCAATGCAGTTTTGCGCCGGTCGGATATAGTCGGTCACGTCAAACCTGAACCGACGAAACATGCCTACTACATTCTCTTTCTTTCCCACTTGATGTCCGTTCACCCAGACGTCGGCACGGTAATTGATTCCGTTTAGCGTCAGCCACACTTTCTTGTTTTTGAATGATTTCGGTAAGTTGAAAGTGGTGCGATACCAATACGGGTCTTGCCACGGATTCTTTCCGCTCTTGAGATAACTGTATTTATCCAAGTCCATTTTTTTGTTAAACTCATCGGAAACATCGGGAATTAGAAAGTTATTCATTCCTATTCGGGGGTCAGGATAAATATGTTGTTTTACGAGCGCGTTCAAAACAGTGGTGGGCACTGTGGCTTCATACCAGCCTGTCGTGCCGAAGGAAGGCATAGATACCTTTTCTGCGCTTTCGTTGACTTCGGTCGTACTTTTAATTTCCCAGTTGGTCAGTTTCAACCGGTCGTCTGCTCTGGCAACCGTACAGAGCAAGAGGATGAAATAGAGTATAAATAGCTTTCTCATAACCTTCTATTCTACAAACATTAAAGCGGCAGCACCCATAAAACCGGCATTCTCCTTTAAGCCTGCGGGCTTTATCCGGATGTTTGCAGCGGCTTGCGGGCAAATGTGCTTTTTTAATAAAGATATCATTGAATCCCAGAATATATCGGAGGAGCCCATGACGGAGCCTCCCAGTATGATTGCTTCCGGGTCGAGCATATTGACAAGCCAAGAGAGCGCGTATGCGAGTGCCTTGGTAAAATCTTGCCATGCGTGGCGGGCAGCCTCTTCTCCTTCGCGGGCTAGCTTGGCGATTTCCTCTCCTGAAATTTCTTTCTTAGTAATCTCTTTGTATAAGCGGGAGATGGCTGTGCCTGATACATAGTCTTCTATGATTCCTTCTTTATAAGGAGATAACCATATTTCTCCGGCGCAACCGTTAGCACCCCGTATGATCTTCCGGTTTACCAGCAAGGCAGCTCCCAGGCCCGTGCCAAGGGTGATGCCCAGGATGGAGTTTATATCTTTTCCGGCTCCCCAGGTTGCTTCTCCCAGCATCATGGCATTAGCGTCGTTGTTCAACTGAACCGGAAGGCCGAAAAGAGATTCTATTTTCCTTTTCAAAGGATAATTATGTAATGTAGGCAGATTGTTGCATTCCAGGATAATGCCGTTGTCTATATCGAGTGGTCCGGTAGACCCAATCCCGATACCAACGATTTCGGATTCGTCCGTTTGTTGTTTTATCTTGTCGATTAAGAGGGCAAGGCGCTCGATAATGGTTTCGCCGGGAGCGTATGCTAATGTGGGGATGGACTCGGGGCTACCGATAATCTGTCCATTTCGGTCGACAAGTCCGGCTTTTATTTTAGTTCCGCCGATATCAACTCCGATAGCAACTTTCTGTGGATACATTACATTCATAGTTTATTCGATTGCTGTTACTTTGGCTCCATGAGTGAATTCTCCCGGTATCATTCCTAGTCCGGAAGCCCATGCATTGATAAGTAGCTGTACGGGAACTACGCTGGGAATGCTGAAAATGTCTGCATCCTCACAAGGCACTGTTATGGTACATAAGTTCTCGTTTTCCAGTGTCTGCTCCGCGTCGGTGATAAAGATTACTTTCCCCTCGTACTTTAGAATATCTTTCATCAAAGTGAGAGCTTGCCCATAGGTGCCCGATTGTGAATGAGCAAATATAATTGCTATAAATCCTTTTTTCACCATCTCTAGCGGACCGTGCCTGAACTCACCTCCCAGTAATGCGGAAGCCGGAGTATGTGTAGCTTCCATAAACATGAGTGCACTCTGACTGGCGGATGCGAAAAGCGGGCCTCTTGCTATTAGTTGGATGAAGGCGGCTTTATCTATCAGTGCGATAGCTTTCTCCATCCAGGGAGTGTTTCCTTTTACCATCTTTTTAATGAGGATGCTCAACCTTTTCCAGAGAAGCGGGTCTATCTCTTTCCGGCAGAGACTCATGGCTAGCAAATAGGCTACTTGATAGCAGGTTATAAAGGTCTTCGTCGATGTCTTTTCTTCTTTGCCTGCTTTACAGAGGAGAGAATAGCGGGAACGTTTGACCAACGTGCTGTTCTTCTCGTTGCAGATGGAGAGAAGGGTTGTATCCGAAGGCAATTTCTCTATTAATTTGATAACCTCATAGCTTTCTCCTGATTGAGAAATGCAGAGCAACAATGTTTTTGACTGGATACATGAAAGTTGGTAATGCAACAGTTCTCCGGCGTTGACGGCAAAGGCAGGGACTTGAAGTCCATTGAGCAAAGCTACCGTGGCGGTAGCAATAAAGTAAGAGCTTCCCATACCCGTGAGCAGCAAAGTGGAGTAATTGCCGGATTGCCATAACTCTATGATATGTGACAAGACGGACTTCCCTTCGCGGCTTTCATAGAACTCCGCGGTGTGTAGAAGAGCCTGGGGCTGTTCTTGTATTTCTTGAAGAAATTGTGTCATGAGATGAATAAAGTTATTATAAGATGTTTTAAACATCTACTTAGCAGCAGTTGGACAATTCCCCATGAAAGCTTGCCGCATGGGGGCATTGCCAACTGTTGCTGGGTATAGTTAATAAGACAGTTTAAGGCTGTTCCCTAAATCATTTTTTATAGATCAAATCTGGTTATCTCGTAGGCAATGAGGCCTTGGTCTGTTGTCAGCATATAAACCTGAACGGCATTGCCGTCGGCACTGCGTCCGAAGATTACATCTCCCGTTTCGTCGTCATTGCCGCCGAGCACTTGTTTGCCGGAGACGAAGGAAGCAGAAGAAGTCATACCGGTCACTGCATAGCCTGTTCCGGGGATGCCGCTTGTGCCGTCGATATTCCCTTCGCGCGAATCGAAAACAAACCCATTAGCCATTGCCGAAGCACCCGGATTGTTGGTAATGTTGGAAACATATAAACGATGTGACCAGACGCCGTTGCTTGACAGGCCGTTTTGTACACCTAGCAGACAGGTTCCGTTGAACTCGATATAACCTGCTCCCCGTACATTCTTATCGTATGTGGCCTGACCATTCCACCAATGCGATTCAGGAAGTGAGAACTTGACTGCACGTGAACCGCTGGTTCCTATAGGAGTATAATGAACACCCTGTCTGAAATTACCTGTCGTCCAGATGTAGCCCAATGGCAAAGTGTTAGTTAACGGAATGATTTTAGTCGCATTCCACATGGAAACTTCACCGCCGCCCCATTCTACATAAGCCTTGCCTTGCATAGCGCCATCCTTGAATATCAGGAATATCGGGCGAGGAACATTCTTAGAAGAAGTTGCAATGATTGCATCACCGGAAGTCAGGTCGCCTTTGACAGCAATGGTACGTCCGAGTTCCAACTTCGTTACTTCATTGATGCCTACCGGCGCATTGGCGAAGGTGCCGCCATTGATATTGGCATAAACAATGCTTTTAGGAGCGCTCTCGATACCATTTGCCCAAACCCAGGCACGAACATTCGGATCGGTCACATTATTATCCAGCGTACTCGTGTAAGTCATGGCAACCAAGTGTCCGGCATCATCACTTGCAATCGCATGGATGGAGCGTCCAGCATCGATACCTTGTGTGTTGACTTTTACATCAAGTACTTTTCCGTTGTATCGGTCCATTACAATCATGTTATTATAATCTTTGCTATTGCTTATGATGAGGTAATCGCCGATAATAGCCATGGTTCGGTTGGCTCCTACTTCGAATCCGTGATTTTCATCCTTATAGATTTGGAAACCGAATAAGGAAGTGATATAACCTACTCCTTCGGGTAGTATATCCGGGAATTCAATGCTCGTCTGATACTTCGTGCGGCTTATTCCATCTTGGGCTGTGATGATGATTTCAGGTTGCCCCCTCAGGTCTATAATGCCCGTTACCGGGTCCATAGCCGATGATTCGGCAGTAGCCCACGGAGAAATAGTCAGTTTTGCAGACTTCAATGCGGCATCGATGGCAGAAGTGGTTTTATAAATGATAATTTTACCCGTACCTCCTTCTGTCTCGGGTTCCACCACGCGGATGGTTGCACGCGAGTAGTCTGTTAATTCCACTTTACTTATACTGGCCAACTTAGACTTAAAATAGGTCGCTTTAAATGTATAGGCAATCTTGGTTCCGTCTTCTTTCACCAATGTAGACTGAAAACCTTCTACTAAATCATGAATACCGGAGATACTTGGTTGGAATTGTGCTCCTACAGGCAAGGTCGCTATGAGTCTCATTTGTGTCAGGTCGCCCTGTATCTTTTCCGTATCCGAGATATAGTAAGGCACTTGTATGGTGATAGAGTTATTGTTCTCATCAATCATGGCATCATATTCAACTTTCTCGTCTGAGATGAGACGTCCCTTGATGCTTAGACCGGTGACATTCTCACTATTGGTTCTCACCAGGTCGTCCGGTTCCTGGCAACTCGTAACGGCGAGAATGGATGCTAATAAACCGGGAAGTAGATATTTTATTTTCATAATTACTTTTTGTTAGATGTTAAACGATATTATTTCCACAGATCGTTCTGCTCGCAAAGTATATTGTTTTTAATTTCCGTAGAGGGAATGGGGAAGATAGTATACTTTTCTGGGAAATAACGATCTTGTGTATCACATTCTACAAGAGTATATTTATAGCCGTCGCCGCTTTTCTCTATTTTGATGCCATGCAGGCGTTTATTATTTAAGGTCTCCACGGCAATTCCCCAGCGGATGAGATCGAAATAGCGGTGACCTTCCACACCTAATTCACAAATTCGTTCTTTGGACAGGTCTTCCAGATAATCGCTCCATGAGTTCTTTTGTGCCAGTTCCGGTAGTCCTACACGGTTGCGGATGGTATTGAGGTCTACGTATGCTTTCGCAAAATTATCGAGGCGGGCGTATGCTTCCGAACGGATAAGGAAGATTTCGGCATAGCGCATTTCTATCCAATATTGGTCGCTGAGTACACTTGTGTAATTGATGCTCGGGTCGTCTTTCATAAATTTGCGGAATAGATAGCCTGTGGTAGACTTATGTATATTATCTTGCGAAGTAGAGGTGGTAAAGTCCATGTATCCATCATGTCCGTCTTTGTATAACTCGAGTTTACGTCCTTTCCAACTGGCGCCATTGTAGAGGATGGACGAATAGAAACGCGGATCCCGGTTTTCCCACGGGCCATTGCTATAAGTATTCAACTCGTTCCAACTAAATGATTTCCATGTGCCGTTAACGTTAATGTCGAAAGAGGAAGCATATTCATCCGTCGGACCGGCAGCTGCACCAATTTCGGCAGCTACACTGGCAGCTTGGTAGTCATAGGGTGGACAGAAATAAGAGTCGAAAGCGTGCTGTTTCTTTTCTTTTTCATAATATACGGGAAGTATTAGCTCCTTGTTATGGTTAGTCGTAAAAATCTTGAGATAATCAGCCTTGGTGGTGCCGGCCAGTAACTCGTAATTCCCTGCATTTGCCAGTCTTTCTACTTCGTCGCATGCATCAATAGCTTCTTGCCAGCGCTTTGCATAAAGAGCTGCGCGGGCTTTCATACCGTATGCGGCACCTTTAGTCACACGTCCCACATTATTCCCATTTGTATCATCTGTCCACTTTTCGGGTAAGACCTGAGCAGCTTTCTCATACTCTTTTAGTACGAAGTCCCAACACTCGGCTTCCGAAGAACGTGCTTTTGCCTTCTGGTTCTGGTCGTCCACCCGATCTTCATCAATCCGGAGGATTACACCGCCATGGCGAAGAATAAGTTCCTGATAAGCAAAGGCGCGCATAAAGCGGACTTCAGCTGTACGAATGGCAAGTTGGTCTTTGTCCAGTCCATTAGCATATCCTTGACTTAAATCGTAAAAATATTCGTTAAGCTGGCGAATGCGGACATAATGGTCATTCCAGTTGGAACGGAAGTTTCCTTCCGGGGTCACGTAATTGGTCTGATAGAAGAAACGGTTCATTGTCCCGCCTGCTACGTTGTACCAAGAGTATTTCACCAGATCCGTTGCTCCGTCATCCATGAGGCAGTTTTTATCTACCTGAATATCCGAGTTGGCATAAAATATCTCGTAAAAACCTTTCACGTATAAATCCAGGTTCTTTATGGATGCGTATGCTGTGGATTCACTATATTTTTGGGTAGGCTCTACATCAAGCACATCACATGATTGCATTGCAAATAATAATGCAGCTATGCCTATAACTATTTTCTTCATATTATTATACTTTATGATAACTGATTTTAGAAAGATACATCTATTCCAAAGCTGAATGTACGTTGCTGTGGATAATATCCTTGGATAACGTTTCCGGCTTCCGGATCAAGATACTTGAACTTCGTGAAAGTCAGCAGGTTGTTTCCGTTCGCATACACTCTTAGGTTGCTTAATCCAGTCTTGTTAATCCATTTGCGTGGGAAAGTATATCCCAGTGTGATATTCTTCAGGCGTAAATAAGCACCGTCTCTTTTCCAGAAATCGGAGAGTTGTGCATTGTTGCTTGTATATGTAGTAGAAAGTCGAGGATATTCAGCGTTTGTATTATCCGGTCTCCAGCTGTTTTCTACTAAATAAAGAGGTGCATTGTCCCAGTTTCCATACCAGGGGCGGGTGAGTGGAGTCATATCTGTGCTACCATTTCCCCATTTTCCTTGCAAGAGCTTATCACAAAGGGCCGCACCTTGTAATTGGATAGAGAGGTCGAAATTATTCCACGAAGCGTCTGCCATCAGGGCGAACATCATTTCCGGTCGTGTGCTTCGGGCAATTCGGACATTATCATCCGCAGTTATTTTTCCATCGCCATTGATATCTGCATATCGAATATCACCTAAACGGGGAGCAGCGCCTATCGGTGCCGGAGCGTTGTCAATTTCTTCTTGACTTTGATAGAGTCCCAGTGCCTTCAGACCCCATACTGCACCGATAGAAGTGCCGATTACGCTTTGCCAAGGCAGGATATTATCGCTTTGCGTTCTACTTAGGATGCGGTTTCTTGCGAATGTAAGGTTACCATTTAAGTTATAGTTGACTTTTCCGATTCGATTGGCATGCTTTATCACCAATTCAAAACCTTTATTGTCGAAAGTTCCGGAGTTTTCGATAGTAGGATAGTGTCCTCCCAGTGAAGGAGGATAGGCTCCGGATATGCTTTGTAGGATGTCATAAGTGTATTTATAGAATACGTCAAATTCAATACCCAGCAATCCGTCCCATGCAGTCAATTCAAAGCCGGCATCGATGGTACGGCATTTTTCCCAGGTTAGTTTTTCCATCGGGTAAGACACTGTATTATATAATGTATTCTGCGCCGTGGGGGTACTGCCAAAAGCTACAATGTTATATTTCCATCCATAGGATTTGCGGTACAGATAAGGATCGACATTGTCCCGGCCCAGTACACCGACCGAAGCTCTCAACTTAAAGCGGTTAATCTTTGGGAACAAATCTTGGAAGAAACTTTCTTCTGATGCCACCCATCCTAAAGAGAAGGAAGGGAAGAAGCCCCAACGATGTCCTTTGGCAAAATTGTAGGAACCATCATAACGGAAGGAGAATTCTGCCAAATATTTGTCGTTATATGCATAGTTGAAGCGTCCTACGTATCCGGCATAACCACTACGTCCTGAGGAACCGCTATTTCCGCTACTGGCATCAATCTTGTTACCAAAGCTGAGATCGGGTAAGTCGTATATGGGGAACTCTGTACGGCTGGCTGTCATTTTAGTGCTGTTGATGCGGGTTTGTTCATAGAGTAATAAAGCGCCTACATCGTGCAAACCGAATTTGTTAGTATAAGAGATGGATGGACGCAGGAGGACTTGCTGTTCTTTAGTATCGCCCATATACATATTACCACCTTCTACTAAATTCTGAGAATTTTGATATACATATTCTTTATTTCCATGTGAGTATTGCATTAATTTGTAGGCATAAGCAAACTTCTTAGAGTCCTGATTCTGCCAGTCCCAGCTTACAAACATACTGGCTTTTAATCCTTTCAAAAAAGGAAATGAATATTCGAGTTTAGCTGATGTTTCAAGCTTAATGGTTCTAGATTTGTCAAAACCTGAGTTGTTGGCAGCATAAAGAGGATTTGAACCGCCACGATAACCGGAAGTGGGATAGCCCTGGTATTCCAGCGGGACGAAAGGGGCGGAATATAATAGTACGCCCACTACATTGTTGTAAGCTTGGTTTGCATAAGAGTCGCCACCGGGTTGGTAGTAATCGTCAACGCGGGCTGCCACATTCAGAGATACGCTGATGTCCTTGGTGGGCTTGGTCTCGATATTCGAACGAAAATTACCTCGTTGCATCTTATGGTCTTCAATAAATCCATTTTGCTTAAAGAAGCCGCCACTGATATAGTATTTGGTTTTGTTGGTTCCTCCGCTGATGGATAGATTGTGTTGGTGCATAAGGGTAGTGCGATATAAGGGCTCCTGCCAGTTGGTGTTTTCATAACCGTCTGTGGGGTCGCCATTAGTGGTCATGGCTATTTCCTCATCTGTAAAATAGGGATCTTCACCATCCAATTGGCGGGCGAGATTATAATATTGCATATATTGAGTTCCGTTCATGAACTTTGGCAGGGTCGTTACGTGAGAAAGAGTCAGGCTACCTTTATAGTTAATGGTAGTTTTTCCCTCACTGCCTCGTTTGGTCGTCACTAAGATAACTCCGCCGGCACCTTTCATTCCATATACGGCACAAGAAGCTGCATCCTTTAAGACTGTTACGGATTCCACGTCATTGGGGTCAACGCGCCACATCGGACGTTCCACTCCGTCCACCAGCATCAGCGGAGTTCCCGAATCGTTGTAGGAGGTATATCCGCGCACCAGGATAGATACGTCGTCGGCACCCGGCGCTCCGGTAGATTGCTGGGTTACCAATCCGGGTAGTTTGCCGACGAGTGTTTGCGAGATGTTACTGGCAGTGGTCTTGAGTATATCCTTTTGGGATACCGCTGATACAGACCCTGTCAAGTGAATTTTTTTCTGGGAACCATAGCCTACTACTACGACTTCTTCCAGATTGGCAACATCTTCTTCCAAAATAACATTAATCATTTTTCGCCCGTTTGTTTTCACCTCTTGCTTTGTCATACCGATGTATGAGAAAACCAAGGTGCTGGCGGAGGGGGCGTTAAGTGAATATTTCCCGTCTACGTCTGTAGTAGTACCGTTGGAGGTACTTCCTTTGACAATCACGCTGACTCCGGGTAGGGGACTACCGTTTACATCAGTGACGCGTCCTTTGACTATGTTCTGGGCATAGCCGTTCGTAGCATACGCAAAAAGCATCGACAATGAGAATAGGAATATCCTGACTGCCTGGAAGCTACTTTTTTGCTTTAAGCATTGTTCCATCATAAGATAAAATTTGATTGGTTAATAAAAAGGTTTTTAAGTATTTTCGGGTTCCGCATGAGTCCAGTAACGTTCGATTTCTTCTAACGATTTACCGGTTGTCTCCGGAACAAGTTTCCAGACGATGAATATATAAGGTACGCACATGATGGCGAACAGGAAGAATGTTCCGGCAGGAGTAAGGTGATGGAGCATCCAGGGAGTTAACTGTCCAATTAAATAGGTACCAACCCATAAAGCAAATCCGGCAATGGACATTGCCAGACCTCGTACTTTGGTAGGATACATTTCCGAGAGAAGTACGAATATCACAGCGCAGATAGAAATGGCGCAACAAAATACATAGCATAAAAAGAAGGCGAGCAAAAATAAGCTCGATATGTGGAGAGAAGCTGCCGAAAGAAAATAGCCCCCAATAAGCACAAGGGATACAATCATTCCGGATACTCCATAGTAAACCAGTTTCTTACGCCCTACTTTATCAATAATGAGCAGTGCCAGCACGGTAGTAAGGGTATTAACCAGACCTACAAGCACTTGATAGAACAAAGAATCTCCTCCCGACAACCCCGCGTCCTCAAAAATAGACGGACCATAATAAAGAACGGCATTCACTCCCATAAACTGTCCCAGAATGGCAATGCATACCCCGATAAGGACCGCTTTGCGGATGCCGGGTTTCATCAAGATAGACCATTCCGAACGGTTCTCGAAGATAACGACGGACTTCGTTTCATTCAGTTGCAACTCTGCTATGGGGAAGGAGTTGTAGATTCGCTCCAGTATGTAAACAGCTTTTTCTTCCTGTCCTTTCACTATCAGCCATCGGGGACTCTCGGGAATAAAAAAGGCGATAAGGAGAAACAAGACAGCAGGAAATGTTTCCATACCGAGCATTCCTCTCCATACTTCGGAGACCATTATCCTCTCTATCCATCCGGTGGCTGGGGAGCCCCCACTTTCAGAGTAGGCGAGTAGCTGGTAGTTGACCAGGTAAGCTCCCAGAAAACCGACGGTTACCGCCAGTTGGTAGAGCGAAACCATGCGTCCTCTGTATTGTGCAGCAGAGACTTCGGAGATATAGAGTGGAGATACAATGGAAAC
>JAUUNK010000015.1 GCA_030844565.1 Bacteroides ovatus
TGACTTATATGCCTTCCTCTCCCTTAGAGAATAACATCCTTTCCTTGCTGGAACGGGATTCTCTGCTTTCACGTTCCTTTGATTGCATCTTTTATGATTTGTCCGAGGGAGAGATAGGATATTGGCAATTGGTGAGAAGACTTTCTGCAATTGTGCAGTCGGAGGGGATAGATACATGTTATTTGATTCCTTCGGCGGACAGGGGGATAACGCTTCGTGACTGCGTAGTGAAAGAGGGGCTTTGCCGTTTGAAGCAACCTTTGATTATTCATTATCCGGAGTGTACCCATACCTCTTGGATGAGCTTACTGCTGAGACGATTTTTCTTTGCAGGGCAGAGGGTGGTTATCTCGGACTGGCGGGATTATACCTTAGTCAAGCAATATACAGTTCAGGAAAATATCTTGGTGTGTCCTCAGGTGGATGGGGTACATATCACTCCGGATGATTTTGAAAAGAAATTATGTAGCATACTCGCCTTAGCTAGCACATAAAAGAACTAACTTAGTATACTTGATGAAACTAGAAGGAAGAAAAACTTAGTTTATTGATATTCTTTTCTATATTTGCAAGATAAGCAATCAAAAAGATATCGATATGGAACTCCTTTTAGTTATCATCATCTTTTTATTACTCGTCATTCTTTATAGAATACGTGAACGTTTCGGGAGATTGGATGCGGAAATACGTTCCCTGAAAGATACCCTGGAACATCTGGTAGATACCCAAGACTTGCCTCTTGCTAAGGCAGAAGAAGAGGAGGTGAAAGAATTTATTCCTAGTGAAATACTTCCCGAAGCGCCTCTTGTAGTAGAAAAACGGAAAGAAGAAATTCCGGTTACCTCTTCGCCTTCCCTTTCTCCGAGCCGGCCTAAAAAGGCTAAAAAGAAAATCAATTATGAGAAATTTATAGGCGAGAACCTGTTTGGTAAGATTGGGATACTGATACTGGTCGTGGGCGTGGGGCTGTTTGTGAAATACGCCATCGACCAGAATTGGATAAACGAAGTGTTGCGTACTGTGCTGGGATTTGTCTCAGGCACGGCTTTGCTGTTTTTTGCAGAGCGTGCTTGCCGTAAATACCGCACTTTCAGCTCGCTGCTTGCCGGAGGGGCTTTTGCCGTTTATTATCTGACGGTTGCTATTGCCTTTCATTCCTATCAACTGTTTTCTCAACCGGTGGCTTTCATTATTTTGGTAGTCATCACGGTGTTGATGTCTTTGCTTTCTGTTTTATACGATCGGCGTGAACTCGCTATCGTTTCTTTGATTGGCGGTTTTATTGCTCCTTTCCTGGTCAGCACCGGGACTTCCAGTTACATGGTTTTATTCGTTTATATGGCTATTCTCAATTTGGGGATGTTCGGTCTGTCGCTTTATAAAAAATGGAACGAACTGCCTTCGATTGCTTTCGCTTTTACTTATCTGGTTTTCTTCTGGTATGTATGGTGTCATTTTGTGTTGGGGGCTTTGCCCGAAGAGGAGGTGAAACGGATGAGTACTCATTTATTCTGGTTTGCCACTCTATTTTACTTCATCTTCCTGCTTCCTATCTATTCGATACTTAAAACGGGGGAAAAGAAATATAAGTTATTGGTTCTTGCTACGGTAGCTAATAATCTCTTTTATATGGGATTAGGCGCATGTTTTCTGTCGGGGATGGACTTGTCTTTCAAAGCTGGAGGAATGCTGAGTCTTTTCATTGCAGCGGTGAATCTAGGCGTGGTGGCATGGTTGCGGAGAAGCAAAGAGAAGGAGTCGTTCGTGTTTTATACCTTTATTGCGTTGGCAGTGACTTTTGTCTCTCTTGCGGTCCCTATTCAGCTCGAAGGAAATTATATCACGCTTTGTTGGGCAGCTGAGTTTGTGTTGCTGGTATGGTTCTTTGCCAAATCGGGTGTTCGGGTATATGAGGCGGGAGCATTGCTGTTACTAATTGCCACGTTTTTTTCTTTTTGGGCAGGTATTTATACGGGTAAGTATTATTCCGTAGAAGACGGTTCGATATTTCTGAATGGCTGTTTTGCAACTAATCTATTTCTTGGGCTTGCCATAGGGGCGTCTGCTGTGATAATGTCTCGCTGCCGTGAACGGTTTGAGGAGGCACGTTTGCTGAAATATGCTTCTTGGAATGCGTTGCTATATGCTGTGGCTGCCGGAGTGATATATTATGCTTTT
Organism: Bacteroides ovatus; assembly: GCA_030844565.1. Lineage (GTDB taxonomy): Bacteria > Bacteroidota > Bacteroidia > Bacteroidales > Bacteroidaceae > Bacteroides > Bacteroides ovatus_A. Next base: position 2,179 of record JAUUNK010000015.1, read on the forward strand.
GTCAGCGACTTTTGTTTCTTCCTGGATGAGGCGGTTGTCAGTAAAGTGATTTTATTGTTTACTTCGGTTTATCTACCGGTTGCCAATTATGGATTCTCACGAAGATTTCCTATCAGCAAACATTCTCTTTTGTATCTGGTGGCTATCAGTATAAATGTGGTATTTTACTTATTGGTGATGCCGGGAGAGGCAACCATGAATATGGATGGGGTTTCTTCTCTTCTTTTGTGGGGGGCTACCTTGGCGATTATTGCCCATTTATATTATGTGGGAAGGCTGTTTTATTCGGCAGGAAAGATTTCTACGCGGTCCATCGTATATTGGAATGTGTTGGCTACGCTTTTCTGGCTGGCTATTATTCATTTATTCTTGTGCCAGTTGGGAATGCCGGATGAGTTTAACGCAGGTTTTTCTATCGGGCTGGCGGTTGCCGGTTTTGTACAGATGGCATTGGGAATGCGTTGGCACCAGAAGGTATTGCGCATCATCAGCTTGTTTACTTTTGGTGTAGCGTTGCTAAAGCTTGTTTTAGTAGACTTGTGGGCAATGCCTACGGTGGGGAAGATTATAACCTTTATTATTCTGGGCGTTATTTTACTTGTGCTTTCTTTCCTTTACCAGAAACTGAAGGACGTGCTGTTTAAAGATAAATGTTAATCTATACTCAAATCACTCTTTTTCACTATTTTTTTCTGTAAGTTTGCTCTTGTTTCCGCAATTAGCCTGCGATGCAGGCTCTATTTTGGCGAAACTTATTAATTAAAAGAGAAAAAACGTTTGAGATATAGGAAGAAAATAGGGTGGGTGATTCTTTTTTTACTTTCTTGGTTTGCCAAGGGAGAAGCGAGTCAGGTGCTGAATCCTTATACGAATCAGCCCATATCCGTAGATTCTATCTTAACGTATGTGCGTACCTTTGCTCCTTTCTACGAAACAATAGTAAATGACTATCGTGCCAGTCTCTACATTAAGGGAAAAATGAATATACGGAAGAAGAATTTTATTCTCCGGTATGTGCCTTCAATGTTTCGGATGCAAAAGGGAGTGCGCGAATATATGTTGGAGACTTATAGTGACCTTCATTTTACTGCTCCTAATATTTATGACCAGAAGGTGAGGGCTTCTATGGGGACGATGCGTGGAAAAAGCCGGGGGCTTCCCGGTATGCTGGAATATTTTCATGTGAATATATATTCTTCTTCTTTGCTGAACGATGAACGTTTGCTTTCTCCACTTGCTCAGAATGCGTCAAAATATTATAGATTTCGCATTGATACCGTGCTGGGGACTTCTAATAATCCGGATTATAAGATACGTTTTATACCGAAAAGTAAAAGCGACCAGTTGGTGGGAGGATATATGATTGTAAGCAGCAATGTGTGGAGCGTACGGGAAATACGTTTTGCAGGCCGGTCAGAGTTGTTGACGTTCAGTTGTTTGATAGAAATGGGAAAAGTTGGGCGAGATAATGAATTTCTTCCTATACGTTACGATGTAGAGGCACGGTTTAATTTCCTTGGCAACAAGATTGACGGTGCTTATACAGCAGCGCTTGATTATAAGTCGATAGAGCTAAAGGAAAAGAATCCTCACCGTAAAGAAAAGAAAAACTATAATCTGTCGGAATCCTTTTCATTGAGTTGTGATACTAATGCTTATCATACCGATTCGGTATCGTTTGCTGTGCTTCGTCCTATACCTTTAAAGGAAGACGAAAAACAATTATATAACGAATATATTTTGCGGCGGGATACTCTATTGAAGCGTCCCAAGTCTAAGAGCCAGTCTTTTTGGGGAACTGTGGGCGACTGGATGCTAGAGGATTATAAATTTAATCTGGAAAATATTGGTAGTGTCCGCTGTTCTCCGTTTATTAACCCACTTTTGTTCAGTTATGGAGGCAATGGCTTATCTTATCGACAGGATTTCCGTTATAACCGGCTTTTCCGGGGAGACAAGCTCTTACGTATTGTTCCCAAGATGGGATATAACTTTACGCATAAAGAATTCTATTGGTCGGTAAATGCTGATTTTGAATATTGGCCTCAGAAACGGGGATATTTCCACATGAACGTGGGAAATGGTAACCGGATTTATAGTAGTGAAATGCTGGATGAACTGAAGGAAATGCCGGATAGTATTTTCGATTTCGACCGGATTCAATTAAATTATTACCGGGACTTATATTTCAATTTCAGGCATAGCCTTGAAGTGGTTAATGGGCTTGACATTAGTCTTGGCTTCTCTGTGCATCGCAGAACAGCAGTGGATTCCCCTAAGATACTTTCTTCAGACGGGTATTTAACCCCCTCATTGGATTTGATGAATAAGTTTAGGAATAAATATATAAGTTTTGCTCCCCGTATCCGAATAGAATGGACTCCCGGTATGTATTATTATATGAATGGCAAGCGTAAAATCAACCTTCGTTCTTATTATCCTACTTTTTCTGTAGATTATGAACGGGGAATCAAAGGAATCTTTAATAGTACAGGCCAGTATGAACGCATCGAATTTGACCTTCAGCACAAAATACAATTGGGACTGATGAGGAATGTCTACTATCGTTTAGGATTTGGAGCGTTCACTAATCAGGAAGAGCTTTACTTCGTGGATTTTGCCAATTTTTCCCGCCGGAATCTTCCGGTAGGTTGGAATGATGAAATCGGTGGCGTTTTCCAACTGTTGGATAGGCGATGGTATAACTCCTCCCGTCATTATCTGCGTGGACATTTCACTTATGAGGCACCTTTCCTTATTCTGCGTCATTTGCTTAAATACACCCGGTATGTACAAAACGAACGATTGTATATAAGTGCTCTTTCCATGCCCCATCTTCAGCCCTATGTGGAGGTGGGTTACGGGATAGGCACGCACATTTTTGACTTTGGTGTATTTGTCGGAAGTGAAAATTGGAAATATTCACAGTTTGGATGCAAATTTACCTTCGAGCTTTTCAATCGCTAACCCATTTTTTGCTTATTATTTTTTGGAGTTCAAGTTTTTGTTGTTACCTTTGCGCCCGATTTGAAAAGATGATATAATGTCTTACCTAATTAAAGAATTAAAACAAATTACTAACTATTAATGGAAAACTTAAAGAACGTTGCTCCTATTGAAGACTTCAACTGGGATGCTTATGAAAACGGCGAAACCGTAACAAACGTTAGCCACGAAGATCTCGAAAAAGCTTACGACAGTACGCTTAACAAAGTAAATGACCGCGAGGTTGTTGATGGAACTGTGATTGCAATGAACAAGCGTGAAGTAGTTGTGAACATAGGTTACAAATCTGATGGTATCATCCCATTGAATGAATTCCGTTACAATCCTGATTTAAAGATTGGTGATACTGTAGAGGTATATATCGAAAATCAGGAAGACAAAAAAGGACAATTGGTTCTGTCTCACAGAAAAGCTCGCGCTACCCGTTCTTGGGATCGCGTAAACACAGCTTTAGAAAACGAAGAAATTATCAAGGGATACATCAAGTGCCGCACGAAGGGTGGTATGATTGTAGACGTATTCGGCATCGAAGCTTTCTTGCCGGGTTCTCAAATCGACGTGAAACCTATCCGCGATTACGATGTATTTGTTGGCAAAACAATGGAATTCAAAGTTGTTAAGATCAACCAGGAATTCAAGAATGTAGTTGTTTCTCATAAGGCTCTTATCGAAGCTGAGCTGGAACAACAGAAAAAAGAAATTATCGGTAGACTGGAAAAAGGACAAGTTCTTGAAGGTACCGTTAAAAATATCACTTCTTACGGTGTATTCATCGACTTGGGCGGCGTAGACGGATTGATTCATATCACAGACCTTTCTTGGGGCCGTGTGAGCGATCCGAAAGAAGTTGTAGAACTCGATCAGAAGCTGAACGTAGTTATCCTTGACTTCGATGATGAAAAGAAACGTATCGCTTTGGGTCTGAAACAACTTACTCCACACCCATGGGATGCTTTGGATCCTGACTTGAAAGTAGGTGATAAAGTAAAAGGTAAAGTGGTTGTGATGGCTGACTACGGTGCATTTATTGAAATTGCTCCGGGTGTAGAAGGCTTGATTCACGTATCTGAAATGTCTTGGTCACAACACTTACGTTCTGCACAAGACTTTATGAAGGTAGGTGACGAAGTAGAAGCTGTTGTGTTGACTCTGGACCGTGAGGAACGTAAGATGTCTCTGGGTATTAAACAACTCAAACCGGATCCATGGGAAACAATCGAAGAAAAATATCCTGTAGGTTCTAAGCATACTGCAAAAGTACGTAACTTCACTAACTTCGGTGTATTCGTAGAAATCGAAGAAGGTGTTGACGGATTGATTCACATCTCTGACCTGTCTTGGACGAAGAAGGTTAAACACCCGTCAGAATTTACTCAGATTGGTGCTGACATCGAGGTACAGGTTCTGGAAATCGATAAAGAAAACCGTCGTCTTAGCTTGGGTCACAAGCAACTCGAAGAGAATCCCTGGGATGTATTCGAAACAGTGTTCACTGTAGGCTCTGTACACGAAGGTACTATCATCGAAATGTTGGATAAAGGTGCTGTAGTAGCTCTTCCTTATGGTGTAGAAGGTTTCGCAACTCCGAAACACTTGGTAAAAGAAGATGGTACACAAGCTCAGTTGGATGAAAAATTGCAGTTCAAAGTGATTGAATTCAACAAAGATGCTAAGAGAATCATCTTGTCTCATAGCCGCATATTCGAAGATGTAGCTAAAGCAGAAGAAAGAGCTGAAAAGAAAGCAGCTTCCAATGCTAAGAAGTCTTCTAAGAGAGAAGAAACTCCTGCTATTCAAAATCAGGCAGCTTCCACTACATTAGGTGACATCGATGCTCTTGCTGCTCTGAAAGAACAGTTGGAAGGAAAGAAATAATTAAAAGTTATATTTCTAAATAAAAAAGGCGTTCCGGTCAATCGGGACGCCTTTTTGCGTTAACGAATAGGGAAGTCCCTACCTCTAAATAGGAGTAATCATTCGGATAAGGAGTTTTTTCCTTTTACATTTGCCACCATAGAAACACATTAAACGATACCGAATATGAAAAAGATTCAGAGGCTTTTGTTTTTGTTGCCCGTGATATTATTCAGTAGCTGTTTTACGAGCCAGCTTAGTTATAACAACATGAATAATATCCGGCGTGGGATGTCGCCTGAAGAGGTGATAGCCGTTTTGGGTGAGCCGCGTTACCGGAGTTTTAATGATAAGGGCGAGATATTGGAATTTCGTGACCATGAATATACTGCGTCCAAAGTCGTTAAAATCTGGTTTGTGGATAACAAGGTGGTTGAGATGAAAGGTTATCTGGATAGAGGTGACAGTGGTTGTAGGAAGGGGACAAAGACTACAGATGAGGAAGAGAAGAAATCTTCTGAGGAGATTAGCAGTGCCAAAGTACGGGTGACGATGGAGGGGAAACATGTGGTGCAAGTAGGATCACTAATCGTTACTCCGGATGGAAAGCATGAAACAGTAGTGAGTGATTCGGGTGGAGTGGTTGTCACGTCGTCCGGTGAACATATATATGTATTTTAGTATTGTATGACTGTAACTTTTTTCTTTATTCTTTGCAAAATTGAATCTGAAATAGTCTATCTTTGCACGTAATGGAAAAATTCGAGTTACATATACTAGGATGCGGTTCCGCTTTGCCCACGACACGACACTTTGCGACTTCCCAAGTTGTGAATTTGCGCGAAAAACTATTTATGATTGACTGTGGGGAAGGTGCGCAGATGCAGTTACGCCGTTCCCGACTGAAGTTTTCCCGTTTGAATCATATCTTTATCTCCCATTTGCACGGCGACCATTGTTTTGGTCTGATGGGATTGATTTCTACATTCGGGTTGCTTGGCAGGACTGCCGATTTGCATATCCATTCTCCGAGAGGGCTTGAAGAACTGTTTGCCCCGATGCTTTCTTTCTTTTGTAAGACACTGACATATAAAGTATTCTTTCACGAATTTGAGACGAAAGAACCGATGCTTGTCTATGAGGATCGTTCGGTGACAGTGACTACCATTCCTTTGCAACATCGCATTCCTTGCTGCGGATTTTTGTTTGAAGAAAAACCGCGTCCTAATCATATCATCCGGGATATGATTGATTTTTATAAAGTTCCTTTCTATGAATTGAACCGGATAAAGAATGGAGCAGATTTTGTGATGCCGGAGGGAGAGGTGATACCCAATTCACATTTAACTTATCCGGCAGATCCCCCGCGGAGATATGCTTATTGTTCAGATACGATTTACCAACCGCAAATTGTAGAGCAGATTAGAGGAGTGGATTTGCTTTTTCATGAGGCTACTTTTGCACAGTCTGAGCAAGTGCGTGCCAAAGAGACTTTTCATACTACGGCGGCACAAGCAGGACAACTTGCTGTAGATGCCCAAGTGAAGCAACTGGTTATCGGACACTTTTCCGCTCGTTATGAAGATGAATCTGTCTTGCTAAAAGAGGCGGCAGCAATATTCCCCGAGACGATTCTGGCGAAAGAGAATTTATGTATTCATCTTAATTTGAAACCATAAATAAACATACAGATACGAGAGACTATGACCCCTTATAATGAACGCGAAGTTCTGAAACTCCTTCAGGAGGAAAGTACACAGCGGAAAGGATTTGAAAAGATTGTGGAGCAGTATAGCGAGCAATTATATTGGCAAATCCGCCGGATGGTACTTTCGCATGAAGACGCGAACGACCTTCTTCAAAACACCTTTATCAAAGCATGGCTCAACATTGATTATTTTCGTGCAGAGGCAAAGCTTTCTACGTGGCTTTATCGTATTGCCCTCAACGAATGTATCACATTTCTGAATAAGCAACGTGCCATGAATACGGTAGCTATCGATGACCCGGAAGCAGCCGTAATTCAAAAGCTGGAAAGTGACCCGTATTTTTCGGGTGACCGGACAGAACTGCTTTTGCAGAAAGCGTTGTTAACCTTGCCGGAGAAACAAAGGATGGTGTTCAACCTGAAATATTACCAGGAGATAAAGTATGAAGAGATGTCGGAGATATTCGGCACTTCTGTGGGGGCGCTTAAAGCCTCTTACCACCATGCGGTGAAGAAAATAGAAAAGTTTTTGGAAGAAACGGATTAAACCTTTTAAATCGTAATATGTCTAAGAAAAAAGAGAGGAGAAGAATAGTATGAGAGAAGAAGATAACATAAAGAAGAAAGTAGGTATGCAAAATTCCTTCCAAGTGCCCGAGGGATACTTTGAGAATCTTACTTCTGAGGTGATGAGTAAACTTCCCCAGAAAGAGAAACTAACCTTTGAAGTGGAAGCGCCTACTTTGTGGACAAGGATGAAACCTCTGGTCTACATGGCGGCTATGTTCGTGGGAGCTGCGTTGATTATCCGGGTAGCAGTGTCCGGTCCCAAGGAGGTGTCCGACGAAGTGGCATTAACGGAAACTGATGTGGAGACAGTGACAGATGAATATATCGATGCGGCAATGGATAGGTCAATGTTGGATGACTATTCATTATACGTCTATCTGAGCGATGCGTCGGCAGAATGAATATCCTAAAATGATTGAACAAATAAAATATGAAAAAACTAATTGTATTGTTATGGATAGTATGCGGTTTGACACCTTTGCTGCATGCTGTGGAAGGGTGTGACCAGCATTTGTCTCCCGAAGAATTTAAAGCCAAACAGAAGGCATACATCATAGAAAAAGCGGGATTGACGAAAGAAGAAGCCTCTAAGTTCTTTCCTGTTTATTTCGAGCTTCAAGATAGGAAAAGGCAATTGAATGACGAAGCTTGGAAATTGCTCCGCCAAGGTAGGGACGAAAAGACTACTGAGGCAGAATACGAAGAAATTCTTGGAGGAGTATATGATGCCCGTATTGCTTCTGACCGCTTGGATAAGACTTATTACCAGAAGTTTAAGAAAATATTAAGTGCTAAAAAGATTTATTTGGTACAGAAAGCGGAAGTACGTTTCCACCGTGAACTGCTTAAGAATGTAAATCGCAAAGGCGGCGAACGGGAAAAGAGGCCCTAGTGTGATACATAAGTCTCTCTAAGCCCAGGGGAGAGCGCATCTAAGCCCGGGGGTGAAGGTGTGTAATCCCTGGGGATAACTAGGATAAGTCCAGGGGAGAACCCCCGTAAGTCGACGGGATAAAATAAAGAAAGGCACGGATGTTGTGTGGAATGCAACTATCTGTGCCTTTTATCATTCGGTTTTACAATCCTTTTTTTTTAGCTTCATTCCAGATAGCATCCATTTCTTCGAGGGACATGTCTTTTAGGTTTTTCCCTTCTTTGATAGTATGTTCTTCCAGATAGTTGAAACGGCGGATAAATTTCTGGTTGGTATGTTCGAGGGCATTATCCGGGTTGATTTTATAGAGCCGTGCTGCGTTGATAAGGCTGAACATAACGTCTCCGAATTCGGCTTCTGCTTTCTCCTTATCCATATTGGCAACTTCTTCCTGGAATTCGCCAATCTCTTCTTTTACCTTATCCCACACTTGTTCGCGCTCTTCCCAGTCGAAACCGACGTTGCGGGCTTTGTCCTGAATACGGTATGCTTTTATCAGTGAAGGAAGGGCGGAGGGAACTCCGCTTAATACAGATTTATTACCATCTTTTTCTTTCAGTTTCAGCTGTTCCCAGTTTTCCGATACTTGTCCTGCCGTTTCAGCTTTTACTTCGCCGAAAACATGAGGGTGGCGGAAAATCAGCTTATCACATAATTTATCGCAAACATCTTTCATGTCGAAATCACCTGTTTCCGAACCGATTTTGGCATAGAAAGCCACGTGTAACAATACGTCGCCCAGCTCTTTGCAGATGTCTTTTTTGTCATCTCTCATCAGGGCATCGCAGAGCTCGTAGGTCTCTTCTATGGTGTTGGGGCGGAGGCTTTCGTTTGTTTGCTTACGGTCCCAGGGACACTTTTCGCGCAGTTCATCGAGTATATCCAAGAAGCGTCCGAAGGCTTCCATCTGTTCTTGTCTTGTATGCATCATATCTATTTTGTTGTTTTAGAATTATCGGGGGAATTTCTTTTCCAGTTCTCATAAGACATCAACAGCCCTACTACTTCCGAATAGTTTTTGCGTCCGCTTGCTATCTTGTTTCCTTTTAGATAAAGGTCATAGATCCAGTCCTGGATTTTACCGATGAGAGGGCTGTATTTAGCGCTCCAATAGGCTTGTTCGTCTCGTGCCAGCTGGATGATTTCGGGGCGGATTGTTTGAAAAAGTTTCGTATATTCTTCTTGGGTTAATAACCGTCGGGCATTACTCAATACATGCCCTAGGATGGAAAAGTATCCGGAGAAGCGGATCTCTTTTTCTTTAGAACGGGTGCATACTTCGTAAGCATAAAAGTTTGCTTCGGCTTCGCTGGTGATACCGAGCAAATGAGCTAGTTCGTGAGCATAGGTTGCCGGATAATTGGCAGGCAACAGGTCGCCGTTCAGAGTGAATTCACAAAAGAAAGGTCCCATGCTTCCAGTCACTCCTACCATCGAAATAAAAGGAGTGAATAACATGGTCTTGGCCCGCGGAGATGCATGAGGAGGGCGGTGTACTCCCAACGTATCGCTAATCTGGTTATAGATGCGTGCTGTTTCCCGGCTCATTACATCAGGGGTGATGCGGGTGATGGGTACATAAGAATCATTTAGCTTTTCTATGTATTCTTCTACAAACGTCTTGAAACTTTCCGGTTCGTAGGCCGTGTAGGGGATTTGGGTCCGTTGGTAAAAGTTCTTTTGAGAATAGTTAAGTCCCCAGGCAAGATAGAACCATATGTATATCCACAAGAGATATTCCACATCGCGGAGAAGAATCTTTTTCCAAGGTTGTTTTTTGATTCGGGCATAAACCGGATAGGCAAGCACCCCCACTACGCTAAGAAAGATAAACAAATCTCCCACAGCAAAGGGAATTAACCGGGAAAAGGAAGACAGGCAAAATGAAATGATAGGATACACCGAGCGCGCATACACATCGCTCAGAGCGGGTATCGACTGCGTTAGCCACACTAGTAGTAGCAGAGTTGCCAGAAAAATATATCGGATTTTGACTTTTCGTTTCATTCGTTCTTTTTTCATTGGGGACAAAATTATGGATTTATTGGCTCACCTGCGAAAAAATACCTCTATATTTGTACAATTTCTGTTAAGGAAGATAGTTCTTGTTTGGCAGTTAATTATTAATTTTGCATCCGTTATTTTGCAATCAACTAATTTATAGATAAAAGCGACATGGAATTAGCAAGTAAGTACAATCCCGCTGACGTAGAGGGAAAGTGGTACCAGTATTGGCTGGATCACAAATTATTCAGTTCGAAACCCGATGGTCGTGAGCCTTATACCATCGTTATCCCTCCTCCTAACGTCACCGGTGTGTTGCACATGGGACACATGCTTAACAATACGATACAAGATATTCTGGTACGACGTGCCCGCATGGAGGGTAAAAATGCCTGTTGGGTGCCGGGAACAGACCATGCTTCGATAGCCACCGAAGCAAAGGTAGTAAACAAGCTGGCGGCACAAGGTATTAAAAAGACCGACCTCACCCGCGATGAATTTCTGAAACATGCCTGGGCATGGACCGAAGAGCACGGAGGTATCATCCTTAAACAGCTCCGCAAGTTGGGAGCATCGTGCGACTGGGACCGTACTGCCTTTACGATGGATGAGAAGAGAAGTGAAAGCGTATTGAAAGTGTTCGTTGACTTGTATGAGAAGGGTTTGATTTACCGTGGTGTTCGTATGGTGAACTGGGACCCCAAGGCATTGACTGCCCTTTCTGACGAAGAGGTTATATACAAGGAAGAACATGGAAAGCTCTATTACTTGCGTTATAAAGTGGAGGGTGATCCCGAAGGTCGTTATGCAGTTGTAGCTACTACTCGTCCTGAGACTATCATGGGCGATACGGCAATGTGTATCAATCCTAACGACCCGAAGAATGAGTGGTTAAAAGGAAAGAAAGTGATTGTACCTTTGGTCAACCGTGTTATCCCCGTTATTGAAGATGACTATGTAGATATAGAGTTCGGTACAGGTTGCCTGAAAGTGACTCCTGCCCATGATGTGAATGACTATATGCTGGGAGAAAAATACAACCTTCCTAGCATTGACATTTTCAATGATAACGGCACGCTCAGCGAAGCGGCAGGAATGTATGTCGGTATGGACCGTTTCGACGTGCGCAAGCAAATCGAGAAAGACCTGGAAGCAGCCGGCTTGCTCGAAAAAACTGAAGCATATACTAATAAAGTAGGCTATTCCGAACGTACGAATGTAGTTATCGAACCGAAACTCTCTATGCAGTGGTTCCTCAAGATGGAACATCTTGCACAGATTGCTTTGGAGCCGGTGATGAAAGACGACATCAAGTTCTATCCTGCTAAATATAAGAATACTTACCGTCATTGGATGGAAAATATCAAGGATTGGTGTATTAGCCGCCAGTTGTGGTGGGGACATCGTATTCCTGCCTATTTCTTGCCTGAAGGCGGGTATGTGGTAGCCGCCACCCCTGAAGAGGCATTGGAAAAGGCGAAAGCAAAGACTGGAAACCCCGCTCTGACTATGGACGACTTACGCCAGGACGAGGACTGTCTGGATACATGGTTCTCTTCTTGGTTATGGCCAATTTCTTTGTTCGACGGTATCAACCATCCGGGAAATGAAGAACTGAATTACTATTATCCTACCAGTGATCTTGTAACGGGGCCGGATATTATTTTCTTCTGGGTGGCACGCATGATTATGGCAGGTTACGAGTATGAAGGAAAGATGCCGTTTAAGAATGTATATTTCACGGGTATCGTGCGCGATAAGTTGGGACGCAAGATGTCTAAATCCCTCGGCAACTCTCCCGACCCGCTGGAATTAATCGAGAAATATGGTGCTGACGGCGTGCGGATGGGTATGATGCTTTCTGCTCCTGCCGGCAATGATATTCTTTTTGACGACGCTTTGTGCGAACAGGGACGTAACTTTAACAACAAGATATGGAATGCTTTCCGCCTTATTAAAGGGTGGAATGTGGATGAAAATGCACAGATGCCAGATGCCACCCGCCTGGCTATCCGCTGGTTTGAGTCTAAACAGAACGAAGTGGCAGCCGAAGTAGCTGACTTGTTCAGTAAATATCGTCTGAGCGAAGCATTGATGGCTGTTTACAAATTGTTCTGGGATGAGTTTTCTTCTTGGTATCTTGAAATGATTAAACCGGCTTATGGCAAGGGAATCGATCCTGAAACTTTACAGGCAACTTGGGGATTTCTTGATACGCTTCTCCATTTGCTCCATCCGTTTATGCCATTTATCACAGAAGAATTGTGGCAACAGATGACCGAACGGAAAGACGGAGAGAGCTTGATGGTAAGTCCTCTTGGTGTGTCTTCTCATATTGATGCAAAATTGCTTCAACAGTTTGAGGTTGTCAAGGAAGTGATTAGCGGTATCCGTTCCATCCGTTTGCAGAAGAACATAGCCCAGAAAGAAGAACTCGAGTTGCAGGTGATAGGTGCTAATCCTATAGCTGGTTTCGAGTCAGTCATTCAGAAGATGTGTAATTTGTCGGCTATCAACTTAGTCGAGAACAAAGCTGAGGGTGCAGCCAGTTTTATGGTAGGAACTACCGAATATGCAGTTCCTCTGGGTAATATGATTGATGTGGAGGCGGAAATAGCGCGTATGGAAGCTGAACTGAAACACAAGGAAGGCTTCTTGCAGGGCGTGTTGAAGAAACTTGGTAATGAGAAATTTGTAAACAATGCTCCGCCAGCTGTTATCGAATTGGAACGTAAGAAGCAAGCTGATGCCGAAAGCATCATTAAGTCTCTTAAAGAGAGTATTGCTGCCTTGAAGAAGGCTTAGAAGTATCTCAATCATTTTTCTCTCTTCGCCAGTGGAGAGATTCTATATTAGCAAAAGGCACTTCAAAATGTTGAGGTGCCTTTATTTATTATACAGAAAATAATTATACCTTTGCGCTGTGTAATCAAACATCATATATTACCACCGATGAAGCAGTTAACCGTTATCCGACTTGGAATCTTTATATACTTTCTTTTAGGGTTTACATCCCTATTGCATGCTTATTCTTCCGAGGGAGAAAGGGAGGTATTGTTTATCAATTCTATCAATTTCAACTATCCTTGGACTAAATACGTATACTGGAAAGCACATGAGGTTCTGCTAAAAGAAGGAATTTCCGTAAAAGCCGAGTCTTTGTCGGTTCCCGCTCTTCGTACGCGGGGCGAGGTAGATGGTATTCTGTCATATCTTCGGCAGAAGTACGCTAAGCCACCTACGGTAGTGGTTATTATTGGTGATCCGGGATGGATGGTGTGTCGTGAGCTCTTTGACGATGTTTGGAAAGATGTCCCTACAGTTGTCCTTCATGGACGTGAGTATCTTCCTGCTACGTTAGACGATCTAATTACGCATGCTCCTTTGACTGAGGAGAACACAGTTCCGGCAGAAGTATGGCGGAAAGGATACAATGTGACTGTGGTGAAACAGACCTATTATGTGAAAGAAACCATTCAGCTAATGCGTGATCTCATGCCGGAGATGAACCGCTTGGCTTTTATTTCCGATGACCGTTACATCAGTGAGGTGGCGCGAGACGACGTGAAGAGTGCCATTCGTAATTTTTTCCCAGATATTAAATTGGAACAACTTTCTACTACCCAAATATCTACTGAAGTGTTACTGGATACCTTGCGCAGTTACGATCGTCATACTGGGCTTATTTATTACTCTTGGTTCGAATCCCATAATAAAGAAGATAATAATTACTTGTTCGACCATATCCAGGAGATTATACACAGTTTTGTACATAGCCCCTTATTCTTGTTGGTTTCGGAAGACTTATCCAATAATAAATTTGCTGGCGGTTACTATGATACTTCCGATTCCTACGTAGACTCTCTGTTAGCCTTACTCCACCGGATATTGAAAGGCGAAGCTCCCCGGGATATTCCTCCTCTGGCGGGAGGAGAGCCTACAGTCACTCTTTGTTATCCGGTTCTCCAGGAACATGGCATCCCTTATTCCCGCTATCCGAAAGAAGCTATTTATGTGAATAAGCCCAAAACTTTTTTCCAGCAATACAAGAAAGAAATCTTGTTGACGTGGATTTCTTTGCTGGTAATAATCTCTGCTATAACCTATTATATTTATATTTTAAATAAGACGCGTCGTCAGTTGAAAGCTGCTAAAGAGCGGGCGGAAGAAGCGAGCCAATTGAAATCTGCCTTTCTTGCCAATATGAGTCATGAAATACGTACCCCTCTCAATGCTATCGTAGGCTTTTCCGACATGCTTTCGCAGGTGGATGATAAAAAAGAAATGCAGGAGTATGCCGCTATCATCGAAACCAATACTGATCTATTGTTGCAATTGATTGATGATATTCTTGATTTGTCAAAGATAGAAGCAGGAACTTTTGATTTTGCTCCTACAGTGGTGGATGTTAACCAAGTAATGCTTGAAGTGGAACAGAGCGCCCATGTCAGGTTGAAGACGGATGCCGTACAATTGGTACAGGGAAATTCTCTGCCGGAGTGTTTCTTATATATTGATAAAGGTCGCCTTAAGCAGGTACTTACTAACTTCGTCACTAATGCTATCAAGTTCACCGCGCAAGGAAAGATAGAGATGGGGTACCGTCTGATTTCCAAGGAAACGCAAATGCTCTACTTTTATGTTTCCGATACCGGTTGTGGCATGTCTCCTGAACAGTGCGAGCATGTGTTCGAACGCTTTGTGAAATACAATACTTTTATTCAGGGCACCGGATTGGGGCTTTCTATTTGTCGGATGATTGTAGAGAAACTGGGAGGAGAGATAGGAGTGGAGTCAGAGTTGGGACAAGGGAGCACTTTCTGGTTCACTTTTCCTTATCGCAAAGAATAATTGCTCTTTCTTTTTATAAAGACCACCTTTCTTATGGAAACAAGAAAAACATGACTAGTGGCAAATAATCCTTTAAATCTATCCTTAATTGTTTGAGCGCCTGTTGAATGCGATAATCTACAGTCTTAGGAGATACTTCCAGTATACTCGCAATTTCCTTGTAGCTCATATCTTGGAAACGGTGCATGACAAAAGCTTCCCGATAGCTTTCAGGCAAAGCGTTTACTGCCTCCTTGATTTTGGCTGCATCTTGTCTCCTATATTGGTAACACATGGGTAAAGGTGAGTAGTGTAAAACCGTGAAAATCCATATTTTCCTATCCTTTCTTGGAGATTTAAGATTTTCTTGATAAATTGCCACGCAGTTTCTTCATCATCCGTTGAACAAACATTCCCTTTTTATCTTAAAATCACCTGTGCAAACAAATACAGAGAAACATTATGAAACAAATTCTTTTACTATTACTTAGTTTTTTTCCCCTCATTCTGTGGGGGCAGGAGAAGGTGTCTCCCATTTTACCCTTACCTGAACATATAGAATATCAGCAAGGAGAATTTACTTTTCCGAAATTGCTCCAAGTGTATGCCGACAGAGAGGCAACCTGTACATTTTCATACATGAAGGCAGAGTTAAAGAAAAGATTTGGCATTAAAGTGAAGCGAACAGCTAAACAAGACAAGGCGGATTGCATATTGCTGAATACTTTTGGCGACAACCGGTCCGAAGCATACCACCTCAACATCCAACCCCGGCAGATACAGATGCAAGCCGACTCGGAAACAGGATTGTTTTATGCTTTTCAATCACTTTTGCAACTGATGGAAGCTGCTGCGGGACAACAATCCCTGCAACTCACCGCCCAAAGCATTACAGATGCACCTCGTTTCAGTTGGCGCTCCTTTATGCTGGACGAAGCACGCTTCTTCAAAGGAGAAACCGAAGTGCTCCGGTTGCTCGATGTGATGGCACAGCTCAAGATGAACGTCTTCCACTGGCATCTTACTGATGACCAAGGATGGCGTATCGAAATAAAGAAATATCCTCTGCTGACTGAAATAGGAAGCAAACGGAAAGACTCTCAAGCCGGAAGCTTTAATAGTAAGACTTATATTGGGGAACCTCATGAAGGATTTTATACCCAGAAACAGATAAAACGAATTGTGAAGTATGCCAAAGAACGCCACATAAAAATAGTGCCTGAGATTGAAATGCCCGGTCACGCTTCCGCCGCCATTGCTTCCTATCCTTGGTTGGGTTCTTCGGAGGAAAAAATTGAAGTACCTACTCGCTTTGGCAAACTCTAT
Organism: Bacteroides ovatus; assembly: GCA_030844565.1. Classification (GTDB taxonomy): domain Bacteria; phylum Bacteroidota; class Bacteroidia; order Bacteroidales; family Bacteroidaceae; genus Bacteroides; species Bacteroides ovatus_A. The sequence continues at coordinate 18,411 of JAUUNK010000015.1, forward strand.
TCTGTCTACAACGTCATCGACCCCCGCGTGCAAACCTTCCTGAAAGATGTGGTGAGCGAAGTCATCGACTTGTTCCAGTGTGACGTGATTCATATCGGAGGCGACGAAGTGCGCTTCAACCAATGGGAGGCGAACCCGGAGATAGCCGCCTACAAGCAGAAGAAAGGCTTTGCTTCCTTTATGGACATCCAGATAGAATTCACCAACAACATGTCACGCTTCATCCAGCAACGGGGATGCAGCATGATGGGCTGGAATGAGATTTTGGGAAAGAATCTCCATGCCGATGATAATATCGCTTTCTCCTCTCCCAGCCAGAAGATAGCCTCCAACGTAATCGTGCAGTTCTGGAAAGGAGAACCCGATGCGATGAGGCAAGCAGCAGAAGGCGGATACCGGCTGGTCAATTCTTATAATAGATACACCTATCTCGATTATAACTACAACAGCATCCCGCTGCGCAAAGCGTATGAGTTCGACCCCATTCCGCAAGGACTTCCTAAGGAATACGAGAAGAATATAATAGGTATAGGCGTGCAGATGTGGGGAGAATTTATCCCTACCGTCGAGCGGATGAACGAACAATTATATCCGCGTATTGCAGCTCTGGCAGAAGTGGCGTGGAGCAAGAAAAAGAATAATTATGAAGATTTTCTGTCCCGCCTCGTTCCTCTGAAAGAGGAGTGGCGTCGTATGGGAATATCAGTTAAAGATTGAAGAAATGTATAAATGGATTGTTGTTTTAGGTTGCTTGCTGATCGGTGACAGCATGCTGTATGCACAGTATCAAAATGAGACAAGACAAGTAGTAGGGAGCGGAAAACGGGTCATTCAGGTAGGAGATTCTGTTACTGCCGAGGTCGCTTTTACCAGCACTCCTGATAGTCCCACACGTAAGTATTTGCGTATAGTAGGTGGCGGGCAGATGCCGGGGCGTTTCAAGGAACGGGGTGAGACGCTGTTTCGCGAAATGGAATACCTGATAGATGATTGTCTGGACTCGCTACATACAAAAAAGGATCGATATGCTCTTTGTTTTCAGGGGCGGGGCGAGACATACGAACAATGTGCCTATTACCGTATAGACGGTAAATGTATTGATTGCCGACTATTGGAGTTGGAATTTTATGCCGAAGCAGAAAGATTGCAGATGTCCGTAGACGGACAGATGGGAGTGGAATTGCAGATATATTATCCGAAAGAAGGAAGAAATCCTCTGGATATTTACGATGCTCCCGATACTGTGTTGGCTGCTATTGTCCCGCAAGGTAGTTACAAATATCAGCGGTTGAAGTATAAATTCTCTTTGCCTGAGGTTCCTGCTGCGGTGCTGTTGAAAGTAGGAGGAAAGAAGTTTGCCGGATTGTGCAGGATGGAGGCGCCCGTAATAAAAGTAGCGGGAAAGGCAATCCGATCCATTCCTTTTGTTCCGCATGACTTGCGCGGAGATAAATCTGATTATTGGGTGGGAGTCAATCTAGTAAGTAAGTGTTGGCCTATATGGAGCTTGAAGTTTGACGGAAAAGAAATCTTTCGCGGGAAAATATTCGACCGGGCTTCCAATGTGGCAGATTTCTATATTCCCTTGCCGGAGAATCTTCCACAACAAGGAAAGATAACGTTGACCTTGCAGGAAGAGACATATAAGGCACATGTGCCTTATGAAATAGTGTCGATTGAAGTTATAGAAGAGACGGCAAGCGACTTCGAGATTGTAAATTTACCTTCGTATGTTGCTTTAGGCGATACGGCCGGAGTGCTGATTGAAATCAACAAGCCAGGAACAACGTTGGTTTTAACCCCCGATAAGCATTACGAATGGTTGCCCCAGCCGTTGCAATTTGAAGAAAGAGGATTGTATGTACTTCGTTTTCGTACTTGTGAGACGGGAATGAATATCCCTGTGACGCTTTCTGATGGGAAGCGGAGTAGAACCGTCAACATTCCTTCCATATTGCAGCGGGAAGGACGTCCTGTCTATCTTTCTTCCGGAGATGAGATTTATATCGATAAGGTACCTGCTGTCTATGATTACTTTTTCAAGTGGTACTTTAAAGCCCGTATCGGCAATTGGTATCAGTTCCGTCCTTCTTATCAGTGGAGTGGCTTCCGCCAGATAGACCAGAAAGTGATGTCTCGCTATTTTCGGTTGCTGAATGAGATGCATGTGCCTTTTACCTGGCAAGTGGAAGGGCGTACTTTGGCTGCCGGAGAAATCAATCCTTCTCTTTCTCTTCTTTCTTCTCCTATGTTCAGAGGGAAACAGGCACACGAAAATGATGGCGGTTATTATTATTGGCAACATTTTGTGTATGAAGGATTGTTTACGGATATACGGGCGCGCTATCTACCTTTAGGAGGTATCTTTGCAAAACACCGTCCTATATATACTGATAAAGGAAGGTTTGTTCACTATGACCCCTATGGAGTGAAAGATATGGCCGACGGTGCTGCGACTTTAGTGCGTCATTTGGCAGGTTCCCGTGGGGAGAGCACCCGGCATACAGGACCTTCCACTCTCTTTCGCTATTTGTTGCAAGCAGGCTATCAATGGGTGGGAGCAGAGCAGATGTATGGTCCGGAAGAGACGATAATGTCAGCATTGCGCGGTGCTTCCCGTGCCTATGGAAAACAAAACTACGGTTCGTTGCATGCTATGCAATGGGGCTCGTTTCCTTTTACTGCGCCCGAGCATGCTTTGCGCTTATATTTATCTTTGGCTACCGCTTACATGCACGGCTCTTCCCATCTAAATACGGAAGAAGCACTGTGGACAGATGAATATGCCAACGACCGTTATACGGAGGCGGGAAAACAACATCGCTATGCCCAGAACCATATTCTCGACTACATTGAAACACATTCCCGCATAGGGGAACTGAAAGCTAACATTGCAGTACTGCAAGGGCGCAATTGCTCGTGGAAGTGTTTCGGTCGTAGTTCTATGTGGTCACAGAAAGGGGCGAAGTGGGAATTTGGAAAGATAAATGAAAGCTTCGATTTGCTACACATTTTTTATCCCGATAATATCTTTGACGGATGCGGACCCGAGGGATGGTTTACTTCAACTCCCTACGGACCGGTAGATATTCTTCCCATTGAGGCGGACGACCAGGTAATGCAACGCTATCACGTGCTTGTTTTCTTAGGATGGAATACGTTCCATGCTGATGATTTCTACCGCATTCGGCGTTTCGTGGAACAGGGAGGAACGGTGGTGTTGTCGGCCGCTCATCTAAATGCGAACTTGTTGCCGGATGAAGCACCGGTCTTTCCGGAAAAAGACGAGGCTATCCGCGGATTGTTGGGAAACAATTATCGCTCATTGCAGTCAAAAACAGAAATCTCTGTCGGAAAAGGGCGGGTGATTTATTATCCTCAGGCGTTTTACCCATCGGAAGAAGGGCTTCGCGCCGATTATGAGAAAACCTTACGAGAACTGGCAGAAGCAGAAGCCGAACGCGAAGTGGACAAAGGCTTTGTCAGGGTCAAGGGGAAAGTCAGTTTCACTGTATGGGAGGCTCCTTCAAAGCGTACCATCTATCTTTTGAATACCGATTGGGCTTCTGGTGAGCAGACACAGCAGGCTGTGTTGTTGCTGGGGGATAAAGAATTTCCTCTTGATGTGCGCCGTTACGAGTTGGAGACGGTTCATATCGGTTCGGGAATTGCCGTTATGCCAATGTCTGCTACCACAGATATATTGTCTATCCGCAAGATACAAGACAGATGGGAAATAAAAGTGCAAACTCTCGGTAAGGATACACTTAGAATTTTTAATAGCTTTACCGGCAAGATGGTAGAACATAAAGTCGGGAATCCAGGTATTTCTACTATTATAACTTTATAAATAACACTTAATAGAAACGACGTATGACAAAAACATTCATTTGCTTTTTCTTGGGAGTATTGCTCCTGAGCAGTTGCCAGTCCGGACATCAGCCTATTGATGCTTTAGCCGACCGGGTGACGGAAAGAACTTCTACCGATAAAATTCTTTTCCGGACAATCCCCGGACAAGATAGTTCTGAGAAAGATTATTTTGAGATTGACTCTCAGGACGGGAAGGTTCTGATTACGGGAAACTCAGACCTTTCCCTCGCCACCGGTCTAAATTGGTATCTGAAATATGTGGCAGGTATACACCTTTCATGGAACAATCTTTCGCAGAAACTTCCCGAAGTATTGCCGCTTCCCACAAAGAAAATCCATAAGGAAACTTCCATGAAAAACCGTTATTACCTCAACTATTGTACCTATTCCTATTCCACAGCCTTCTGGGACTGGGACCGATGGGAACAGGAAATAGACTGGATGGCTATGCACGGCATTAATATGCCATTAAGCGTAACGGGAATGGAAGTAGTATGGTATAACCTCTTGAAACGTATTGGCTATACAACCGAAGAAATCAATGAATTTATTTCAGGTCCTGCTTTCATGGCGTGGTGGCAAATGAACAATCTCGAAGGTTGGGGAGGGCCTAATCCCGACAATTGGTACAAACAGCAAGAAGCTTTGCAAAAAAAGATAGTTGCTCGTATGCATGAGTTGGGCATAGAGCCTGTCTTTCCCGGTTATGCAGGCATGGTTCCACGCAACATTGGCGAGAAGCTTGGCTATCAGATTGCTGACCCCGGCAAATGGTGCGGTTTCAATCGCCCCGCTTTTCTCTCTCCCGAAGACCCGCATTTCGCTTCGTTCGCAGCCATGTATTATGAAGAGTTGGAAAAGCTTTACGGAAAGACGAAGTATTACAGTATGGACCCCTTTCACGAAGGAGGAAACACCGAAGGAGTGGACTTGGCGAAAGCCGGGCAATCTATTATGAAAGCAATGAAACAGGCAAATCCTGAGGGTGTATGGGTCATTCAGGCTTGGCAGGCAAATCCCCGTGAAGCAATGGTTTCTTCACTTGATGCAGGCGATATGTTGGTTCTCGATTTGTATAGTGAAAAACGTCCTCAATGGGGCGATCCCGAGTCAATGTGGTATCGTGAGAAAGGTTTCGGCAAGCATGACTGGCTCTATTGCATGTTGCTGAACTTCGGCGGCAACGTCGGCATGCACGGTCGCATGGACCAGTTGGTGAAAGGTTACTACGATGCGTGCCAGCATCCCAACGGGAAGACCTTGCGTGGCGTAGGTACTACTCCTGAAGGAATAGAAAACAATCCTGTCATGTTTGAGCTTCTCTATGAACTACCTTGGCGCAACGAACGTTTTTCTACGGATGAGTGGTTGCGAGGTTATCTCTCCGCGCGCTATGGAGGAGAGTTGTTGCCCGAAGTTAAGGAAGCATGGCAGGCACTGAAAAATACAGTTTATAATGCTCCGAAAAATTATCCCGGAGAAGGTACGGTGGAATCTTTGCTATGTGCCCGCCCCGGTTTCCATCTCGACCGCACTTCTACCTGGGGATATTCCCAGCTCTTTTACGATGCGGATTCCACAGCCAAAGCCGCGCGCCTCATGGTAACTGCTGCCGACCACTATAAAGGTTGCAACAATTATGAATACGACTTGGTAGATATTGTCCGGCAAAGCATTGCTGATAAAGCAAATATCTTGTTGGGACAACTCTCCCGGAGTTATGACTGTAAAGAAGAAAAGCAGTTCTTCCAGCTCTCTTCTCAATTCCTCGATCTGTTGCGATTGCAAGATCACTTGCTGTCGGTGCGTAAAGAATTCTCCGTCTACCATTGGTTGCGGCAGGCACGCTCTCTCGGTACGACGGAAGATGAAAGGCGGCTCTATGAATGGAATGCCTCCGCTCTGATTACCGTATGGGGAGACAGTGTTGCTGCTAACGAGGGAGGGTTGCACGACTATTCCCATCGAGAGTGGCATGGTCTTCTCCGTGAGCTTTATTATCCTCGTTGGAAAGCCTTTTTTGAACAGAAGCTCGCTGTGCTGCAAGGCAAAGCAAAGGAAGAACCCATTAACTTCTATGCTATGGAAAATGAATGGGCGGAAAAACAAAAGGAACTGCAAGATGTAGCATCCTTCTCTGCCGTCGAGATGGCTAAAGAAGTGTATAAACAAGCTTTTTCTCCCTTTAAGGAAAAAAAAGAAGGTTCTTATGAACAATTTGATTCTTCGCCTGTTGTATCATTTCGTAAGTAATAAACTAATACCTAATAATTTCTACTTAATTTCTACGAAAATGAATCAATCTCAGGTCAACAGAACCTCTTGGAGCTTATACTCCGAAATGGTGGCGGACGCAAATGCCACCGGTAACATTGTATTAGAGTCCACTCTGCTGGATGATACCTTTACGGAAAAGAAAAACAGTCTCTCCCTGTCCGAAGCAGGGAAGAACACTCCTTTTGCCAGCAGAGAAAAGACTATGTATAACGATATCTGGTATACTTAAATTTGCAGATTTGGATTGTTGTAGCGGTGCTTCCCGACGGGGAAGTGCCGCTATTTCATTTTTATAGCTATCTTTGTCCCCACTTTAGGAAACAAATGGCACAGACATGGACAATAAAAAACGTATAATAAGGTATTTCTTTGCTTTTCTTGCGATTATCCTCATGGTAGCCCTGTCGGAGTGGTTGGGCGAGAAAGAGATTATATTTCCCGAAATGGTGGCTCTCACCATCGGGTTATGGATTATCGACAAGCGGGTATGGAAAGTTCGTTTATGGCAGATTGTTTGCCTTTTAACGGTGGGTTCTGTTTTTGGTGTATGTCTCGTGCGTTATTCTCCGTTGCCCCTTGTTTTCAATCTTTGCCTGGCTTTTTGCTTTGCGGGTGTATGCTTGTTGGTAAGCCGTTCCACCCTCATACCGCAGATTTCCGCTTGTATGCTTCCCGTTTTGTTGCACACGGAGACGTGGGTCTATCCTCTCACAGTTTTTTTCTTGTCGTGTCTTCTGGTAGGTGGACAAAAGCTGATGGAGAAAGGCGGTTTGCGCCAACCTGTGGTGTATGTAGCTGCTGAAACGAACTGGAAAAGCGCTCTTCTACGCTGGACTTACCTGTTGGTTGCTGTGTTGCTTGTCGCTGCCTTGTCTGCCTATACGTCGTGTACTTATTTGATAATTCCTCCGTTGGTGGTCACCTTTGCCGAGTTTGCTAACTCTGGGGCAGGTTTTCGTAACCGCCCTGTGCAAGTCTTTCTCTTTTTAGTGACGGCTGCTGCGCTGGGTACGCTTTTCCAATGGGTTGGCTACTCCTGTTTTCATCTTCCGGAAAGTATAATAGTTTTTCTTATTCTGGGATGTCTGTTTCTTCTTTTCGAGTGGACGGGGAAATATTTCGCCCCTGCCGGAGCGATGGCGCTTATTCCTTTAGTGGTCCCCGCGGAAGGACTGGCATGGTTGCCTTTGCAAGCGGCTGCCGGAGCAGCTTTGTTTATCCTTGTAGCTATGATTGTTTTCCAAAAATGTTATACTTGGAGCAGGGCACAGCTTATCTTTTGTTTCACACCCACGCTGATACGTGACTATCGCAACCGCAAGAAAAAAAACTTGAAGCGAGCCAACCCAATCCCCTAATAGTTTGTTGTATGGGACAGAGAAGTACTAATACTTGTATATGCTATGTCCCAACTCCCTACTTTCATTGCCGACTTGGCGTTGATACTCATTTCCGCTAGTGTCATTACGCTATTGTTTAAATGGCTAAAGCAGCCATTGGTTCTCGGTTACATTGTAGCCGGCTTGCTGGCAGGTCCTTATGTCCACATCTTCCCCACCGTAATAGATAAGGTAAGCATTCATATCTGGTCGGAGATAGGAGTCATCTTTCTGCTCTTTGCTTTGGGGCTGGAGTTTAGTTTCAAGAAACTGGTACATGTAGGTTCCACCGCATTGATTGCAGCATCTACCGAGGTTATCACCATGCTTGCCATAGGCTACGGCGTAGGTCAGCTTCTGGGATGGGGAACAATGGATTCCGTTTTCCTTGGAGGCATGCTTTCCATGTCGTCCACTACTATCATCATCAAAGCTTTCGACGATTTGGGGTTACGTAGCGAGCGGTTCACAGGTATTGTATTCGGTACATTGGTGGTGGAAGACCTCATTGCCATTCTGATGATGGTTATCCTTTCCACGCTTGCAGCCAGTCAGGATTCGGTGGGAGAAGAACTCTTTATGGGGTTGCTCCGGGTAGCTTTTTTCCTGATACTTTGGTTTCTTATTGGTATCTTCCTCTTGCCAGCCTTTCTGAAAAAGGTAAAGAAGCTGATGAACAACGAAACCTTGCTGATTGTCTCCCTGGGACTTTGCCTGGGTATGGTGATATTGGCTACTCGTACCGGTTTCTCTTCTGCTCTGGGTGCTTTCATCATGGGTTCCATTCTGGCGGAAACAGTGGAGGCGGAACGTATAGAACGACTTATTCAACCGGTGAAAGACCTTTTCGGAGCCATATTCTTTGTATCTGTGGGGATGTTGGTCAACCCTGCCGTGTTAGTAAAATACACAGTACCTATCCTCATTATTACTCTAACTACTATTGTAGGTAAAAGCATCTTTTCCTCCTGCGGGGTGTTGCTTTCCGGCGCACCGTTGAAGATGTCCGTTCGTTCCGGCTTCAGTTTGGCACAAATTGGGGAGTTTGCTTTTATCATTGCCGGCTTGGGAGCTTCGCTCAAGGTGCTCGATTCGTTTATTCCTCCCATCATCGTGGCAGTATCGGTTATCACTACTTTTACCACTCCTTATTTTATCCGTCTCTCCGGTCCTTTTGCCGAATGGCTTTACCGGATACTCCCTTCTGGTGTTCGGGCAGCATTAGACCGTTATGCTTCCGGCAAAAAGACTGTGAACCATGACAGTGAATGGAAAAGTTTACTGAAAAGTGTCATCGGGCGTGTTGTTATTTATAGTGTGTTGTTGACTGCTATCCTGTTGCTCTCCATCGAAATACTTTATCCTTTGGCGGTCGATGCTTTCCCTCCGGTCACGCTGGGATTGAATCTGGGGATGTGTCTTATTACATTTCTGCTGATGGCTCCTTTTTTGTGGGCGTTAGTCTCCAATAAGTACAATTCACATCAGCTTTTTTCCAAGATGTGGAACGATGATAATTATAATCATGGACGCCTCGTAGCACTGGTGCTGCTTCGCATGTTGGTTGCCATGTTTTTTATTACAGCGGTCATTGTTTACTATCTGCGTTTCAGTTATGGGATAGGAGTAGGGCTGGCTATTGTTGCAGTGCTCTTGCTCTTGATTTTCGGGAGTAAGTTTACGCAGTATCCCCAGTTGGAAGAACATTTTCTTGTTAACCTCAATCGCCGGGAAGAAGATGAAAAGAAACGCTATCCTCTTAAAGCAAGCTTCGATAGTGAGTTCACCGACCGGGACATACAATTAGAGTCCCTTCCCGTCTCTCCTTGTTCCGCCTATATAGGAAAAACTTTAGGAGAACTTTCCATTCGGAAAGAATTTGGTGTGAATGTGGTAGAAATTATTCGGGGAGAGCTACGTCTGTATCTTCCTTCTGTTTCCGAGCGCATCTATCCGCAAGACAGTCTGGTGGTAGTGGGAACGGAAAGCCGGATACGACAATTTCGCGAAAAGATGGAAGGGGAAGAAAGTCAAGAGTGCCTGCGTCAGGCTCCCAAAGATGTGGCTTTGCATTCTTTTACAGTCAACGAAGACTTTCCTTTCTTGGGACAGAGCATTTCTGAGTCGCATTTCGGGCAACTATACGATCTTCTGGTTGTTGCTATCCAACGAGAAGAAGAGATGATTGCGCCGGATGTTAACACTGTCTTTTGTCAAGACGATCTTGTGTGGGTAGTGGGAGAGAGAAAAAGAATCAGGGAGTTGTTTTGATAATCCTTTGGTTGCTGCTCCCCCTGAATGGCAAGTATGGAGAGTAGAGCGCCTGTTCAAAGCGCCCGTCTACCAATACATCTATATAAGGCAATACGGCGCGTCGGGCGTCGTCAGCCTGAAGTTCTTCGTAGGTATATCCTGTGTAGCACCAAATGTTTTGCTTGGTTTCTTCTTTTACCCGGCGTGCCAGTTGCAGAAATTCTGCCGGGTGATAGAAAGGGTCTCCCCCCGAGAAGGTCACTCCGTCCAGTAAGGGATTGGCGTTGATTTCGCAGATGATACTTTTTACTCGCTCTTCTGTCAGCGGCTCACCTGCAAGGGGGTTCCAGCTTTCCGGGTTGTGACAACCCGGGCAATGGTGGGAGCATCCGGCAAGATAGATGGCATACCGGATGCCCTCTCCATCGACAATCGTTTCAGGATAAGTACTTAATAAGTTCACAGCTTGTTTTTATTTGCTTCCATGTTTCACTCGGTCTCTTTCCTCCGCCCGTTTGGCAGAGTTCCATGAGCTGAGGTCGCCTGTCAGGTATCCGGTAATGCGGCGCATGCGCAGGATGTTTTCACTTTGGCATACCGGGCATTTGTCGTAGATAACTCCTTTATAGCCGCAAGCATGGCAAGTATCCACCGGATGGTTGATAGAGCCGTAGCCGACACCTTCATCGTGCATCACCTTCACAATCTTGGCGATAGCGCGTACATTTTTCTGTGCTTCTCCATCCAGTTCCACATAAGTGATGTGTCCGCCCCGGGTGATGGCGTGGAAGGGAGCTTCGCGTTTGATTTTCTCTAGAATGCTGATAGGTTCTTTCACATCCACGTGGAAAGAGTTAACATAATACTCACGGTCGGTTACTCCAGGAATCTTTCCGTATTTTCTCCGGTCCATGCGGGTAAATCGTCCGGCAAGTCCTTCAGCGGGTGTAGCCAGGACAGAGTAATTCAGTTGATATTTCGCTTTATATTCGTCTACTACGCGGTTGATTTCTTGTACTGCTTCGTAGAGAGTATCCCATGCCTTTTGGCTATGTCCGTGTCCTTCGCCATAAAGTGCCACCATGGCATTGTGTCCTCCCAGGAATCCGATGCCGAGCGTACCACTTCTCAATACGTCACCCACTTGTTCGTTTGGATTGAGCGCGCCACCACCTTTCCACACGTCGTTGCCCATCATAAAGGGGAACTGTCTTGCCAGAGCTGTCCGTTGATATTGGTAGCGTTCATACAATTGGTCGGCAATCAGCCTTGCCATGCTGTTAACCGATTCGATAAACAGTTCTTTTGCCTTTTTCTCCACAGCGTCTTTGTTTCTCACGTCTTCCAGCAAGCTTTCGGCTTTGATGCGCGCTTCGATGGCGAGGCGGGGCATGTTCATGGTGGTGAAGGAGAGGTTGCCGCGTCCCAGTGAAGATTTCTCGCCGGCTACATTCTCGAACACGCGTGTACGACATCCCATAGTTGCTAGTTCGTAGCGGTAACGTTTCGGGTCGTTAGGGTTCCACTTCTCGTTATAGTTGAACGAAGTGTCCAGAAACATGAAGTTAGGGAAGAGTGCCTTCGCCGTGGTACAGCATGCTTTGAGCAGTAAATCGAAATTGGGTGTATCATATTTTAGAGAAAGGGCTGCTTCAAAATCCGGTGCGGCCATTGCCTTCTCATAATCTTTTTGCGAATAAGACACCCCGTCCTTCACTTTGAATATCTGGATGGGGAACACAGGAACTTCACCTCGCGTGCCCAGTCCTTCGGTGGTAGCTTTCAGTAGCTCTTCAATCACCATCCGTCCTTCTGCCGAAGAGTCTGTCCCGTAGTTGATGGAACTGAAGACCACCTGGTTGCCACCTCTTGAGTGCATCGTGTTCAGGTTGTGAATAAATCCTTCCATTGCCTGATGGGTGTCCTTTTGGGTCTGCACGTAAGCCTTGTCAATGATGCGCGCCAAATGTTCCTTGTCTATTTGAATTTGAAGGGTGGTGAGTGCCATACGCAATGTCTCGCGTTCCAACTCTCCGGATTGGATGGATGGCAGATGCTCGGCAAGCAGTGTTTTCACTGTTTTTTCTTCCACTGTGGCGCCGTTTTCCATCGCTACATAAAAGCAGATAAAGGAACTAAGATGTTTATAGAAACTTTTTCTCACTCCCTTTGCCATAAAGAAGTCGAACGCGGGGATAGATTGTCCGCCGTGTTGTTCGTTCTGATTGGTTTGGAAGATAATGGTAGCCAGCGTGGCATAGCTCTGGATACTTTGCGGAGTACGGATGCTTCCATTCTTCGTGCGGAATCCCCGTTCGAAGAGATCGTCCATGTCATACTGTATGCAAGTTGTTGTTTTCGTAGGATAATAATCCAGGTCGTGGATGTGAATGTCTCCTAGCTGATGTGCCTCGGCAAATCTTTTCGGGAGCAGATATTTATAAGTGTAGTCTTTTGTTACTTCCGATGCAAAAGTCATCATCTGTCCGGCGGGCGTGTGGCTGCTCATGTTTGCATTGCTCAGGTTGATGTCATTCTTGTCAATAGCCACAATGCCGTCCATGATTTGTTTCATCTGGGTCTTTTTGTCCCGTTCCGTATTTCGCCATTCGCGATAGATGATATACTTCTTGGCAACTTCCGGCCGCACCTTCATCAATTCCTTTTCCACCAAATCCTGAATCTCTTCCACGGTGACGGTGGGACTGGTAAACTGATTGATAACACTCATCGTGATGTCAGCAATCAATTGCTGTTCATCTCCGATACCTGTAGCACTGAATGCTTTGCTTATCGCATTCTTAATCTTACTAATAGAGAAATCTTCTCTTTTACCATCCCGTTTGATGATACAAATTTCTGCGTAATTCATAACTTTAACTCCCGAAAGCGTTTTAATAAATTGAAACTTGAATGTTGAGAAGGGAAATTGAGGAAAGATAATTTTGTACTTTCTGTTTTCCCATTTCTTCTGTTTCCGTCGGTCTTCTGACTTATCTCTCCCTCGCAGCGCCTTCCCACACCGGTGGATGCAGTGGCATAAATGTGCGCATTCATTGAGAATTACAGCAGCGGGTACTGTCGCCGATTTGCACAGCGTTCCCTCTTTCACTAAACCTCTTTTTAGTTACGGAAACGGTTGCAAAGATAGCGGATAAAGTGATAGAGTGGTTAGGTTTTAACATTAAATTTTGGGAAACTTTTCTTTGTGCCTGATACTGAAAGTTTTCCGTTTTGGATAACTTTTAAGAAATTCTATGGAGAAAAGTTTTCTATTTTGGGTTGCTTAAGACAGAAGAAAAGGAACATTGAAGCAGAGCTTTTCCCTCTCTTTCTTTGGCAAAGCAGAGGCCGGAACGGTGCTCAAAGTGGTGGGACATTGTATACGAGCGCGCAAAGATAATATTTTTCCTTCTCTTCCTGCTTCTGCTGTTCAAAGAATCTTTTTCTTTTTGGTTATAGCGATACGGCTTATCCCGAGACTATAACATCCACATCGTATCCCATAAAAAGTCCGCTTTCTATTACTCCGGGAATAAGTTTCAATTGTCTTTCCAAGTCGGGGTCAATGGGAAAGAAACGGGTATCGAGAATGAAGTTGCCGTTTTCAGTCAGCACAGGCCCATCCTTGCCGTGGGCGGGACGGAGGGAGATGTCGGAAGCCCCAAGATGTTGCAATTCATGTTCTACGTATGTTAGTGCCGGAGGGAACACTTCTACAGGAATGGGAAACTTACTTCCCAATGCGTCCACCTTCTTACTGGGGTCTACGATGATAAAACTGCGTGCACTGCTACGGATAAGGAGTTTTTCTTTGAACATTGCTCCGCCACGACCTTTGATTAGGTTGTGGGCGGCATCTACTTCATCTGCTCCGTCGAAAGTCCAGTCAGGACGTTGGTCCCAAAGAGTGGTTTGAGGAATTTTCAGCTGGAGGCAAGTCATGGAGATTTCCAAAGAGGCAGGTATGACTTCAAAATGAAGTGCTTCTTCCCGTATGCGTCGGGCTAGCTCAAACAAAGTCAGGTAAACGGTGGAACCGGAGCCGGCTCCTATCACTTCACCTTCTTTCGCCCTGTCGGCAATCTGCCGTGCTACCCGTTCTTTATCTGTCCGATTGGTAATTTCATTCGACCACCGGAGATGTTGTATCAAAGAGTTTTCCCATTTCATTATCGTTGCATATTAAGTCTCTTTCTATATAACACATAAAAGTGTGTGTTTGTTATAGTTTTATATAAAGATGCTCCACATCAACTATCAGACAAAAACCAATGGTTTCACAACTATTGCAACAGAATCTAATACCCTTCATGGCGACTCTTAACCAACCGTCTGTCAGATGTTAACAGTTGACTTGTCAGGTATTAACACCTATCATGATAGGTATTAACATCCATCATGACAGCTATTAACACCTGACAACCCAATTATTTATAGCTGAGAAACCACCTCTTTTAAGCCAATATCAACCAAATAGCGATGATATGTCCTATGCTTCCTCCCAGGCAAAAGAGATGAAAAGTAGCATGCATATAGGGTTTGCGAAGTGAATAAAATACCGCACCAATAATGTAAGAAGCGCCTCCTGCTATCAACCACCAGAAAGCCGGCGAGGCTCCCATAGCAGCAAGGCAATCCATCAACGGTTTCATTGCTACCAGAATAGAAGCTCCCATCCCCACATAGCAACAGGTCTCCAGGTTACTATGTTCTTTCAACTTTTTAAAGCTAAGAATAAACCCTACCACTGCCGATAGCCATACAAAAGAAAATATTCCCCATCCCCATCCTCCGGCCTGCCGCATAACTACTAGCGTGAAAGGGGTATAAGTTCCGGCAATGTGCAAATAAATAGCACCGTGGTCGAACTTTCTCAACTGCTCTTTCAGCTTACCGGGACGGCTACCGTGATACCAAGTGGAACTGATATAAGAAGAAAGCATCCCCGCCAGGTAAATGGAGACGGAAGGAATAGCCCACTGTGGCGAAGCCGAGTGTGCAGCTTTTATAAGTAAAAAGATTCCGGCGACAACGCCAAGCAAGAAGCCCGTTCCGTGGCTGAGAGTGTTTGCGAGTTCTTCACCGTAAGAGTATCGTTTGTTTTTCATAGTTGACTCTTTTAATTGAGCAATCTTATTAACATGTTCTCCGCTAAAAAAATAGAGAAAGGAAACGTATACCTTTCTCTATTCTTCCGATATAGCGGGTGATAATCACTTATACTAAGTGTCCGATCCACTCTTCACGCTCGCCCGGCAGCAAGTCGATAACCGGAACTTCCACCATCGTGTAGCAACCGGGTTGTTGAAGCATTGCTGCGCGTGCCACGCATACCAGTACCTGGGCAGTGAGGGCAGGATTGTTGATGCGCATGTTGAACTCGAACAGTTGGTTCTGCGTCTTGCCCGATACACCTTTGCGGGTGAGGTTCACGCCATGACCCATGTCGAGCAAGGCATCTACGCTGGGCACTTGCTTCACGTGCGTTTCATCATTCACGAAATAAGCGTCGGACTTGATGGCGGCGGCCACTTCTTCAAAGTTGTATCCGTCTTCGAGTTCGATGTAAACCATGCGGCGGTGGATGCCTGTTCCCGTTGGGATTGTCATAGACAAGGCAGCTTTTACTCCGTCGATGGCTTTCACGGCTACGGTGTGACCCATGCTCATGCCCGGTCCGAAGTTAGTATAGGTAATACCTTTCGGTGCAATGGCTTCCAACAAGGTGCGTACGATGGAGTCGCTTCCCGGGTCCCATCCGGCAGAAATGATAGAGACGGTTCCATGTTCTGTGGCAACTGCGTTCAGCGTGTGGCGCAAATCAAGGATACCGGTATGGATGTCGAAGCTGTCGACAGTGTTGATGCCTAGAGCAAGAATCTCCTTTGCATACTTTTCCACGCTGCGGGTGGGAGTGCAGAGAATAGCCACGTCTACGTCTTCCAGTTCTTTGATGTCTTTCACAACTGGATAATCTGCCAGTTCTTTCGGCTTGTTCTCCGCACCTGCGCGACGGATGATGCCGGCTATTTCGAAATCAGGCGCAGCCTGGAGAGCTTCAAGCACATAATGTCCGATGTTGCCATATCCAACGATGGCGGCTCTTACTTTTTTCATTCTTTTATCGGTTTTAATGAACATATTTCTTTGTTTCCGTTACAAAAGTATACTTTTTACTAGTAAGTAGCGTGGGAAGGCTGGATTTTTTTTATTTTTTTCACCACCAGTGGCTCGGCGGTGGATATGTGTTTTTTGTACTTTCTCTGTGGTTCATTGGTAATTCTGTCTTATCTTTGTTCCCATTATGATAGAATATGTCAGGGGCGAGCTTGCCGAACTCAGTCCGGCAACCGCAGTAATCGATTGTAACGGGGTGGGATATGCTGCCAGTATATCCCTCAATACTTACTCCGCTATCCAGGGGAAAAAGAACTGCAAGTTGTATATCTACGAGGCTATCCGCGAAGATGCTTATGTGCTCTACGGCTTTGCCGACAAACAGGAACGGGAGATTTTCTTGTTGTTGATTTCCGTTTCAGGCATCGGAGGAAACACGGCGCGGATGATTCTATCGGCGCTCTCTCCGGCTGAGTTGGTGAACGTCATCAGCACAGAGAATGCCAATCTGCTAAAGACAGTGAAAGGCATTGGTCTGAAGACCGCCCAGCGCATCATTGTAGACTTGAAAGACAAGATAAAGACGGCAGGCGCAGCCGCTTCGAACGGGACGGCATCGGGGGGGATATTGTTGCAATCTGCCAATGCACAGGTGCAGGAGGAAGCTGTTGCCGCATTGACTATGCTTGGATTTGCCGCTGCTCCTTCACAAAAAGTGGTGCTTGCCATTCTCAAAGAAGAACCGGACGCACCGGTGGAAAAAGTTATCAAATTGGCTCTAAAAAGATTATAAGCGGATGAAAAAGCAGCAGATATACATGAAATCGTGGCTTGAACTCCACGGACGTGTAAAGAGGGTGGAAACAGACGACTGGTATCTCGACTTTGCTAACAAGCTGTTTTATTTTGTGAACGATTCTTATTTCTTTGGAGGAGAAACGGAGGAAAGGCAGGAAAGAGTGGCTTTGATGTTGGCACTCTACTTGGAAGATTGTGTAGCCGACGAAGGAAACTGGAGGGAGTTTATTCGTTGGCATAAAGAGAACTATGGTAGCTATCTTCCTTTCTATGCACTGCCCGAGGATTATATGCCCGATGAGGTTAACTTTCACGATGTGGCTTTCTTATTGTGGGCTGCCAACTCTCCCGAGAAAGAGGAGGGTAAGAGGGTGGAAGTGGAAAATCCGATTGACCAGGAATTGCTAGAGTTTACCGAGTGGATTTATAAATGGATGGAAGACGTATTTGAACAGGCTCCTATCAGTGAAAACTTAGCGCCCGATTGGTTGCTGCCTGCAGAACAGATGCAAAAGGAATGTACTCCTCTGCCTGAACCGGGAATCGATGGGAAACTCCCTCACAATGTGGAACGTTTCCTGAAAGCAAGCGGAGGAGAATCATTGATGTTCTTCCATTCCTACAAGGTGTTGAAACGCTTCTTTATAGAAGACTTACATTGGGAAAACACGGAGGACGAGTTGATGCCGGAACTAGCCGGGTATGACAACTTCGTGCTCTATGCCAATGCAAAGGGATTGTTGATTGCTACTGATGTGACAGAGTACTTTGCTACGCCGCGTAATCCCCTGTATAATGGTCGAAAAGCAATGGAAAATGCCTATAATATGTTTTGTAAGAAAGGGATTTGTCCGTTCGACCTTTTGAAATACGCTATGAAGCACAACCTGTTGCCCGATGCCCAATTCCCGTTTGAAGAGAAAGGGAAAGAACTGCTTCATGAGAACTGGGACTTCGTGGCGCGGTGGTTTCTCGGTGAATATTATGAAGGAGATTGAGCGGACTTCTTCAGACTGTCGACTTCCATCTTCTTTTTTACAAATTTCAGCTTCACGCGGGCATCTTCTTGTTCCTTCCTGATTTGGGTCATGGAAGAAAGTAGCTGGGATAATTCATAGATTCCCGCCACAGCCTGGCGGTCCGAAGGGCTCATCGTGGTGGAGTAAGGACGTTCGCCGAGATACTCCACCCGGATATTCTTATCTTTATTGAGGTTTAAGAAACCGATGACGTTTCCGTCTTCTCCCAATTTGTAATCTGCTTTCTCTATCTTTTCGCCCATGTCGGCGGTCTCGTAGCTATCTTTGGATGCCGGGGTTTCGGCAAAGCTTCCGTCGGGAGCTATCACTTTCACGGCTATATGATGGATGTTATTCGGTCCGCAATAAATGGAAGTCATGCTCATGATGCCCTCTTCGTTTACTTGGAAACGGAGGAAAGAGCGGTGCAGGTTCTTTTCTACTGTCTGGGTGGGCCACAGATAGTTGCCTACTGTCTGGTATTCGGCATCTTTCTCCAATATATATTTATTTTTGAGGGCATCCAGTTGTTGCTGTTTGGCTGTTAATGCGCTATCCAGGTAAGCAAGTGTCCTCTCCTGAGTTTTCTGTTCTACCTGCAACATTAACTCTTGTCCCGCCTTACGCGTTTCGAAGGCTTTAGGATAGAGAATCTTGATGCTGTCGAGTTGACTTTTCGCTTCGGCATAGTCGCCCTGTTCATAAGCAGTTTGTGCAGCAGTCAGTTTTTCTTGCGCTTTCTTTTCGATGCCGTTGCCACAGGCTGATAGAGCCAGTGTACCACAAAAGAGAAGGAGAAGACGGTTGATTTGGTTCTTCTCACCGGAAAATCTTTTAATTATCGGATGCATGAGCTAGTGTGTTATGAGTTAATCTGTCGGCAAAAATACAAATATATCCCTTATTTTTGTACTTTTGCTCCCTCAAAACTTATAACGGAATAAGAATGATAGAGTTGACTCAAGAGGAATTGAAGCAGTATTTTTGTGAACCCATCTTCGGGCAGATAGCTGACACGGCAGATGAACTGGGGCTGGAATGCTATGTAGTGGGTGGCTACGTGCGCGACATCTTTTTGCAACGTCCTTCCAAAGATATAGACGTAGTGGTAGTGGGCAGTGGCATTGCTATGGCAGAAGCTCTCGGCAAACGTTTGGGGCGGGGAGCACATGTAGCTGTTTTCAAAAACTTCGGCACGGCACAGGTAAAATATAAAGGTACGGAAGTGGAATTCGTGGGAGCACGCAGGGAGTCTTATCAAAGGGATTCGCGTAAGCCTATCGTGGAGGATGGTACACTGGAAGACGACCAGAATCGACGCGACTTTACCATCAATGCATTAGCGGTGTGCCTCAACCGGACACGTTTCGGCGAATTGGTGGACCCTTTCGGAGGAATAGACGACTTAAAAGAAAAGACCATCCGTACGCCACTCGATCCGGACATCACTTTCAGTGACGATCCGCTGAGGATGATGCGTTGTATTCGCTTCGCTACCCAACTGGGTTTCTACGTTGACGACGACACCTTTGAATCACTTTGCCGCAACCGGGAACGGATTAAAATAATTTCACGCGAGCGGATAGCCGATGAACTGAATAAAATCATCCTTTCGCCCATTCCCTCCAAAGGCTTTATTGATTTGGACCGTAGTGGATTGTTGCCACTTATCTTTCCTGAGCTGGCTGCGCTTCAAGGAGTGGAGACACGTAACGGAAGGGCACATAAAGACAATTTCTATCATACACTAGAGGTGCTCGACAATATCAGCAAGCACACGGATAATCTCTGGTTACGTTGGGCAGCGCTCTTGCACGACATAGCTAAACCGGCTACCAAGCGGTGGGAACCTCGTGTCGGATGGACTTTCCATAACCACAACTTTATTGGAGAAAAGATGATTCCTGATATCTTCCGCAAGATGAAACTGCCGATGAATGAGAAGATGAAATATGTGCAGAAACTAGTGGGGCTTCACATGCGTCCCATTGTAATAGCCGACGACGTAGTGACGGACTCGGCTGTGAGGCGCCTGCTTTTTGAGGCGGGAGATGATATTGATGATTTGATGACGCTTTGCGAAGCAGACATCACCTCGCGTAATGCCGAACGTAAACAACGTTTTCTCAACAATTTCCAACTCGTACGCCAGAAACTGCAAGACCTCGAAGAGAAAGACCGTGTCCGCAACTTCCAGCCACCTGTGAGTGGAGAAGAGATTATGGAAACATTTGGTTTACAGCCTTGCCGCGAAGTAGGAGTGTTGAAGATTGCTATTAAGGATGCCATCCTGGATGGGGTGATTCCGAACGAATATGAGGCAGCCCGTGCTTTCATGCTCGAAAAGGCGGAGAAGATGGGGCTGAAATCAATGAAATAGGAATCCTATGTTAACCGTCTTTGGTTTGAAGGAAAATAAAGAGCAGATTTGTGCAAATCTTTTTTCTAAAAAGGAAACAGAAGATATGGATACGGCGGGTGGAGGTCCCGCCGTTCGATGCAGTCTTTTTAAGGATTAATCAGGTCTTTGCCTGCCCGCACACCTTTGAGGATAGCATCCAATTCGGCTACCTTTTCAGGATTTTGGCTGGCATAGTTAGTTTGTTCTTTCACCTCCGACATCTTGTAGAGCTGAGGTTCCTTGAGGCTCCCTGTTTCAATCTTCGGTCCCCACTGAATCATCTTCGGTCCATCGTGTGGTTCGATGTATTTCCAATCTTTAGTGCGTACGGACATTGTGTGGTTGGCAGCTTGCTCGACTACCCAAGGGCGGTCTTTCTTTTCTTTGCCCAGCCAGCTTCCCAGGAAGTCGTAGCTATCCGGTGCAGAGCCTTTCGGCATTCTTGCTCCGGTGAGAGAAGCCAACGAAGCCAACCAGTCGATTTGAGATACCAACAGGTCGGAAGTCTTACCTTTCTTCACCTCTTTGGGCCAGCTCACGATGGCGGGAATGCGGGTTCCCCCCTCGAAGGCGCTGTATTTGTTGCCTCTCAGCGGACCGGCAGGGCTATGCCCGTTCAGCAATTCTTCTGCTTTGTCATCGTATCCGTCGTCTACTACGGGACCATTATCGCTTGAAAGGATGATAAGAGTGTTTTCTCTCAATCCCATCTCTTCGAGTACTTTCACAATTTCGCCTACGCAATAGTCAAACTGAACAATAGCATCTCCGCGCAATCCCATCGGGTTCTTACCACGGAAGCGGTCATGTGGGAAACGGGGAACATGCACATCGTTGGTTGCGAAATACAGGAAAAAAGGTTTGTCTTTGTTTTCGCGCATAAACTCGACAGCATGGGTAGTAAGTGAATCGGCAATGTTTTCATCTTTCCACAGCGCTTTGCCGCCACCTTTCATAAATCCGATGCGGGAAATTCCGTTTACGATAGACATGTCGTGTCCGTGGCTTGGCTTGAGGTTGTAGAGCAATTCGGGATTGCTTGCTCCGGTGGGTTCTCCTTCAAAGTTTTTACGGTAGCTCACTTCGATAGGAGCGCTAGGGTCATAATTGGCTACCATACCGTTTTCGATATACACGCAAGGCACGCGGTCGGCAGTGGCTGCCATGATGTAGTGATAGTCGAATCCCAAGTCTCCCAGAGAGCAGGGCAGGGGAGCATTCCAATCTTGTGTTCCGGCTTTGTCGCCTAGGCCGAGATGCCATTTACCGATAGCAGCAGTAGTGTAACCTACACTTTTGAACATATCTGCCATAGTGTATTGTTCGGGGCGGATAATCATCCCGGCATTTCCGGCAGCCACATCCGTTCCTTTCTTGCGCCAAGCATATTCGCCTGTCAGCATGGAATAACGGGAAGGAGTGCTGGTAGCAGCAGTTGCATGTGCATTGGTAAAAAGAATGCCCGATTTTGCCAATCGGTTCACGTTGGGGGTTTCTACATTCTTTGCACCGTAGCATTCAAGGTCTCCGTAGCCGAGGTCGTCGGCATAGATAAAGACAACATTAGGGGTTTTGGACTTTTCCGGAGTAGTTTTTTCCGGCACTTTCTCTGCTGCTGTAACTGCGCAGGCAGCAGAAGATAACAGGGTTAGAAATAAAGGTTGTTTCATTAGGTTGTTATTATGTGTTAAATTAATGCTGCTAAGATAGTGTTTTACCTGATGAAAAGCAACCCTATCGCTTATGTTTTTTAGGAGGAGAGACCAAACTAGCTGTCATTTTGCTTAGGGGTGACATTGAGTGCAACTATGTGCCAGGCAATTATGTCGGGGGCATAGGGCAATTATGTCCAGGGCTTAGCGTGATTAAGCCCGGGGGATAGGGTAGTTATGTCCAGGGGTTAGGGCAACTATGTCCGGGGCTTAGAAAGGCTGTGCTCCTGACTTGCGGACATTGTCCGCTGGAGCTATGTAGATTTTCCCTATAGAAAGCAATCTTATATAAAAATGTTCCTTATATTTGCTCTCCTTTTATTCTTTAAAATCTCCTTGAAAAGAGAATGGATTCAAAACGCAGAATATATGGAATATTCTTTAGAAAAAATAGATAAACATACCTTATTGCTTCTACAGAGAGGTGATGAAAAGGCTTTTGAAGCTATTTTCTGGAAATACAATCCCCGTGTATTCCACTTTATCTATTCTCTTCTTTATGACAGGACGTTGGCGGAAGATTTGACTCAGAATGTGTTTCTAAAGATTTGGGAAAGACATGAGGATATTCAGCCGGAAGAAGGTTTTGAAGCATATCTGTTTACCATAGCGCGCAATATGGTCTATAAGGAGACCGAGAAACGTTTACATCTGGAACGCTTTCTGGATTCAATAAAAAAACTGATGGGCATTTTGAAATAGATGTTGAAACGGAATCTCTCAAAGGCTATATAGAGGAGCTGATAGAACAATTACCTCCTAGCCGCAAGAAGATTTATCGAATGAGCAGGGAGCAGCATCTCACGGTTAAAGAAATAGCCGTTCAATTATCACTTTCCGAAAAAACAGTAGAAACGCAGTTATATCGTGCCTTGCGTTTTTTACGTTCTAGCCTTGCAGATGAAATCATCGCATTGGCACTTGTTTTTCTTTCTCTTAGCTTTAAATAGTGTTAAAAAGAAGACTTCCTTTAACAGGTGTGTAAGGGTTGGAGGCTTCATGGGGATATACATAATAAAAGCCCATGAAAAGAAACACTCATCTATTATTATTAGAAAACTTTATGCGAGGAGAAACTTCTCCCGATGAGGAGAGGTTGTTGTCGGATTGGCTGCGCAGTCCCGAGTCCCAAGAACAGATCGTAGAATATTATCAAGAGGCTTGGGAAAACTCGGATAATGAACTTGCGGCTGAAATACAAGGGCGCATGTATGAACGTATCAAAAGTAGAATGCATTCTGGCGTTCCTACACCGGAGAAACAGCGACCTGGACGGAAATTGTCAATCAGACGTATTCTACAATATGCAGCGGTGGTCTTTTTAGTATTCATGGCAGGAGTAGGAGGACACTTATATACCGTTTTACAGACTAAAGATTTGGCAGCGAAGAGTAGATACCTTGTGCAGACGGGGAAAGGGCAACGTGCCAATATTACTTTGCCGGATGGTACTGTCGTCTGGCTAAATTCGTATACCAAGCTTCACTACAGGAAAGATTATGGGATTTCGCAGCGAATTGTGTCTTTAACGGGTGAAGCTTATTTTGAAGTGGCGAAGGACAAAGATAGACCTTTTATTGTGGAAACTGGAGAAATGAATGTAGAAGCTTTGGGAACTACTTTCAATGTGAAAGCTTATGCAGAAGATTCGCGTATCGTTGCTACTCTTTTTTCCGGTTCGGTCCGAGTCTCTGTCAATGAGGATGACGTAATTCTTTCTCCCGATGAAAACGCAACGTTGGAACGAAGCTCGGGGAAGTTGGCTATACATAAGTTAGAGAATTCGTCTTATGCAAAAATGTGGCGCGATAATAACCTTGTATTCAATGGAGAGACTTTAGAGGAAATTGCATTATTGCTCAACCGTATGTATAATGTACATATAATATTTAAATCCCAAGGCGTTAAAAAACACCATTTTTCCGGAGTCATTTGTAACAATAGTTTGGATAATGTGATTGAGTTGATTAGTCTCACATCTCCCATTACGTATGAAACGCGTGGAGATACTATATTGATTGACAACAGATGATTCAATATATTTTCCAGTATTAACTCTTAAAATCGAATGCGTATGAGATAGCACACCCTGATACAAAAAAAGATAGCCTGACCAGGTCAGGACTATCTCCTTTAAGCTTAAATCGGACATGGAAAACTCACTCTGATACTGACAACTGGCGGAAGGCAGTGTCAGAGGGTATATATTCCCGATTTTCAGCTTGTAAAGTTACGTCTTTTTTATTGTTTAATGATTAATTTCCTATAAAATGAGTAACATCAAGCATTATTTTTGCAGAATATTATATATTGTTATATTTTTATCGACCAGTATGAGTGCCATAGGGCAAATTACTCTTACTATCAGAGACCAACCATTAAAGAAAGTGATCAGGGAGATAGAAAAGGTCAGCCAATATCGCTTTTTCTATAACAACGACTTGGCAGCACTCTCTAAAAATGTATCTCTCAACGCTCATGATAGTAGCATAGAAACCGTTCTGAAAGAAGTCGCTTCTCAAACTTCGTGCAGTTATCTGATTGAACCTAATTTCCAGATTGTGTTATCTGACGCCTTGCCTTCACAACCAGCTAGATTGCAGCATATTGCCGGACGTGTGGTGGATACGGCAAACGAACCTATCATTGGCGCTAATGTATTAGTGAAAGGGACTACCAATGGAGTAATAACCGATATGAATGGAAATTTCTCTTTGGAGAAAGTGCCGGTTAAAGCGTTGCTACAAATTTCTTATATTGGATATGAGACTCAAGAATTAACGGTGGTTGCCGGAAAAACCAATGTTAAAGTCGTCATGGCTGAAAATTCCGAGTTGCTTAATGAGGTTGTGGTTACTGGTTTTGGACTTGCTCAAAAGAAGGTCATTTTGACAGCCGCTATCGCTTCGATAGGGTCGGATGATATAAGCAGGACTTCAGCGGTAAACACTTCGGGAGCATTGGTGGGAAAGATAGCCGGGTTGAATTACCGATCGGCAGATAGTCGTCCGGGCAATAGCACTACTTTACAGATTCGTAATATGGGGACGCCTTTGTTTGTGATTGACGGTGTTCAATCGGATGAAGGACAATTCAACAACATTGATTTTAATGATATTGAGTCTGTATCTGTCCTGAAAGATGCTTCTGCTTCTATCTACGGTGTGCGTGCCGCTAATGGAGTTATTGTGGTGACAACCAAGAAAGGAAAGAAAAATACAAAGAGTGTTGTATCGCTGAATACTTATTATGGTTGGCAGCATCTATCACGATTGCCGAAACCGGCAGATGCTGTGACGTATGTAGAGAACTATATACAATCTGAAACTATTCAGGGAAAAACTTCTCGCCTATACAATAAAGATGACCTGGAGAAATGGCGGCAGGGTAGTGAAAAAGGCTATGTTCCTTTTGACTGGTACAATTATATCTGGGTGACTTCCCCTCAGTATTATGTTAATGCCAATGTATCAGGAGGTTCGGATAAAATTAACTACTATTTTAGTGTGGGGCATGTGAATCAGGAATCTGCCATCCGCAATTATGGAGGTATGAAGCGATATAATGTACAAATGAATGTGGAGGCACAAATAACTGACAAGTTTAAAATGGGGATGAATCTGAATGGAAGAATCAAAAAACTCAAGAATCCGGGAGTGCCGGGAACTGATGATTATGCGAATCCGACAGCTGCTACCTATCGTAATTTGCCTACTATCCGTCCCTTTGCTAATGACAACCCCAACTATCCGGCAGCAGTAGGCTCGGATAACGGGTTAAACTTCGGGCTGCTGAATTTTGAGAAAAGCGGAATTTTTGAAGATACTTGGCGGATGGCTCAATTGAACTTGAATGCAGAGTATGAAATAATCAAAGGTCTTAAAGCAAAAGCTTTGTTCGGATATTATTTTGCGAGTGAATTGCTAAATAATCAAGAATATACATATCGTGTCTACAGATATGATGAAGCAACGGATGAATATGTGGATGTAGGCGGAAGAGCCAGTGCCTGGCGGGAAAGAACCAATGCTTATGTGGAAGAATTGACTTCCAATATCCAGCTTGCTTATGAAAAGGCGTTGGGGCTACACTCTATAAACGCGGTAGTTGGTTTTGAAGCAATTAAGAGGGATACTCCGAAATCATGGTTGCATGCAATCCCTGCTTCCAACTCCTTGCATCTGATTTATTATGATACAATAGATAAATATGATGATACCGGTAATAATACACAAGCGCGTTTGGGATGGCTGGGACGTCTCACTTATAACTATGCCAATAAGTATCTTGTAGATTTTTCTGCGCGTTATGACGGGTCGTGGAAATTTCCTCCCAATCATCGTTGGGGATTTTTTCCTTCTGCTTCTTTGGGTTGGATAATCTCAGAAGAGAACTTTTGGAAAGAATCGAAGATCGCTTCTGTTTTTAGCGATTTAAAAATCCGGGGTTCTTATGGTTTGGTAGGCGATGATAACGTAGACGGGTACGCTGCTTTCGATTATATGACCGGCTATGATTATAAGCAAGGAGGAGGAGTTATTGACGGTTCATATATCATAGGCACTACTCCACGCAACCTACCGGTTACCACCTTGTCATGGGCTAAGGCTAAAATACTGGATTTAGGTGTTGACGTTGCTTTTTTGAATAATCGTTTGTCGGGAAGTGCTGATTTCTTCCGACGCATCAAAACCGGTATTCCAGCCTCTCGAGATGATGTTTTACTTCCGCAAGAAGTGGGTTTTGAACGCCCTAAGGAAAACCTCAATTCTAATGTTCATGTAGGATACGATTTGTTTGCACGCTGGAGTGACAAGGTTAGTGATTTTCATTATTCTGTCAGCGCTAACTTCACTTATTCACGCTTTTATAATTGGGAACAATATAATCCTCGGTTTAGTAATTCATGGGATGAATATCGTAATTCTACATGGCATCGCTTCGGAAATATCAATTGGGCATACGAAGCAGACGGTCAATTCCAAAGTTGGGAAGAAATTGCATCCTGGGCAATTGATAACGACCAGAAAGGTAACACGACACTGCGTCCCGGTGATATTAAATATGTGGACCAAAACGGAGATGGAGTCATCAACGACATGGATAAACGTCCTATCGGGTACAAGGAAGATTCGACGCCGGTTCTAAATTTTGGATTAAACTTTGCCTTTGCATGGAAAGGCTTTGACTTGGCATTGGATTTCTCGGGTGCGGGCATGTCTACCTGGAATCCTGCATTAATTCAGAAAATTCCTTTTAATAATAACGGTAACAATCCGGCTTATTATATGGAAGACACTTGGAGGTTATCTGACATCTTTGATGCAAACAGTGAATTGATTCCGGGTAAATATCCCACCTTGCTTATAGGAAACAATGCCAATAATCATAGTAATTATTGGGACAGTTCCTTTTGGAAATACAATGTCCGCTATTTGAAGCTACGTAATCTGGAGCTAGGATATACTTTCCCGGATGAGTGGTTGCAGAAATACAGGTTCACCAGTTTAAGATTGTACCTTGCCGGACAGAACTTGTTTACATGGACCAATGTACCTATCGACCCGGAGGTTTCGGCTGGGAATGGAACGGCTTATCCAGGGATGCGCATTATTAATCTAGGTTTAACACTTAAATTCTAAAAGCAATGAAATACATAAAAGGATTCCTGTTAGTAGGCTTAACTTTGTTATTAAATTCTTGTTCTGGCTTTTTGGAACGTGATCCGGATCAGATATTGACAAATGACCAAATCTTTAGCGATGTGAAAATGGTCAATTCCGTATTAGCAGGATTTTATGGAGATACGGAG
Organism: Bacteroides ovatus; assembly: GCA_030844565.1. Classification (GTDB taxonomy): domain Bacteria; phylum Bacteroidota; class Bacteroidia; order Bacteroidales; family Bacteroidaceae; genus Bacteroides; species Bacteroides ovatus_A. The sequence continues at coordinate 46,055 of JAUUNK010000015.1, forward strand.
AACTGGGGGCAGAGTTTTGCAACACCTGCCAGCTTTACAAAAGTGGACGACGGCTGTATTACGGATGGTGGTCGTGACAATATGCAGGAATATTCCAATGAACAATGGCGAATTTACCCTTATAAATATATTCGTAATTTAAATCAATTCCTTGTCGGCTTGAGAGAGACAACCATACTTGCATCTACGGAGAAATTACAGTATGAAGGAGAAATTCGTTTCTTACGGGCTTGGGCGTATTTTAGTATGTGCCGGGGACTTGGCGGAGTGCCTATTGTGAAGGATAATGTATACGAATATGGCGCAGGGATGGATGTTTCAAGTCTGGCTGTTCCCCGCTCCAAAGAATCGGAGGTATATGATTATATAATCAGCGAGTGTACAACGATTGCCGATTACCTACCTAAAAAGCCTGCAACGAATGCAGCTCGTGCTACCCGCTGGGCCGCCCTGATGCTGAAAGCCCGCGCTGCTGTCTATGCAGGCTCTCTGGCAAATTACAATAGTAAAATGGTTGCTCCTATACGTACGGAAGGAGGCGAAGTAGGTATTCCGGCTGAAAAGGCTATTCCATATTATGAAACGGCTCTCGAAGCAGCTAAGGAAGTAATTAGTCAGGCATCCGGATATTATAATCTGAGCATAACTGTTGCGAATGACCTGGGACAGAACTTTTACAATGCAGTTTGCGTCAAAGAAAATAATCATGAAGTTATCTGGGCTAAAGATTATGCATATCCAGGGGCTACACATGGATTTACACAAAAGAATATCCCCGCTTCTTTAGCGGAGGATCAGGAACGTTGTTATTCAGGTGCGGTGTTGAACCTGGTAGAAGCATTTGAATATAAAGACAATCGGGATGGTACTATCAAAGTGAAAGATGACCGGGGGAATTACATTATGTATAATCGCCCTGAAGAGGCTTTCGCCAATAAAGATGCGCGGTTGTGGGGAACTGTACTTTATCCGGGAGCAAAATTCAGAGGAAGCGAGGTTGTGTTGCAAGCCGGACAGAAAGTACCGGATAAAAATGGAAACTGGGTAGAGGTAATAGGTAAGTCTGACTCTTATGATGAGGACGGTCGTCTGATTACTTCCGTCAACGGACCGATGGAGTCAAACGAAATCCGAATAAACAAAACGGGATTTTTTTTCCGTAAGTTTCTGGATGAAACAATCGGTGCTTCCACCAACTCAAAGATGAGTACTATGTGGTATCCCCGTTTTCGCATATCGGAAGCATATATGATAGCGTGCGAAGCAGCTTATGCACTCAATAAGACAGGAGAAGACAATCCGTTGAATTATATTAATCCTGTTCGTGAACGTGCCGGCATTAATAAACTGGAATCAATCACATTTGAAGATATTGTGCGAGAATATCGGGTAGAGTTTGCATTGGAGGACCACCGCTATTGGGACTTAAAACGCTGGCGGCTGGCACACGAAGTCTGGGATGGTAATTCAGAGAATCCGGACGCACAACTCTACGAGCTATTTCCCTATCAGATAAAGGAACCGGGTAGTGTAAATGACAAGAAGTGGGTTTTCGATAAAAAGAAAGCCTATATGGTTCCTTATCCCCGTTATTTCCAAATGAAGAATTATTATAACTTCTTCGATAACAGTTGGCTCAATAAGAATCCGTTGCTAGTGAAGAACCCGTATCAATAAAACTTAAAACTGTAAGACAATGAAAAAAATATGGAATATATATTCTCTGTTTTTGCTTTCTCTATTTGCTGTAAGTTGTGGTTTAGATAACTATGATGAACCCCAATCATTCCTGGAAGGAAAAATAACGTATGAAGGAAAACTGCTTGGCTTGAAAGGAACAAACGGAAGTGTTCAGTTACAATTATATCAGGACGGCTATGCTAATCATGATCCTATCACCGTGTATGCAACACAAGACGGTACTTTTTCTGCTGTACTTTTTGATGGTTGCTATAAATTGGTAACCAAGGATAAAAATGGTCCTTGGATAAATCGACGTGATACTATATATGTAGAAGTAAAGGGTAAAACACAATGTGAAGTTAACGTAACTCCTTATTTCATTCTATCAGATGAGAATGTGACATGGGGTAAGAATGTAGTGTCCGGTACGTGCAACATCCGGCAGATAGTGCAGGATGCAAAGATAAGCCAAGCCATGTTGCTGGTCAGTCAAACTACTTTCGTCGATGAAAATACGAACATAGCTCGCCAAAATTTATCGAATATAAGTTCGGGAATGGTCAATTTCTCACTAGACGTTTCTGGTAATAAGAATGTGCAATCGGCAAAGGCTCTTTTTGCTAGGATTGGTGTGAAAGCGATTGGAGCAGACCAAGCTGTTTATTCGGAAATATTCAGGCTAAAATAATTCGCCTGGAGAGTATTTAAGAGTATATTTACGTGAAAATTAATTAGTTAATAACTGAAAATGAGTTTAAATTATGAATAGAAGCATGTTACTAATGGGAACTGCGTCGTTGGTAGCTTTACCTGTAGTTGCCCAGCAACCCCAAAAACCTAATATTGTTTTAATTATGGTAGACGATATGGGATATTCAGATTTAGGGTGTTACGGGGGAGAAATCCCTACTCCCAATCTTGATAACTTAGCTAGAAAGGGGGTACGTTTTACACATTTCTGTAATACTGGGCG
>JAUUNK010000215.1 GCA_030844565.1 Bacteroides ovatus
GAAAGCTTATGATTTCCTCGTTTGGACGAGGGTTCGATTCCCTCCAGCTCCACTTTAAAGTAAATGAAAACTCTGATTATCAGAGCTTTTTCTTTTTACTAATCTCTTTATTCCGGGTCAATCCTAAAACGGAGCTTTCCAATATTAATGAATGAATGGCTTGACAACAAAGAATTTAATAAGTTACATCATTTTTATTTTAGAACAAAAGTTCCATTACCTATGGCATCTTCAAGTTTTACTCAACCCTCATTTGATATAATGCAACACAGAATAAACGACTATAGAATACATGTACCTTTCACCATATATTCTTAAATATCATACCAGAAGAGAAAGTAACTTACAGAGAATACCTTTTTTAAACCATCATTAATAAACGACTTACCTTATTATCAAAAAAGAAACCTATTGCTGAATTTAAGAAACTTTATTGCATACAATGTACAGGATTATTTTCTAAACAATCCAATTAACGGAAGTCTGAATTTATTTGGAAACACACTATAAAGACATCTTAGTTCTGGCGTATTAAAAGAAAGGGAAGGTAGTTAGAAATAGCTATCTTTCTTTTTTCAATTTTTATTAAAGAATCATCTTGCTGTTCTTATATATTTCGTACCTTTACCGCAGATAACAAAATGCTATATTCAGGTGTGCCAGATACCGTAATAAATCCAAAGGCATGGTAACTCATTTTCTCAGGCGCAACCACATGCTGTATTAAGTCCATAGGGTTAATGGCAAATTTCAGAGTTTTCTTATCAAGTACTTCTGCTTTATCAGTAGAGGGTACAACTGTTTACTAATTTTTAAAACAAAATTTAATATGAATGATATAATGTATTATTCAGAATTAGCAGAAGAATATTATGAAACTGCTTGTCCAAAGTTTGCTATTAATGGTTACGAAAAAAATGTATTAATAGATACCGATACGGAAAGATGTATTTTTATATCCGGTGACATTGAGCTTAATGAAGAACAACTTCTTTTTCGTTGTAAACGTTCAAGGGGAAAAACAATCATTAATCTGAAAAACAATATTAGAAAACCTAAAAAAGAAGAAGAACTTTTCCCTACGGAGACTAGAAAAAGATATGAAGGAAAAATCAGAATCGAAAAAGAAACGCTGATTGATGGAGTTATCTTTGAAAATGAGTATATCCTTCTACCGCACGAGTTAAAAGAAGGTTCTCATCTATTGACTAGAATCAGTAATTTAGATTACTATCTGGATACTTATACCAATAATCGGGCATACTATCGGGATAATTTTGAAATACTAGCAGACTTGGAAAAACAAGTAGCCAATGCTGAATTTGGTTTTCTACCAAAATGCATACTAATTTCGTATAAAGATGACGGTGATGTGATATTTTTCTTTTCACATTTCGAAGAGGATAATACGGGAAATCTTTTTGCTATTTATGAGTTTGATACTACAGTAAGCTAACCGAAAATAAAATAGGAAGATAAGTACCCTAAAAAAGTAGTTATCTTCCTTGCTTTACATTTTTATTTATATGCGCTATTGACTATTCCTTCAATCTCTGTTCCGTCAAAATCAGATTCAACATAACGCAACATCAAATACATAAGAGCATCATCTTTTGAGACACCATAGTCATTATACCTTTGGATCATAGCATATAAAAAAAATGTGCCCTTGATAAATTGTCGCATTTAGAATCTATATGTGTATTCTCCAAGTACTCACTGATTGAGCGATATTGTTCTTTATGAAAAGCTGGATCAAGAGAATCATGTTGGATAATTAGTTTTATTCCTCCTCTTGGTGAATGGAAAGCCATCTTAACATAGGGATCACTAGTGTATTTCACCCAATCAGAATCTCTCTCCGATAACTCATTGGGGAGATCATAATCTAAGTCTATACAGATATAGCAATCTGGTTGTAAAGTACGCTTACAATCGGTTCAATTCATCGTTGGCAGCTCCTGTTCCGTTGTATTTGCTGCGGGTGGCGTTGAATTTGTAGCGTACGGTGAGGCGTACGCTGCGCGTATCGCTGTAATTCCATTTGTCGAACTGCATATATTCGCCGTAGATGGTGTGGGAGTTACGTTGCGAGGCAAAGAGGTCGGTGATGCGCAGATTCAGTGCCAGACGTTCGTCGAGGAATGTCTTGTTCAAGCTGAGGTCTAAGCTCTGTGACGGTTTGAGCATAAGACTACCCGAATTCCCTTTGGTCCGGTAGTAATAAGAAAGGTTGCCCGTGAATGTCTTGCTGATGCGGAAACCGTTGTTGAGGCGTGCCGTATAGACAGGACGGTTGAAGTGTAGCCATTCACCTTGATGCCGGCTCTTGAAGAACTGCTTTTGCATTTGCAGCGAGAACACTGGTTCCCAAAAACCGAACTTGGGAGAAAGAGACAAGCCGGCTATCAGATTGTCACGCTTGGAGTAGTTCTCCCGGCTGAACACCGTTATGGCGGGATTGTCTTCATAGGAGAGGGCGATGAACTCGATGGCGTCGGCAGTATGGCGATAGCTCATCATGAGTTGCGCCCAGCGGTAGATGCCCATGAAGGTGAGGTCGTGTATCGTTTCGGGCTTCAGGTTCGGGTTACCGCCTTCGTAGGTGAAACGGTCGTTGTATTGCAGGTTGTTGTTCAGTTCGCTGTAGCCGGGGCGGCGGGTCTTGGCGGTGTAGCTCAACGAAAGCTGGGTATTTCCTACGGGCATTGCCAGCGACAGGTTGGGGTAAAAGTCGCTGTAATCGCGGCTCTGCCCGTCCACGAAGATGCCCTGGTTGTAATAATCCGATGTGACGTGTTCATAGCGCACCCCTGCGGAGGTCTGTAACTTGCCTAAGGAGATGGCATATTCGGCAAAGCCCGCCAGTTTTTCTTCTTCTATCTTGTTGTCCGTCTCCGGCAGGTAGTTTTGCGGGTTCTCGTAGCGGTTGATGCGCCGAGTGAAGCTGTATTCACCGCCCACTTTCAGTTCGCCGCTTCCGATGGGATGGGACAGGACGACTTTGGCGGCGTAGAGCCGGCTGTCGGAGAAATTGGTGGCGGTGACGTAGCGGTCTTCATGTTCCTCGCTGGTTTCGTGCACCTTCTGCGATTGGTTGTTCTCGCCTTTGTAATAATCGGCGTTGAAGTCGATGCCCAGTTTGCCCACCGTACCCATATAATAGGCGTTGACGCGGTGTGAGAAGTCGTTTTGCGGCCAGGTGTAGTCGTAGTGTTGCAGGTCGTAATATTTGCCGTCCGCCGTGATTTCATAGGTGGAGTTCATCAAGTTGGTGCTTTGGGGAGTACGGCTGAAAGTGTAGCGCGCACCCATCGAATGGTCGGAATTGAGCATATAGTTAAATCCGCCGGTGGTTTCGATGTAGTGGGACTTGACATTCATATTCAGCTCCGCGTTATGATGCCAGAGGGTATCTACAAAGATGTCGTGCTTGTCCCGCTGTTCCTGTCGACTGCGGTTGAGGGAGTAGTAGATGTCGCCGAATATGTCCAGTCCGCCCCGGCGGTAATTCAGCGTCAGCCATTCGAAGTGGCTGAAGTCGTGTCGCTGGGTGATGCCCCCGTAGGCGTCCACACTGAAGCCTTCGCCTTTGGGCTTTACGGTCTTTATCTTGATGATGGCTTTCACAGTGACGTCGTATTCAGAGCCGGGATTGGTGATGACTTCCACGCTCTGAATGTTTTTGGAGTCCAGCCGTGATAGTTCCCCGAGGTCGCGCAGCAGACGTCCGTTCAAGTAGATGAGCGGAGTTCCTTTACCGAAAACGGTGAATTCTCCCTCATTGCCTTGCACGAAGGGGATGCGTGCCAGTACGTCATTGGCGGTTCCGGCGGTACTGAGCAGGGTGGATGATACATTGGCGACGAGTGCATTGCCTTTCATCTTATACACAGGGCGGCGGGCGGTGACTACGGCTTCTTGCAGCATTATGGCATCGGTTTTCAGTATCATTGTTCCGAGGCTGCCTGCGCGGCACCGGCAGTAGAGGGGCGCATATCCGATGGAGGAGGCTTTCAGCAAATATTCGTTCTGACCGATACGGTCGAAGAGGAATTCTCCGGAAGCATTGCTCACCGTGCCTTGTACGAAGGATGAGTCTGCGGGTTGGAGTAAGACTACATTGACAAATTCCAGCGGCGCGTTGTTTTCGTCAGTCAAGCGTCCGCTAATTGTTTGTGCTTGAATGCTACAGAAGGAGACTACCGTCAACAAAACGGGCAGAAGGGTTCTTTTTATTGTCATCTTCTATCTTGATTATGTCCAGGACTGTGCATCTTGAACTGTTTTTATTCTTTTAAGTCCCGGTAGCCTGTAAGGATAAACTTATAGACAGGTGACTCAGCGTTAGCGTCTTTTAAATGTTTCTTTAAAATAAATGCTACAAATATAACATTATTTTTCAATTCGGTCTTAAGCAACCGTCACTTTTTTCTGCTGATACTTTGTATTTGGCGGTTAGGGTGGGAACAAAATCCGCGCTCACCGCTTGTAATTCAACTTTTTCCCCTTACCTTTGTTTCCATGATAATAAATGAAAAGAAAGGAGAGGAACTTATGGTCGGCAATTACATTCGATTTGACTGGGCAATGAAGCGTCTGCTTCGCAATAAAGCTAATTTTGGTGTACTCGAAGGCCTTCTGACCACCTTGCTGGAGGAGACTATCACTATTCAGAAACTATTGGAGAGTGAAAGTAACCAGGAAGACGAATATGATAAATATAATCGTGTCGACATGCTTGCTGAAAACTCCAAAGGCGAGTTAATCTTGATTGAAGTACAGAACAATAATGAATATGCCTATTTTCAGCGCATGCTTTTCGGTACCTCCAAACTGGTGACGGAATATATCAATCGGGGGGAGGGTTGCGATAAAGTACGCAAGGTGTATAGTGTCAATATCGTATATTTCTCATTGGGTACGGGAAAGGATATTGTCTATCATGGGAAAACCGAGTTTCGCGGGATTCACGACGGCGACTTGCTGGAATTAACACCTTTTCAACGGCAGACTTTCAAAGTGGACAGCGTCAGTCAGCTCTACCCCGAGTATTATATTCTGAAGGTGAATGACTTCAACCGGATTGCGAAAAGTCCCCTCGAAGAGTGGATTCATTATCTGAATACGGGCGACATCCCCGACGACGCCACTGCTCCCGGCTTGCCTGAAGTGCGCGAACGGCTGAAACTGGACCGTATGACGAAAGATGAACTGAAAGCTTATTACCGTCATTTGGACAATGTAGTTATTCTGCGGGACAATATTTTTACGGAAAGAGCTGAAGGTAGGGCAGAAGGTAGAGCAGAAGGTAGAGCGGAAGGAATAGTAGAGGGTATAGAAAAAGGAAGAACGGAAGCCCTTCTGACTACCGCCCGTAATATGAAAGCCCTGCACCTCAGTCCCGAAGTAATTTCGCAAGCTACGGGGCTGTCCTTTGAAGAGATTGCCGGATTGTAACCCATTTACCTCCCCCTTTGGTTGTTTGAAGCCCTTTATGGAGTTACATTCCGTGCTTGAAGACGACAAAAGAAAAATGAATTGAGTCATAGTATCTCCTTATTTATCGGCAAGAAATCCCTGTGTAAAGTAACAATTGTAGGTAAGTAATCGTTATTAAATTCAAAATAAATTATATCTGTGTTTCTCACCCGTTGTTTGTCTGCATCTTATTTTTCCATATCAATTTTATAGCCCGTTGTAAACTCTATACGTTGGATTGCAAAAATGACACGCATACGGATGGGCACATTTTGAGTAATGGGAATGCCATCTTTTTTATGGCTTTCCAATACGAAAATGATGTTTCTTTTTATATTTATAAACTGGATGTATTTGAAAGGTTATACCCTCCAACTCCACAACTATTTAAAAAGGTGTTAAGTTTTTAACGTCTTTTTTAATGCAATAAGGTGAGTATATGTAACTTGCATTTAGTTTTCTTTTACAGTATCATATTCTTTAAACGTTCATCATCTTTTCAGAAAGAAAAGTACTATAATAAAAGTAGAGGGTGTCCCCGGGGAATGGAAAGGGACACCCTCTGTTCAGAGGTTTTAAAAAGCCCTTACTTTCACAAGCATAGGCTTTTCCTCTCTTGAAATAATTTCTTACAGAGAAGCTTTCACTGTAATCTTTTCGATAGTGTCTGCACCCCAATTGTGGGAAACAGTTACTTTTACGTAAATGTCAAGTGAAAGAGCAATGTTTGTATTGTTACAAGTGATTACTCCAGATTGAGCATCGATAGTGAAAGTACCCTCGTTTACAGTTTCGCTGTAGCCAGTGATTACGAATTTCACTTTGTTAGCAGTGATTCCATAAGCAGTTGACCATGGAGTCTTGATTTGGCCATTTTCGATAACAACGTTTTTATTAGTTACGTTGATGTCTTTATCAAGCATCTTAATCCCAGCTTTTGTACCTACATTAAATGTCTTGTTGGCATCACCGTCGATAGTCCAGTTTACAGATGATTTGTAAGTCATGGCTGCAAGCGGAGAACGTAATACCGGTTCACAATAGCCTTCTACGCCATTGTTTAGGATAGTAGCTTTGATGTTAGTACCAGTAATGTTGGCTTCAATCTTAATGCCGCCCAAGTTTTTTACATCTACTACAGGTGAAACTGTGATTACGTTGTTGCTAATAGAGATGTTATTGTATATTGCTTGGACCTTTGCAGATTGTTTGCTGCGTTCAACTAATGTATAAGTAACTTGTTCATTAGACTTCGTAGCACCATCTGATTTGTATACGGCATACAAGTCTTCTAGGTTAGCAGTCATAGCAAAAGTATGGTTTGTTTCGTCCCATGCGCCGATGATGGTGGTTGAACCGTCTACTACAAACGCACTGTTTTGCTTAATGATTACTTTGCGCTCACACTTCACAAGGTCTTTCAATTTCAGAGTGAATTGTTTTCTAGAACCGTTAACAGCTAAGATAGTAGAGGATTTACGCCAAGTATAAGTTTCATTGGAAGTAATTTCATACTTGTCTCCACTTACTGGCCAGTTGCTGTATGAATACAATTCTTGTGCGCCTTGAATGATAGTTGTTGCAGGGATAATTAATTGTAGTTTATCCTTATCTGTGGTTTGTCCCGGAGTATACTGGAGATAAGCGCCTACTTTGTTGGCATAAGTCTTTCCGTTTTCTTGAGTCAGATAATACAAACCATAATGTTGAATAGTAGATGTATTGCTATTGTTAGACATATAGTCACGTCCACCTAATGAGCTTAAGAATGCACGTACATTCATATCGATACTTTGATCAGAAGTGCTGTATTCCAATGCAGCTAGTTTAGCAGCTTCAGCAGCATCTTTCGTTTCTACATCGATATCTACCAGTGCGGGAGCTACTGATTGTTCACGTACAGCTTTCACTGCAAAGTCATAAGAAGCAATCTCTTTATTGTCTGCATTCAGGTAAGTAGCAGTTACATAGCATACTTCGTTGATGGCAGAAGCTTGTTCCGAAGCTTTTACAGAAACTACTCCGTCTTTAATTTCGAAGATACCTTTAGCCTTACCTGATGTCTGAGTGAATTTAACATTAATACCACTGAAACCTATGTCAGGCAAAGAACGGAATTTTTCTTTGATGCCGTTACCCAATGCTACAGAATCATTTAAGTTATAAGTTTTATTATAAATGAAAGTGTATTCGGGGTAATATCTATCAATCCAAATAGTAGGAGTCATATTTGCTAATTCCGAAACAGGCACAGTTACGGAGTCAGCAGTATGTATAAAGTTCAAATCTCCAGGTGTCCATACTTGAGCATAAAATTCGAAATAGTCTGAAGCTGTAGTATGTCCATTGATGGTAATATCCAGAGAAGAAGCATATATTTTGTTAGATTCGATGTTTTCCGGTGTCAGGTTGACACTTAAGATGCCTTCTTTACCATCAATCCACTTGGCACTGCCCGATACATATTTTAATGTCGGAGTTACAGCTCTTGTTTTATAAGTATCAGTAAACTCAAAGGTAGCTTTGTTCAAATCCATTGTTTTAGGCCATACCTTGAAAGTTGCTATAGAAGCACTGGTTGCCAAAAGCTCTGCATCATTAGCCCAAGAACTCATCAATTTGATGGATTCTACATAGTAATTTCCTGAGTTATCGGGGCTTTGTCTTCTAAATGTTACGCTTTGTAAACCATTATAAGCTGAACCTTCAGCCAACATCTTATATTCTTTTCCATTTAATTTGATAACATACAATCCATCTACTTCATTGATAACGATAGAAGGAATGGTTGCATCATATTTTAAAGAAGTTTGCGTATCTCCGATAACGATATACCCGTCAGCATTGATTGTTACGTTGGCGGAGGCATCTTGACCCGGTTCCCCTGGCTTCCCTGGTTCACCCGGTTCCCCTTGTTTTCCAGTAGCATTTACTTTATTACCTTCCTGGTCTAACACATATTCATAATTGACGCCATCGTCCGTGCTCACCATCCAGTAGTTGTCACTGGAAACTTTGAATTTCGGGATGATGGGATTGCCATTTAAGCCTTGTTCTCCTTTTTCTCCTTTTTCTCCATCTTTTCCGTTTGTGATGTTCAGTTTAGAACCATCCGACAGTGTCAATTCATACCCATTCGTTACGGCAGTATAACTAACAATAAATTTACCGGCTTTCATTGCTGCCTCTACTTCCGCAATCGCACTCTTATTAGCATCGACTTGTTCTTGCAAATGGTCAATGTCATCATCGTAGTCTTTACAACCCACGAAAGATGTACTGGTTGCAAGCGCCAATGCTCCAAAGAGCATCACTCTAACAAATTTTTTCTTCATAACTACTTAAAAATTACATTAATAATAT
>JAUUNK010000216.1 GCA_030844565.1 Bacteroides ovatus
ACCAACGACCATGCGCCCGAGTATATAAATTATCTTCCAAGATATTATTTCCTGGGTCTCGGCGAGGGTGCACAAAAAGGAAACCTGACCCTTCCCCAGACTATTGGTTGGGCGGATTATAACAATGGTGGCGCTAACGGTACTTTCGACCCCTTAGCTGAATAAAGCCTTTCCAGGCATCCCTCTTGGAAACCTATAAAACTCTTTTAGCGTATCCGGGCAACTTTTCTAAGAAAAGCGTCCGGATACGCTTTTTTTGCGCAACCTGTCGGTGTAAGGTCGGCAACTCGTTTGTGTAAGGTCGGTAACCTTCCACCACAAGGTCGGTGACTTGTTATAAGAAGGTCGCCGACTTACTTATATGAGGTCGCGCAACCTTATACCCCAAAGTTGCGCAACCTTCTACTATCGAGTTGCGCAACCTTCCGGTGACGGGTTATCTATCCCCCACGAACAGGACTATTTTTTATATTTTTTCTCTCTACTGATTACATATCTTTTTCTTTTTCGTCCTATTAGTGTATTTTTGAAACCACTAATCTGCAAAACTATAAAAGAAGATGAACAGAAGACATGTATTTTTGGCGGTTTGCACCGCCGCAGTGTTAACTCCGACTGCCCTCAGGGCACAATATCCGCAGCTGACGCCGGAGGCTAAAGAAGCCTATACCAAAATGATAACGAAGGAACGCAAGAGTTCCGACGAAGCATGGGCAAAGGCATTGCCTATCGTAGAGAAAGAAGCTGCCGAGGGTCGGCCTTATATTCCTTGGGCTTCCCGTCCCGATGACCTGCCGCAAGCTAAAATTCCCGCATTCCCGGGTGCAGAAGGTGGAGGTATGTACACTCCCGGCGGTCGTGGCGGTAAAGTGATTACAGTAACCAACCTGAATGACCGTGGTCCCGGCTCGTTCCGCGAAGCTTGCGAGACGGGCGGTGCACGCATTATTGTGTTCAACGTTTCAGGTATCATCCGTCTTGAATCTCCGATTATCGTCCGTGCTCCCTACGTAACCATTGCCGGACAGACAGCTCCGGGCGACGGCATCTGCATTGCCGGAGAATCCTTCTGGGTAGATACACACGATGTCGTTGTACGCCACATGCGTTTCCGCCGTGGCGAAACCAAAGTACACCACCGCGACGACTCTTTCGGTGGCAACCCGATTGGAAACATTATGATTGACCACTGCTCCTGCACTTGGGGATTGGATGAGAATATCTCTTTTTACCGCCACATGTACAGCCCGGGCGAAGGCTACAAAGACGAGAAACTTCCTACCGTAAACGTGACCATCCAGAATACCATTTCAGCCAAAGCATTGGATACCTATAACCATGCTTTCGGTAGCACCCTCGGCGGAGAAAACTGCGCTTTTATGCGTAACCTTTGGGCGAGCAACTCGGGACGTAATCCGTCTATCGGTTGGTTTGGCATCTTTAACTTCGTCAACAACGTGGTTTACAACTGGGTACACCGCTCCTCGGATGGTGGAGACTACCGTGCCATGTTCAACATGATAAACAACTACTACAAGCCCGGTCCTCTTACTCCGAAGAATTCGCCCGTGGGACACCGCATCCTGAAACCGGAAGCAGGCCGTAGCAAGCTGGATTATAAAGTATACGGACGCGTTTATGCCGATGGTAACATTATGGAAGGCTACCCTGAAATCACCCGTGACAACTGGGCGGGAGGTATTCAGATTGAGACTCAGAAGAATACAGACGGTTATACCGCGCAGATGCGTGCTTACCAGCCTTTCGTGATGCCTTATATCAACATCATGTCTGCCAGTGATGCTTACGAATATGTATTGAAGAATGTAGGGGCTAATATTCCTTGCCGCGACATCGTAGACCAACGCATCGTTGACGAAGTGAAGACCGGTCAGGCATATTATGAGAAGAAACTCCCGAAAGATGCATACGGTAATAAATGGGGATTAGCGGAAAAGTCCCAGGATGAAGAAGGCTATTTCAAATATCGCCGTTTGCCGAAGGATTCTTATAAATTGGGTATCATCACAGATATTCGCCAGATGGGCGGCTATCCCGAATACAACGGAACGCCTTACGTAGACACCGACGGCGACGGCATGCCCGACGAGTGGGAAAAAGCAAACGGCTTGAACCCCAACGACCCGAGCGACGCCAACAAAGACTGTACAGGCGACGGATACACCAACATCGAAAAATACATCAACGGCATCAGCACTACCAACAAAGTGGACTGGACCGACTTGAAGAACAACTACGATACGTTGGCTGAGAAAGGTAAATTGATGTAATCTTTAAATTCACAATGTACATGAAGAAGATAATAATCCTTTCTCTGCTTCTCTTCACCGGATGGATGTCCGCCGGAGCGATAGACCTGGACAAAGAGAACCGCGACCCAAAGTACGTGGAATCCATTGTAAAGCGTTCGCAGAAGATTGTAGATAAGTTGGGAATAACCGATGCAAAGGTGGCGGAAGAGGTGCGCAACGTGATTGCCAACCGCTACTTCGAGCTGAACGACATCTACGAGGTGCGCGACGCAAAGGTGAAACAGATCAAAGAATCCGGTATTACCGGTGACGCGAAGAAAGAGGCGCTTGCCGCCGCCGAATACGAAAAGGATGCAGCCCTCTACCGTTCTCATTTTGCCTTTCCTGCCAATCTCTCTCTCTTCCTGGACGGGAAGCAGGTGGAAGCGGTGAAAGACGGAATGACGTATGGCGTAGTGAAAGTGACCTATGATGCCACCCTCGACATGATTCCTACGTTGAAGGAAGAAGAGAAAGCCCAAATCTATGCATGGCTGGTGGAGGCACGCGAGTTCGCGCTGGATGCGGAGAACTCTAACAAGAAACACGCTGCTTTCGGAAAATACAAAGGTCGCATCAACAACTATCTCGCCAAGCGCGGATATGACCTGAAGAAAGAACGTGAAGAATGGTACAAGCGTGTGAAAGCACGTGGAGGTTCCCTCTGATACACGAAAGTCTATCATAAATGGTTGGTTTGTTTGAGACGCGTACCTTGCAGCAGCGAGGTCCGCGTCTTTTCTTTTTGTCCGGGCTTTTCTCTTTTTACTTTCTTTTCATATTTTGAGTACAAACTTTATCTTTACCCGTCCTTTTTCTAAAACAAATACAAAAATTAAAATTCTGTTGAAGATGAAAAAGCTGAGAGATATAGCAGTAGCTGTGGGAATGTTGTTTTTGACATCTTGCCAGGCTCCCAAAGAATATTATATGTTTACCTCGTTTCATGAACCCGCCACAGAAGGTTTGCGCTATCTGTATAGCGAAGACGGCATGCATTGGGACAGCATCCCCGGCACTTGGCTTAAGCCCGCACTGGGAAAACAACAATTGATGCGCGATCCCTCTATGGTGCGTACGCCGGACGGGACCTATCATCTTGTGTGGACTACAAGCTGGAAGGGCGATCTCGGCTTCGGGTATGCTTCTTCTAAAGACCTTATTCACTGGTCGGACCAAAAGATGATTCCTGTGATGGCAGACGAACCTACCACGGTCAACGTGTGGGCGCCGGAAATCTTTTATGATGACGAAAAGCAACAGTTCATGGTCGTATGGGCATCCTGCATCCCGGGACGTTTCGAGCGGGGCATTGAGGACGAGGACAACAACCATCGTCTCTACTACATCACTACCAAAGACTTTACAAGCGTTTCCAAAGCCCAGGTGCTCTATGACCCGGGATTCAGTTCTATAGATGCCGTCATTGTGAAACGTGGTAAAAAAGACTACGTGATGGTGCTGAAAGACAATACACGTCCCGAACGCAATTTGAAAGTCGCTTTTGCCGAGTCGCCCACCGGGCCTTATTCCCCCTCCTCGGAAGCTTTTACCGGGAGTTTTGTCGAAGGACCATCGGTAGAGAAAGTGGGAGAGGACTATCTTATCTACTTTGATGTATATAAGAAGAAGATATACGGTGCAATGCGTACTACAGATTTTCGCACCTTTGTGGATGAGACGGAAAATGTGAGTGTTCCTACCGGACATAAGCACGGGACTATCTTTAAGGCTCCCGAGTCTGTAGTGAAACAGCTGATGTTGGAAAGTGAGAAGAAATAACATAAAAAATCTGCATATATCATGAACAACTCTACTAAAGTTCTATGTGTACTTGCCGCCGGATGGTTATCGGCTGCTGTGTCCGCACAGGATAGAATACATTATACCGGAAAAGAACTTTCGAATCCCACCTATCACGACGGACAGCTTTCTCCGGTGGTGGGAGTGCACAACATACAGTTGGTACGTGCCAACCGCGAACATCCCGATGCCTCCAACGGCAACGGATGGACTTACAATCATCAGCCCATGCTTGCTTACTGGAACGGGCAGTTCTATTACCAGTACCTGTCCGACCCTTCTGACGAGCACGTTCCTCCTTCGCAAACCTTCCTGATGACCTCCAAAGACGGTTATCAGTGGACAGACCCGCAAGTGGTTTTCCCTCCCTATAAAGTTCCGGACGGATACACCAAAACCTCGCGTCCCGGCATGCAGGCAAAAGATCTGATTGCTATCATGCACCAGCGTGTAGGATTCTATGTCTCCAAATCCGGGCGGTTGATTACGATGGGCAACTATGGCGTAGCTCTCGACAAGAAAGACGATCCCAATGACGGAAACGGCATCGGGCGCGTGGTGCGGGAAATAAAGAAGGATGGAACTTTCGGCCCCATCTACTTTATCTATTACAACCACGGCTTCAGTGAAAAGAATACCGACTATCCATATTTCAGGAAGAGCAAAGACCGCGAATTTGTAAAGGCTTGCCAGGAGATTCTCGACAATCCGCTCTACCGCATGCAATGGGTGGAAGAAGCCGACCGCGAAGACCCTATTATCCCCTTGAAGAAAGGTTATAAAGCTTTTAATTGCTATACTTTGCCCGATGGCAGAATAGCCAGCCTTTGGAAACATGCCTTGACTTCTATCAGTGAGGATGGCGGAAACACTTGGGCGGAACCTGTGCTCCGTGCCAAAGGCTTTGTCAACAGCAATGCCAAGATATGGGGGCAACGCCTCACTGACGGCACGTATGCTACTGTCTATAATCCTTCCGAGTTTCGCTGGCCGTTGGCTATCTCGCTAAGTAAGGACGGACTTGAATATACGACGCTCAATTTGGTGCATGGCGAGATTCCTCCTATGCGCTATGGTGGAAACTATAAATCCTACGGTCCGCAATATCCGCGTGGCATCCAAGAAGGCAACGGTATCCCTGCCGATGGCGATATGTGGGTGGCTTATAGCGTGAACAAAGAAGATATGTGGGTTTCCCGCATCACCGTTCCCGTGAGAACTGCCGCCTCCGCTCATGCCGATGATGATTTCTCCAAGGCAAAAGCCATAGCAGACCTGACGGATTGGAACATCTATTCTCCTGTCTGGGCTCCCGTCACGCTGGACGGTAAGTGGCTGACGCTGCAAGATAAAGACCCCTTCGACTACGCAAGGGTGGAACGTAAGATTCCTGCCAGCAAAAGTCTGAAAGTCTCTTTCGACCTCCAGGCGGAGCAGAATGATAAAGGTGTCCTTCAAATAGAATTTCTCGACGAAAACGGCGTTGCCTGTTCCCGTATGGAACTGACGGAAGAAGGAATCTTCCGCACCAAAGGTGGTTCCCGTTTTGGCAATATGATGAAGTATGAAGCCGGCAAGACCTATCATGTAGAAGCAGTGCTGTCGGTAGCCGACCGCAACATACAAGTCTATGTAGACGGCAAGAGGGTGGGGCTTCGTATGTTCTATGCACCTGTGGCGTCTATCGAACGGATTGCTTTCCGTACGGGAACCACCCGCACTTTCCCTACGGTGGATACTCCTGCCGATCAGACTTATGATGTGCCCGATGCGGGAGCACAAGCGCCGTTGGCAATCTACAGCATTGCGAACGTGAAGACCTCTTCCGCAGATAAGGATGCTACCGCCGCGGTATTGAAGTATGCCGATTTCAGTCGCTATGCCGATTATTTCAACGGTATGGAAGACGAAAACATCGTTCAGGCAATTCCCAATGCCCGGGCATCGGAGTGGATGGAGGAAAATATTCCTCTGTTCGAGTGCCCCCAAAAGAATTTCGAGGAGATGTATTACTACCGTTGGTGGACCCTGCGCAAACATATCAAGGAAACACCCGTCGGTTATGGCATGACAGAGTTTCTGGTGCAGCGTTCCTATGCCGACAAATATAATTTGATTGCTTGCGCCATCGGACACCATATCTACGAGAGCCGCTGGTTGCGCGACCCTAAATATCTGGATCAGATTATCCACACCTGGTATCGTGGTAACGATGGAGGTGCCATGAAGAAGATGAACAAGTTCAGTTCATGGAATGCCGATGCCATGCTGGCACGCTATCTGGTGGACGGCAACCGTGACTTCTTCCTTGATATGAAGAATGACTTGCTCGACGAATATCGTCGCTGGGAAGGCACGAACCGCCTGAAAAACGGTCTCTACTGGCAAGGCGATGTGCAGGACGGGATGGAAGAATCCCTTAGTGGAGGTCGCCGCAAGAAGTATGCCCGTCCCACGATTAACAGCTATATGTATGGCAATGCGAAAGCCCTTTCCCTGCTCGGTATTCTTTCCGGGGACGAGGGCATGGCGATGGAATACGGTATGAAAGCCGACACACTGAAACAACTTGTGCAGGATAAATTGTGGAACACGCGTCATGGCTTCTTTGAAACCTTGCGCACCGACTCGTCCGCTAATGTCCGCGAAGCTATCGGATATATTCCCTGGTATTTCAACTTGCCCGATGCGGGTAAATACGACTCGGCATGGAAAGAAGTGATGGATGAGAAAGGTTTTGCCGCTCCTTACGGACTGACAACAGCCGAACGCCGGCATCCCCTGTTCCGTACGCATGGAGTGGGAAAGTGCGAGTGGGACGGAGCTATCTGGCCTTTTGCTTCTGCACAAACCTTGACCGGGCTTGCCAATTACCTCAACAACTACTCGCCGTCTGCCGGGCAGGATTCTTTGTTCCGCACATTGGCTGACAGTGTTTATTTCCGTCAGATGGAGTTGTATGTGGAATCTCAGTATCACCGTGGACGTCCTTACATTGGCGAATACCTCGATGAAGTCACCGGATATTGGCTGAAAGGCGATCAGGAACGTAGCCGCTACTACAACCATTCCACTTTCAACGATTTGATGATTACAGGACTGGTTGGTCTTCGTCCCCGCCTGGACGATACCGTGGAAGTGAATCCGCTGGTTCCTGCCGGCAAATGGGATTGGTTCTGCCTGGATAACCTGCTGTATCACGGTCGCAACCTGACTATCCTTTGGGACAAGAACGGCGACCGCTACCATCGTGGAAAAGGACTGCGTGTCTTTGTGGACGGAAAAGAAGTGGGACATGCAGACGCTTTGACGAAGCTTGTGTGCGTGGATGCCTTAAAATAGAACAGAAACCAATCCTGAGAGTGAAATTATGATGAATAAGAAAAGATATATTTTCCTTTTGCTTCTTTGCCTGTCTTTGTGCATGCAGGCAAAGAAGATAACCTTTAGCCGCCTCACTTGCGAAATGCAGGAAGGATGGGTTCTGGTAGAGAGTAATGCTCCCCGGCTGGGGTGGACGATGGAGTCGCCCGAGAACGGGACGCGACAGACTGCTTACGAGATTGACATCCGCGAGGCATGCACCGGGCGCCCGGTGTGGAACAGCGGTAAAGTGTCTTCTTCCCAAAGCCAGTTCGTATCTACCGACAAGGCAGGATTGAAACTTGAGAATCCTTACAATTATATCTGGCGGGTACGCGTCTGGGACGAAACCGATACTCCTTCGGACTGGAGCCGCGAGGCGGAGTTCCGCATTGCCCCCCAAAAGTTTAGCCTGGGGCAGTGGATAGGAGCCATCACCCGTAAGGATGCCCGCCTGCCCCAAGGGCGGAAGTTTCACGGAGGCGAACTGAAGAAACCCGAAGTGAAAGCAGCTTGGGCAGCCGTGGATACATTGGCAAAGAAGAGCATCTGTCTGCGCCGGGCTTTCCGCACGGATAAAAAGGTGGCGGAGGCTACCGCCTACGTCTGCGGTTTGGGATTCTACGAACTTTCCTTCAACGGAAAGAAAGTGGGCGACAGCGAGTTTGCCCCTCTCTGGAGCGATTATGATAAGACGGTTTATTACAATGCCTATGATGTGACGGAACAGTTGCGTGGCGGAGAAAACGTAGTAGGGGTTCTTCTGGGAAACGGCTTTTATAATGTACAAGGGGGACGATACCGTAAGTTGCAGATTAGCTTTGGCGCACCCACGCTTCTCTTCGAATTGCTCATTAACTATGAAGACGGGACAAGAGAAATCATCCGTTCGGACAAAAACTGGAAGTATGATTTAAGCGCCGTAACTTTCAACTGTATTTACGGCGGAGAAGATTATGATGCCCGGCGCGAACAGAAGGGATGGAACCAGCCGGGCTTCGATGATGGCAACTGGCGCCCTGTGGTAGTTCAGGAAGCTCCTAAGGGAGTGCTCCGCCCTCAGAAGGCGGCCCCGGTGAAGATAATGGAACGGTATGACATTCAGAAAGTGACTAAGCTGACCCCGGAGCAAATCACCGCAGCCTGCAAATCGACTAAACGCACCGTAGACCCTTCGGCTTTCGTCCTGGATATGGGACAAAACCTGGCAGGCTTTCCCGAAATCACTGTACGCGGCAAACGCGGACAAAAAGTAACCTTGCTGGTGGCGGAGGCATTGACGGTCGAAGGAGCCTGTAACCAGCGACAGACAGGACGCCAGCACTATTATGAATATACACTGAAGGGTGAGGGAGA
>JAUUNK010000217.1 GCA_030844565.1 Bacteroides ovatus
TGGTGGCTGAGTTAAATCACTGTAGATTTCCTTCTCTTGGGCTTTATTTTAAAATTCATTTGAAATGAATATTCTTTTTAAGCGACTTTTTCCCTTTATAAAACATAAATATGCACAATAGCTTTGTTAGAGAGTTTCCGATTGATAACGACTCAAGAAAAGTATGAGATACTTTACCCATGTACTACCCCGAAACATGAGCAACATTATATTTACTGTTTATCAAAGAGTTACCACCTTACTCCAAAACGGTTAGGTTATTTTTTTCTTTCTGCTCAAAGCAAAGGCACAAACAGCCTCGCAGAATTTACACCGAATGACATATCAGCTCTGCGCATCTGTTTCCGGGCTCATAAAGATTGACCACGTTTTAATATTAAGCTCATATTTTTGGGGGAAGTGCGCGGGAGCGTACTTCCCTTTTTTAATTATACCCTATTTCACTGATACAATATAAGATCCATTTTCTTTTGATTTAAAGAAGAGAATACTTACTTTTGTATAAAGAGAACTTTACGCTTATGAAATCAACAACTGAATATATTGCCTTGTTACAAGATGATATGTGGACCAATGCTGATAAATATGGTATTACCCCATCACCCCCGCTTCCCATGATACGCCAACTAAAACAAGAAGAATACAATAAAGCAGCTCAATTGTCACTTTCCGTATACATAGCATGTGGCAAAGCTGACTTTGACGAAGAAGGTTTAGATACTTTCAAAAACTTCATATATGATGAAAGTTGCATAAATGCGCTTACTATATATGGAGCGTTTAAAGAGGAAGAAGAGCTCATTGGCATTCTCGGTCTTAAAAATGGAGGGAGACATATTTCGCTATTCTTCATCAAACCTCAATATCATAGAAAAGGAATAGGGAAAGCACTATTCCACTATGCAACTTCCAAATGTCCTTCCGTGGAGGTGACGGTCAATTCTTCTACGTATGCCATTCCTTTCTACCAAAGTCTGGGATTTGCAGTAATTGGGGAGAAACAGACTTATCAGGGCATATCGAGCACACCGATGAGGCGCTATCATGCCATTATCGTACAAAAAAAGAATTATATATTACGTACCTGGGAGGCTAAAGACGCGCCTTCATTAGCCAAATATCTCGACAACAAAAAGATTTGGGACAATTGCCGGGATGCTCTTCCCTACCCTTACAAGCTGGAAGATGCAAAAGGCTTCATTGAGATGATTAAACAAAAAGAAGGTATCCATGATTTCTGTATTGAAGTGAATGGTGAAGCTATCGGAAACATAGGGTTCGTCCCGGAAACGGATATACAACGCTTCAATGCAGAAGTGGGATATGTGATTGGAGAACCTTACTGGAACCAAGGCATCGTAACGGATGCTCTAAAAGAAGCCATTCATTATTACTTCAGCCATAGCGACAAGGTACGTATATTTGCGTATGTCTTCGCCTACAACATTCCTTCGATTCGTGTATTGGAAAAGGCCGGGTTTACCAAAGTAGGCATAATGAGGCAATCTATCTACAAAAATGAACGTTTTATAGATGCACATTGCTATGAATTAGTGAAATAAAAGAGAAATTAATTGGAGAAGAGGAGAAACCTTTTTACCTTTGCTTATGTTTATGATTCTCTCACTAAAGAATAAGGAAGGAGGAATAATATGACTCTTCAACAGAAACAATTAGAATTTATCATATATTGCATTGAAAGTACAGCAGAACGGTTAGGGCGTTATGGTTCAGAAGTATATAACAAATTAAAAGAAGTAGGCGCAATAGATAGTTATATCATCAATTTTTACGACACCCTCCATACTCAAGGAAAAGATTATATTGTAGATTCTCTGTTAGAATACATCTATTACCGTGATCCAGAATGGCTACCCGAAAAATATCGTCCTTTTCAAGTTGCCATGCAGGAAGGAGGAAAATCATGTTAACTGTTTATCATGGATCAACCTATCGCGTAGAACATCCGTTAGCTGCGGTATGCCGTCCTCACCTTGATTTCGGAGTTGGATTTTATCTGACGAATTTAAAAGAACAGGCATCTCGTTGGGCGCTTCGAACCGCCAGTCTCC
The DNA here is from genome assembly GCA_030844565.1 of Bacteroides ovatus. GTDB lineage: Bacteria > Bacteroidota > Bacteroidia > Bacteroidales > Bacteroidaceae > Bacteroides > Bacteroides ovatus_A. The sequence continues at coordinate 2,073 of JAUUNK010000217.1, forward strand.
GCTGTGAAACAGATGTATGGCTGAATGTATATTCGCTTGATATAGATACGTGCCGTAATGCTCCTTATCGGTATTTGCATTTCACCACTTATAATGCAGAGTGGCTGGATTTTGTAGTATCCTGTCGCCAAGGAGGTAACTTATGGCAAGATTATGATATCATCGAAGGAGGTATTGCTGATGATCGAGTTATACGTACAATCGATCTTTATATGCGTGGCGATTATAACCGTGAAGAAGCATTATCCCGTTTGATTCATCAAAAGCCTAATAATCAAATATGTATCACTAACCAACAAGTGATTGAGGAACATTTACATTTTATAGATGCTCTCCACCTACCCCAACCTCTACTACAGGAAGGAAGTACAACAACTGATATTGCGATGCAAAATAAGTATTATGGCATTGTTGAATCGGTTGCCACACGCCTACATATTTCTACTACCCAAGCTCTAAGTATATTTTATAACAGTGATATTTACCAACGTATAATTCATCGTTGGGGAGATTTATATCTCATGAGTGATGCATATATCGTAGAAGAGTTAATCAGAGAGTTACAAAAAGAACAAGGTTAATCAATCTCCATTTTGGGAGCCAACAATCGTTAGAATATTTATTCCTCCTGCCGCTTAACGAAGTGGCAGGAGGATTTTTTTATTCAAACCGCAATATAACACGTCCCGTCTGAGGACCGTCTACCCACTTGGCTTGGGAAGAAGGAACGCACAAATCTGTTGAGTTCACTTTATTACGTACGGGAGGAATCACGTTCAAAACAGAGATTCCACTTTCGGGAAGCGTATAAAGCAGGCGGTCGCGACCATCGCGTGGTTGATACACTCCGATATAAGAGTCCGGAGTTTCATTTGTCAAGCTGATAGTACCTTCTTTGGTGCGAATATTCATCCAGGAAACGTTGCCGAAATATCCCTTAAATTCAGGATAAGTGAAGGTTTCACCGGGAATCGGGTCATTATAATCATTTTCCCAAATATCATACTGCGTACCGTGAATACGGTTCTGCCATACACGATAGGGACCTGCTCCCAACCAACGTTTGCTGACAACCTGATCTTCGGGATAATCGAAACAGATACCCATCAAATCTACCACACCGGAGAAGTTATAAGTGTAATCGAGAGTAGCTACTCCGCTCGGATTGATAGTCCATTGCGCTTTATCCAGATTTCCCAGCTTATAATTGGCAGTAACTATCAGATCTCCACCCTTTTCTTCTACATCCAGTTTCGTGAACACGGCGGCATCGGGGAACTCGCTATAAGTGCGTTCTTTCTCTTTAGCCTTTTCATCGTCGTGGTTATAGAACTGATCGAGAGAACGGTCGGCACGGCGGGCACCGATAAAGCGGGGACCGTTGGCAAAGTTAATCTTACGGTTATCGACAGAGACTCCTTTCAATTGTCCGTCTTTCTTAGAGAACACAAACGTACGGTTGTTGGCCTTCACGGTAAGTTCATTTTCTGTTTCGGTATAAGTGGCACGGGAAGACAAAGGAGAAAGCTCCTCCGTGGGTTGGTTCAGTTTATTTACCGGGAATGTCCAGCGCCAGAGTTCATTTCCACATTTGTCGATGGCAGTGAGGAAGAGTGCATCGGCATCAGGGAGGATAGTAGTTTTTATATCCAGAGTACCGGCTTGATGAGCGGGTATATCGTTGCCCTGTATTTCTCCTTGTTTCAATACTTGAGTGGTCTTACCTGCAGCATCCGTAACTTGCGGGAATTTCACCTGTTGCCAACGGAAACGGCAAGTGTTCAGATTCAGATAATCATAGCGGTTTTCTACAGAGAATTTGCCATCAAACTGTTTGTCAATAGCAGTATTCATTATCTGTACCGGGCTCCACAACTGTTTAATGGTGTAGTAGCTACCCTCCTTTTCGTGGTGAGGTCCCACAATACCGTCAGCGCCATAATTCCCCTGGTTATCAATGAAACCATCTTTATCGACACGCTTCACGCCTTCATCTGCGAGCACCCAGAGGAAACCGCCGATACAACGGGGATGTTTGCGCATCATTTCCCAATAATCATACAATCCGGCTCCATGACCTCCGTCATACAAACCATGCAGGAATTCCGTGGGCATGAAGATTTCGGGCAAACGCATATAATTCTGGCTTTCCCCGTAAGAACGATAGTGCATCGTCTCGAATCCTGAGAAATTACCTTGCGGATGAATCACCGGGCGTTTCTGCGGGTCATATTTATGAAACTCTCCATCCAGCTCGGTATTCCATCCTTTTTCATTACCATTGCTCCACCAGATAACAGAAGGATGATTCACATCGCGCTCCACCATGCCTTCTATCAGACGCACTCCCGTGGGAGTATCGTACTTGCCATGCCAGCCTCCCAGCTCGTTCATGACATAGAGTCCCAAAGAGTCGCACGCTTGCAGAAACTCGGGGTCAGCCGGATAGTGGCTCAAACGAACGGAGTTCATGTTCATGCTTTTTATCAGGAGGACGTCTTCTATATTTTTGGCTTTGCTCAGTGTACGGCCACTCTCGGGACGGAAACTATGGCGATTGACTCCACGTACATTGATGCGAACTCCATTCACATACAATCCGTCACTCTCGCGTACTTCAATGGTACGGAAACCGAACGTCTCCTCTTCGTGATGCAACACTTTACCATCCTTATCCAACAGAGCGAACTGAGCTTTATAAAGATTGGGCGTTTCGGCTGTCCACAAAGCAGGATTAGCTACGTTTAACTGCAACGAAGTCCAATCCCCTCCCGCTTTCACAGGAACAGTGGTTTCAGTTATTTTCTTTCCTTTAGTATCCAGAATCTGTGCACGGATGTTCATTCCCTCCTGAGACAGATTTGTATAGCAATTGGCACGGAACGAGCCATCAGCTTTAGCGTCGATAGCTATGTGGCGCAAATTGACAGCCGGCTTCACTTCCAGAAATACAGGACGGAAGATACCGCCGAAGTTCCAATAATCCGCACGCCGCTCCGCCAGATTCACACTGGCGTTCTCACTCTCCTTAGCTACGGTCACTTCCAACACATTCTTCTTGCCATATTTCAGGAAATCGCTGACATTGTAGGAAAAACGGTAGAAAGCTCCCTGATGCTTCGAACCAACCTTCCGTCCGTTCACTTTGACCTCCGTATCAGTCATGGAAGCCTCGAAAACCAGGTTTACTTGTTTATCGCGGAATTTTTCCGGAACTTCGAACTCATATTTATACTTACCTTTCTCATCGGCAATGCCTTCGGGAAACGGTTTGCCATAAAAGGTGATGCCATACTGATAGGTACCGAAGCCCTGCAATTCCCAACAAGAAGGAACGCCTATCTTTGTCCACTTTCCGGAGTTGCGTCCGTCGGTGCAAAAGAAGTCCCATTCTACCATGTCGTCACATCCGCGTCCGGAAAGGTATTGCCGTTCCGTCTGAGGAAGATTCTGAGCCGCCAAGGTGCTTGCCAGAGCGAGGGTTGATAATAAAGTGGTTACTTTTCTCATTGTTATTTTTGATTATTGTGTTAGTCGTTATTTATCTCCACGGAAATCACAGTTTACTTATACGTACATGCAACGTATGCGGTTTTTTCTCAATAGCATATTTTTTCAGGACACCGGGACCGCAACTACTGTTTCCCAGTCCAAGCACGGCGGCATCGAGGTTGAGATAGACTTCCGGACGCGGCTTTAAATCGCAATCATGAGTCGTTTTATATAAATCGTGCGCCGAGTAGTGCAAAGCGGAAGCAGAAAAGACCTTCTCCACAGCATCCACACGTATCCCTTTATGATGGCTGTCGGTCAGGGTCAGATAGTGCACTTCTTCCTTGTTGCCGCTGTCTTGCGGGCGGGGATAGTGTACATATTGCTCTGCCACTGTTCCTTTCCACAATCCGATGGCAGCCGATGTCTTCCGGTCGGGATAGCTCTCCTGCGGGCCTCTGCCATACCAGGTAAATGTGTTGTATTCAGGAGAAAGACAGAATGCAATTCCCAGACGAGGCAGCTCGGGGAGCGTCCCTTGCGGCACAAAGGTGGTCTGTAAATCTATGGTCCCGTCTGCAAGAATAGTATAAACATAGTGGGCAGTCACCCTACCCTCTTTATATATATAGTTTGTTTGAACACGCACCATTATCGCTCCGTCCTCCCGCGTTTCATGCCTGAAAGATTTCAGGCTAATCTGTGGGGTGTCCATCTTATGAAGGCTCCAGTCCTTAGCCAGCCAATTTCCAAAGCTCTTATCATTATCTGTCGGCGCCCGGAAAGCCTGTACCAAAGGCTGCACATACGCATATTCCGACGACGCCAGCATTTCTTTCCCGTTATAAACCAGTGAAGTGAGGCTTCCCGTCACTGTCTTTTTCCATTGGATGGAAAAGCCTTTTCCGCTAACGGAGAATGATTTATCATCTTCCTGTATTTGCAGGTTTCCTTTATTTACAATCTCAGCCGACAGCAAATTCCCCTCATTCAGGCAGAATTGCTCCCAAGCCACCTCGTGTCCCGCCTGTGCCCAAAGCGCATCTTCTTTAAGAACAATACTGACCTTTAGCCGGCAATCGGAACCTGCCTTGCGCAAACTGCCGGACAAAGAACGGAAAACAGGCAAAGCAACCGTCCCCGTCTCTCCAGGTTCTAGCCTGGGCAACACAATTTCCCCCTGTTCCTTCTGCCTGCCATCCACCGACAACGTCCACAAACAACGATACCCATCCATTCCAATATGATGATTCCGATTCACCACTCTCAACTCTCCACTCTCCACTCTCAACTCCACCGGAGCGTACACCTTCTTCACCTCCCAATACTTGGGAGTAGTCTCGCGGTCGCTCATCAACACGCCGTTAAAGCAGAAAGCTTTCAGATTGGGTTTGTCGCCGAAGTCACCACCGTATGCCACCATGGTGCGTCCATCGGGCAACTTCTTATAAATTCCCTGGTCCACCCAGTCCCAGATAAATCCTCCCAACATGCGGGGATGGCTGTATATTTCTTCCCAATATTCCTTGAAATTTCCCAACGCATTTCCCATGCAATGGGCATATTCGCTTGTCATCACAGGACGGTTGTCATTGGTGCGTTCCGCTATTTCGAGCAAACGTTCCCACCGGGCGTTTTCCGCGCGTTCCTTATCTTCTCCCTCTTCGATGCCGGGATTCAAGTATTCCTGTTTCACACGGGTATAGAAACGACTGATAACATCTACTGTCTTCGGGTCGGGATTGCCGTCTACTCCCTGTGCCCCTTCATAGTGCACGGGGCGGGTGGGGTCGAAATCGTGCAGCCACGCCGAAATAGCGGCAAAGTTAGGACCGTAACCGCTCTCGTTTCCCATGCTCCACATTACTACACACGGATGATTCTTATCGCGTTCCGCCATGCGGACGGCACGGTCCAGAAAAGCGGCGTGCCAATCGGGAGTGCTTGCCAACGTACCGCGCAATCCATGTTCCTCGATGTCCGCCTCGTCCATGACATAAAGCCCCAAGCTATCGCAGAGTTCGTACCAACGGCTTACATTGGGATAGTGGCTGGTGCGGACCGCATTCACATTGGCTTGTTTCATTAAAAGAATATCCTGAAGCATCCGTTCTTCGGTCATGACACGTGCCGTACGAGGGTCATGTTCATGTCTGTTCACACCGCGGAAACGTACCGGATTGCCATTCACTAAAAAACGCCCCTCTTTTATTTCTATAGAGCGGAACCCTACCGGTTGCTCCACCTGCTCTATCGTTTTACCCTCTTCATCCTGCAATTGCAATTGCAGTTTATATAGATAAGGAGTCTCCGCCGTCCATCTCTCGGGCGACGATACCACTGCGCTCAAACGTCCCATTTTGCGAGGTCCCCGCTGAGGATACCATTCATTCATCCGGCCTGCTTTATGCTCCAGGTCGAGAATCTCTTCCACATCTCCCTTAAGTGTGAGAATTTCCTTTCCGCCAGCATCTTTCAGCACAGCCTTCACCTGATAACCTTTACCCGTTGCCCCTCCGTACACACTGAATTGAGGATCTATCTGCAAAAGGAAATCTTTATAGTCCGCTGATGCCGCAAGCGTACGCACGGCATAATCGCGAATACGGACATCCGGAGTATGCACCAGATGGACGCTGCGATGAATCCCGCCAAATCGCCAAAAATCCTGATCTTCCAGATAGGACCCGTCGCTATATCGGTACACCTCCACGGAGAGTTGGTTTTCTCCCGGTTTCAGATAAGAAGTGACATTAAACTCACTCGGTTCCATACTTCCCTGGCTATACCCTACTCTCTCACCATTTATCCAGACATAGAAAGCACTCATTGCCCCCTCGAAACGGAGGAAAGTCTGCCCTTTCGTCTCCCATCCGGCAGGCAGGGTAAAACTATGCCGATACTGTCCCACCGGATTGCGCTCCTTATAAGTAGTATATCCGGCTTTCGGCTCTCCCATCACCCGGGGAGGATCTATCTTGAACGGATAGCCTGCCGAGACATAAATCGGCGTACCATATCCGTTATTCTCCCAATTGGCAGGTACGGGGAAAGCAACCCACTCCTTATCGTCAAAATCCATCCGGTAGAAATCCGGGATTCTCTGGTCGGGAACAGGGGTCCAACGAAACTTCCACATCCCGTCCAAACACAGGGAACAATCGCCCTTTTGTACGGAAAAAGGTGTAAATGCGGCACGTGCCGGCTCACGGTTGATTTGAAGAACATGATGATTCTCCCAATCATGCGTCGATTGGGCT
>JAUUNK010000218.1 GCA_030844565.1 Bacteroides ovatus
AGCTTGTGGGTACTGACCAAAAGCGTATTATATTTGAAGTCTCAACTTTATTAGATGATGAATTATATTATAGGAGTATGAGTCAAGCGGTTAATCCTTATGGCGATGGATTAGCGTGTAACAGGATTCTTCAGGTCTTATTATAAATTCTATTTTTCTTTTTATTCCTTTTAATATACTAAATTTATCATGATTCCAATTCGTATAAGGAATGTGGATGTATATCCATATAGAGATATGCAACATTTGCTAGATAACGTCTGTAATAAGAAAAAGTTAATTTTATCGCTTAATGCAGAAATAATAATGAAGGCTGAAGGGTCAATATCAGATATAATCAATCGAAATATTGGATATGCTGATGGTTTTGGTACTGTATTGGCTTTGAGACAAAAAGGTGTAAAAAATGTGGCTCGTATTCCTGGCTGCGAATTATGGTTAAAGTTTATTGAAGAGTATCATGACCGGAAAACGTTTTATTTAATAGGGGCAACAGAGGATATAATAAAGTTGACGGTGGAGAAATTGAGAAATTCTTATCCTGCTATAGATATTGTAGGTTATCGGAATGGTTATATTAAGACCAAGGAGGAAAGGCAGGAGTTAATAGAAGATGTAAAGCAAAAACAGCCCGATTTTGTATTCGTTGCTATGGGATTCCCTGTACAGGAATATTTAATGACCGATTTATATGTTGTCCATCCTGCTATATATTTGAATCTTGGCGGTAGTTTTGATGTTTTCACTGGAAAAGTAAGCCGTGCTCCTTATTGGATTCAAAAAATAGGAATGGAATGGTTTTATCGTTTTGCAACTCATCCAAGTCGTTATAAAAGACAGATCGTTTATTTACGCTTTTTCTGGGCATATTGCTGTAAGAATCTGTGACTTATTCGGATAGATAGTAACTAATTGGCTGATGATATTTAAATGAAAAGATTTGTTGTACTGTTCATAACTGCTACTAGCTGTGCGGTGCTGTGGGCACAATTTCCGTATGGAACTACCGGGTTGCTTCATATGCCTACTGCGAATATGCAGAAAGATAAAACATTTATGTTTGGAGGCTCTTTTTTAAACAAAGGGTCAATTCCACCTATGTGGCAGTACAATACATATAATTATTATATAAATGTGACTTTCTTTCCTTTTCTAGAAGTAGGGTATACTTGTACTTTACATAAAGGTGTTCCTGGAAATTATTGGCCTGAGCAGACGTGGGGTAAGTTTGTGAATCAGGATAGACAATTTTCCGTGCGATTACGTGTGATTAAAGAAGGCTTTTTATGGAAACATATGCCTTCCATTGTAATTGGGTGTAATGATATAGGAACAAATGACATATTTTCAGGCAATAAAGATGGTTATGGTTTTACATTAGCCTCAGGTACAGGGAATGCAGCTTGGAGCCGATACTTTATAGCATCAACAAAATACTTTCTATTTGAAGGGATAGGAGAGATGGGAGTTCATTTGTCTTATGTTTATAATAAAAGAAAAGATTATCCACTTAATGGACCTGCGGTGGGTATTAACTTTCAATTAGGAATGCCTTATAGTATCAAGGTCTTGAACGGTTTGAATCTGATGGCTGAATATGATGCCCGTACAGTAAATATGGGATTGAGTTATTCACTCTGGAAAGACTATATCAATGTGATAGGAGAATTGAATGACTTTAAATATCTTTCTGCTGGAATATATTTTAAGGTCCATCTAAAATAGTAGGAAGAACAATCAATAATTAAGAAAGCCGGAGACGATATAATCATCGCTCCGGCTTTCATTGTATTTTGTTATATACAGGGAATCTTTTAAAGTAATCCCTCACAACGTAGTGATGGATTAATATACTTTATCAGATTCATACTTCTTGTACCAAGAAAGTGCATTTTCTCCTGTGAGTATCCATTGCTTGAAAAGACTATAGGCAGTAGTTATAGTAATATACTCTTGCGGCCATCTCCATAATTCTTCATCTTTTTCATCGTCATCCTCTTCATCTTGAGCAATGAGAAATCCCCAACAAAGATTTTCTTCACTGGTGTAGTAACTTTGCTTATCCAAAGAGCGATCGTTATTATTATTGTAATACACATTTAAAGCCAGGTTTGTGGGAGCGTATCCCTTAAGATGTATCTCTTTTCTCCCTTGACCAACTTGACCGTCGGTAATGATGAATAAGTCGAAGTTGTCCTTGACTGTGAAGCTAGGGACACTATGTTCTTTAAATTTGATTTTGACTTCAAATTTTTTAGGTTTAGCTTGACGCCCTTTCTTAATTGTGTTAATCTGGTTGATTGCGTTGGGACCTCCTAATACTTGATGAGCGCTGTAGAATAAAGGAATGACTGCCATATTTTGTCCTTGTTCCAAGTAGTTATTTTGATTGAATTTGTCAATACCTAATTGAAGAGGACTTAGTTTATCATCATCGTCGTCAAACTCTATTTCATCTATAGCTAAAGGAGATATATTTAGAAGTTGCAGGGCTAAGGAGATATTTTTTGTGGCTCCTACAGCCATAACTTTACATTCAAACTTTAATTCTTTAATATATTTATAGTCAGTCTCTTTCTTCTTTTTCAATTCCATATCACTGATACGTACTACTAAATCGTTCATATCGTAGTCTCCATACAGTGGCCATTGGTCTTCATAAGCGAAAGTATAGGTATAATCGTCGTCAATGATGATATCTTCCGGGTCAGAAGGAGTGGGATTCGGGGCGGGAGTGGGAGTGTTGGTTTCTCCTTCACAGGTAGCAATGGTGATATTGGAACCATTGTAAGTGGTCATAGTTGCGCCATCCAACAATTGATAGAGCCATGCACCCTGCTCTTTAGGATGATCGTCTACTTCTATAACCAAGGCTCCTTTATATATAATTCTACTATCCAGTATTATTTTAGGAGATTTAAGTAGAGATTTGGTTTCACCGCTACCAATAAAGGTAATGTTAGAGAGAGCAGTGATAGATTGAGTCGCTTTTAGCATAGAACCGTTCGAAAGAGTAATAGTATTACCATTAAAATACATAGTTTCCGCAATGATTGCTCCTTTATTTAAGGTTAATTCTCCTCCTTCCTGCTTAAATCTTTCCTCCACATTTACTTGACAATTATTAGTGAATTTACTTTTGGAATTTGAAATAAGGTTTTGAGCATTGAGGATACCGTCATTATAAATCATTGATTGTCCTATGTTTAAATAGCTTGTAATAGTGAATTTTGCATTCTCTCCATTATAGAATAATCCTGGATTCTCATCATAGGTACGCTGTAGGGTAAGCTCTCCTAGATTTATAACTTTATTTTCATTGGAGAGTTGAAGTGCGTCTATTTTTGCTTTTCCTCCTCTCATAATCTCAAGAGAAGAAGTTCCTGTTAGTTGCATATTTTTCGCTTCAATCTTACCTCCTTCCAGCACTATTATTTCAAGTCCGGTTTCAAGCTGCCGACTTTCAAATTCCCATTTGCCGGTAATAAATAACTTTGCGTTGCTTACTCCGTTGAGGATAAAGTTTCCTTTAAATTCTTTTGTAATCTTATAATTACCATTAGTTTCTATTTGAGTTGAGTTAGTAATCTCCACTGCATTCGCTGGAATGTCATTTACGGTATACACCGTATATTGAGGACGTTCCATTGCCCGCGTTGCTGCCATAGCTTTGGTTTTCGGTGAAGAAGAAGTCTGTGCAAAGTCATAATTTAGCGTTCCTCCAGCTTTGCCGGATGTCTCCACATAGGCAACTTCTTTTCGTCCCAGCGGATCGGTTTGTTGGATAAAGATTCGTTCTGTACCTTGCAAGTAATTAATAGAAGTTTCATAAGGTTCCCCTTTTTTGGCAACACCTATGGACAAGGTATTCGCCTTTTCGAACAGCGGGTTCTTATCGTATATACCTACCGTGTAATAGTATTCTCCATTATATTCATCTTTTACGCCTATTTTCATTTTGGCGGATGAGATGGTGGTCCCATCGAACCCCTCCGGTGCAGTGATTTCCAGAGGATTGGGAGTCTTGTAATTAGGGTCATAAAAATCTTTCTCATCGTCCACACAACTGCTAAGCAATGTGGAGGCTAACACTAGCGCAACGGCTATTGCTTTGTTTGTGGTAATTCCCTTTATCATAACTATATGTCTGTTTGGTGTAAATAAAACCTTTTTTTACTATTGCACAAATATAAATATTTAAAGTAATACAACATACTTTTTTCTCAAAAAATGCTGTCTCTGAGTAATATAACAAACAATCTCTTATTCCGGTTTAGTGATTTCTCCTATTAGGCAAGAATTCATTTTATATCGAATTTCCTGATTGGAAAGTCCGTGTCCAAGCAAGAACATTAATTTTGTCACTGCACATTCGGGTGTACTGTCGTATCCGCTGATGACACCTGCTTCGAGAAGATGCATGCCTGTTTCATAACGTCCCATCTCTACTGCTCCTGAAGCACACTGAGTGATATTGACTATGATGATGCCACGGTCGGTGGCTTCTTTGAGTTGGCGGATGAACCATTCTTTTTGAGGAGCATTTCCGGAACCGAAAGTCTTTAATACCACTGCTTTTAGTCCGGGGACATGGAGAAGAGAGGTGACGATGCTTTCCTGGATTCCTGGGAAAAGAGTCAGTATTACTACGTTAGTATCAAACAGGTAGTGCGGTTTCAGAGGTGTGTCGGGGTCCGGTTTGCTAATCAGGTTCGGTTCGTATTTTATATGAATGCCTACTCTTGCCAGAGGAGGATAATTAAAAGAACGGAAGGCGTTGAAGTTTTCGGCATTGATTTTGGTAGTTCGATTTCCCCGCATCAGGTGATTTTCGAAAAAGATACATACTTCGGGGACGATAGCTGTGCCGTCCGCATTCTTGGCGGCAGCAATTTCAATAGCTGTAATCAGATTTTCTTTTCCATCTGTACGCAGAGTACCGATGGGGAGCTGAGATCCCGTCAGAATCACCGGTTTGCTCAGGTTCTCGAGCATGAAGCTCAAAGCGGAAGCCGTGTAAGCCATCGTATCTGTTCCATGTAGGATGACGAAACCATCAAAATACTCGTAATTATAATTAATAATTTTAACCAGTTTAGCCCAATAAGAAGGTTCCATATCCGAAGAGTCAATAGGCGGATCGAACTGATAAGAAGAAATGCGATAATTGAATCTTTTGAGTTCCGGAACGTGTTTCAAGAGGTGGTCGAAGTTGAAATTTTCTAAAGCTCCTGTTTCCGGGTTTTCTATCATTCCGATAGTTCCTCCGGTATAAATTAACAAAACGGAAGGGGACTCTGCTGTCATAACTTTATGTTTTTCGTTAAAATCGTGACAAAGATAGGAATTAATTTTGAATTATGGATTTTGAATTATGAATTTTGAATGGAGGGACGGAGGCTTTGGGGATTTGCGTTCGTGTATTTGTGAGGCAGGAGCTATAGTTTATCATCCCTTTCCTTCCCTTTCTACTCTGCCATCCCTCCCTCCCCTTCACAATTCATAATTCATAATTCACAATTCAAAATTCCCCTTTCCCCAACGCTTCTTTTAAGCGGAGAATCGCCTTTTCCGGATCTTTCTCTTCTTCGAGGAGGGTGACAAAGCGGCTACCGATGATGGCTCCGGAGGCATGTTCACAGGCGGCACGGAAAGTGGCGTGGTTGGAGATGCCGAAGCCTACCATGCGGGGGTGGGTGAGGTTCATATCCTCTATCTTCTTGAAGTAGGCTCTTTTTTGTGCATCGAAGTCCTGTTGAGCACCTGTGGTGGCGGCAGACGAAACCATGTAGATGAATCCATCGGTGTGGGCATCGATTTCGCGTACCCGTTGCTCACTGGTTTCTGGGGTGATAAGCATGATAACTTTGATGTCATAGCGTTCGGCAATGATGCGGTAGTGTTCCTGATAATCCCGGAAAGGAAGGTCGGGAATGATTACTCCATCGATGCCACACTCCACACATTTGCGGCAGAAAGGTTCGAAGCCGAATTGCATAATCGGGTTGAGGTATCCCATCAGGATAAGTGGAATCTTCACATCTTGCCGGATGTCGCGTAGTTGCTCGAAAAGCAGTTTCAGAGACATACCATTATGCAGAGCACGGGTTGCTGCGTTTTGAATGACGATGCCGTCTGCCATTGGGTCGCTGAAAGGGATACCGATTTCAATCATATCCACCCCATGTTTCTCGAGAGTACGTATCACGTTGGCTGTGCCGTCTAGTTGTGGAGTTCCGGCACAAAAATAGATAGACAATAAGTCTCTGCGGTTACTGTTAAACAGTTTATTTATTCTATTCATAATTCAAGGTATATTATAAGTTTCTTTTTTTATTTTAATTGATTCAAGAATTGGTGGAGTCTTTCCACATCTTTCTTTCCGGGTTTTAGTTCGAATCGGCTGTTAAGATCATATCCTGCGAGAAGTGGATGACTGAATGCATTCAGTGCAGGGGCACTGTACTGATTGATGCCGCCACTTAGCAGAAAAGGCGTGTTTCCGTTATAGATATGTAACAGGTTCCAGTCGAACTGATTGCCTGAACCACCATACTTTTCGCATTTGGTATCGAATAGAAAGAGGTCGCACACATCTTCGTATTTATATACATTCTTTACGTCAGTGGGGTGGGCTATGGGAAAAGCTTTGATAATTTTCACACCTGCATGGCGGAGGGAACGACAATAAGCGGGTGATTCGTTTCCGTGGAGCTGAATGTAGTGCAGTCCGAAACGGTCGGCATACATTTGTACGGTTGATTTCTCTTCGTTGACAAAAACACCCGCCCGGCTGGAGTGTTCCGGCAGGTAGGAGGGGAGTTCGTAGACAAAACGCGGGGATTTCGGATAGAAGATAAATCCTATCATATCCACTCCGAGCTGTTCCACCTTGCGGATATTCTCCGCTTCGCACATACCGCATATCTTAATAAGTTTTCCGTTTATCATAAGGCAATCTCAATAAAGTTTTTTATTTAAGCAAGTGAATTGATAAACCGGTGCAGGGTTTCGCCCGGCTGTACCGTTCTCATGAAAGTTTCTCCGATGAGAAAACCCCGGAAACCAGCTTTACGAAGCCGCTTTACGGTGTCCGGGGCAGAGATACCGCTTTCGGAAACCAGCACTGTGTCTTGTGGAAGTTGTGCTGCCAGCCTGAACGAGTTTTCTACATCGGTGAAGAAAGTTCCCAGGTTTCGATTGTTCACGCCCACCATGTCAATGTCCGGAGAGATGTATGGCAGTTCGTCTATACTGTGTATTTCCAGCAATACTTCCAGTCCGAGCGAATGAGCCTTCTCTGTCAGTTGGCGGCATTTCTCCCTTTCCAGGGCGGCGGCAATCAACAAGACGGCGTTTGCGCCTACTATCTTGGCTTGATAAAGTTGATATTCATCAATAATGAAATCTTTTCTCAGGATGGGAATGTCCACCAATGGTCGAACTTGGCGTATGTCTTTTAGAGTTCCTCCGAAAAACTTCTCATCCGTAAGAATAGAGAGGGCGGAGGCGCCTGCCATTGCGTAAGACGGGACGATTTCTTCCGGTCGTGCCTTCTCCTTTATCCATCCTTTAGAGGGGGAGCGGCGTTTGAACTCGGCAATGATTCCTGAAGGCGAACTTATTAATGCCTGTTTCATGGAACGCTTCGGCATATCTTCCGAGGCGGTCTCTTCCAATTGTTCGAGAGAGATAGACTGTTTCTGTAGATCTACTTCGAACCGCTTGTTGGCGATTATTTCAGATAAAATATCTTTCATAAGAGTATTAACTATTCAGTTGGATGAATTTCTTTAAAGTAGCCAAAGCGCGTCCGCTTTCTAGGGATTCCCTGGCAAGGCCGATGCACTCCTCAATGGGTTTCTCGGGGCAGATCACCTGTATGGCGAAGGCGGCATTGGCTATCACTACGTCTTTTTGTGCGGTGGTAGCAGTGTTTCGCAAGACGTTATCGAAGATTTTAGCTGCTTCTTCGGGTGTGTTTCCACCATCTAAATCTGCTTCTTGATAGCGGGAGAAGCCAAGGCTTTCGGGAGTATAAATCTTCTCATTGCTGCAAGTAGCTACTTTAAATTCCTGGGTCAGCGAGATTTCATCATATCCATCGAGGCTATGGACTACAGCGAACTTGGTTTTGCTTGCTTGATAGGTATAAGTGTAGAGGCGCAGAAGAGGAAGATTATAAACTCCCAACAACTGATAGGTAGGCAGCACCGGATTCACCAGCGGACCGAGCATATTAAAGAATGTACGGACTGCAAGTCCTTTCCTCACCGGAGCCACTGCTTTGAGGGCAGGATTGAAAAGAGGGGCGTGCAAATAAGCAATGTTACATTGCTCGATACTGTGACGGAGCTGGTCGGCGTTGCTGCTAAACTTCACACCATGTTGTTCCATCACGTTGCTGGCTCCGCTTACTGACGTAGCCCCGTAGTTACCATGTTTCACTACCGGAAAACCTGCGCCCGCTACGGTGAAACAAGCGGCGGTAGAGATGTTGAACGTATTCTTTCCATCTCCTCCCGTGCCAACGATGTCGATGGGAGAGAATTCGTTCAGGTCTACGGGTATGCGCATCTCGAGCAACGCATCACGAAAGCCGCAAAGTTCTTCTACAGAAATGTTACGCATCAGGAACACTGTGATAAGAGATGCCACTTGTACATCGTTGTATTTACCTT
>JAUUNK010000219.1 GCA_030844565.1 Bacteroides ovatus
GCTGAAATAAAAAGCAATAGCGCCAATTATCATTCCAATAACTACCATAGGCTGCAAGCGTATCAAGCGGCGTTTGAAGAAGTCCTTATAACTCATTTTATTCCAACGGTCATCGTAAGCATATCCGATGACAAAACCGGAAAGTACAAAAAAGAAATCGACTGCCAGATAGCCGTGATTGATAATTTGGTCTGCGTGGTTTCCTGCCGAATATACTTCAAGGATGTGAAAGAGAACCACCATCAGGGCGGCTACTCCTCGCAGGCCGTCGAGAATCTCATAATGAGGCTTGGAAGATAGATAAGTTGAGTTCATGTTGTTTTTTTATGTTTTTAATGATATGAGGTACAAAATTAAACAAATATATTTATACAGCTACAGGAAGTTATGCTTTTATTTCGAAATACTTATCGCATAAATCCAAAAAACTCTTTTCTGCAATCTTTCCTCCCAGGGAGATGGCATAAAGCTGGGTATGATGTTCTTTTATCAATTCGATTCTTCTACAGAGTTTTTCGCCTACGGGGCGCATTTCAAAGTCGGATACGGTGATAATATCCGCTTCTTCATATCCTTCTGCAAGGATTTTGTGTATGGCGTGGTCAATGACTGGTTCAATGTCTGTCCCGCCATGAAAGCTTTGGCTCAAAAAATCTACCAACCTGTCAAAGCTGGTGGCTAGGTCTGTGATTTCAATACATTCTATATCATCTGAGAAGAGGATGATATAACATTTCCTATGCTGGGTCTCAGTAAGTTCCGCAATGGCAAGAAGGGTGGATTTGGCAATATTTTCCCGTTCGCCCTCCATAGAACCGGAGGTGTCGAGGCAGACGATGAAAGGTCCTTCTTCCTCTTGGGATACCTCGTTGCCTGTCACTTTCTTGTCGGGGACATATTGGCTTTCGCGAGATTGATAGTCTATCATTTGAAGTTTCTTCTCTACATAACGTTCAAAGAATATCGGTTGGAGAGTGTTTTCCGAGAGATAACAGTATTCTATGGGTAGCAAGCTGTTCAGGTCGTTTCCTTCGGTGATTCCGGTGATGTCACTTTTGGCAGCACGATTAATCAGTTGTTCTCGGTGGATGCCGGCAGTCATTTTAAATCTTTTGCGGCGACCTGTATGCTTTTTGCCTAATTTCTCTACTAATTCCTGTATAGCCGGATTGTGCCTGAGAGTGTCTTCGTATTGGAGTATTTGTTCCGATAGTTGCGGATGGTTGCGGAGTAGCCAGACGATGCGGGAATTTCCACGCACCGGCAGATTGCCGGATAAAGAAAGGTGTATTCGCCGGAATTCTTCGCACAGGCGTTCGATATGTTCCATTTGATAATTGAACTCCTGGTTGGAAAGAAGAGTCTCCCATTTGTCGAAGAAAAGTGAGCGCAAAGACTTCCACTCCTTGTTGCGGGGGGAAAGAAGCGAAAAACGTTGCAGGTAATATTTTACATGTAAATCTACCATGTGATACTTCATGGAGAAAGTATATGCACTTTCTTGCAGGAAGCGCAGGAACTTTTTGTCGGATGCCTCTTTCATTTCATGAAAATATTCCCATTGTGAAGCATAGTGGGAATAAAATTCCTGCAAAGAGGCTTGAGTTTGATGGAAATACAGGCGTATATCCTCATCCAGTTCTTCGGGGCGGATAATCAGGTTGTGCAGCTGCTCGTTGTAGATTTCGTAGGCGAGATGCTGCAACCGGTCATAATATATGTCCTGTAATTGCTTAAGCCTGATAGTCTCTGTTTTCCTGTTCATGGGCATGGGCAATGATGCGAAGCTCGTTTCGGTAATTTTCAATAATATGAGTGGTCTCGTCGCAGATTCTTTTTAGTTTTCTTTTGTGTGCAGGCGCTAAAAAGAGGTGGTTTTGGTTATACTCCATTTCGAGTTCGGACCATCTTTTAAATTCACTTTCGATATTATGCAATATGTCTATTACTTCTTGCAAGCGGAATTCAAAAGGCGTGCCTTCTGCGGCATTTTCGGGCGGTAGCGGTTCGCAATTGTCATAGCAGAGTAGGGGGTACTCCTGATTGTTCACAAAGACGGATCGCTTTCCTTTTCTCAACGAATAGATACTCTTTTGGGGAATGTTCCGGTTCTTTACAAAGTCGTAAGCCTTCAACACCTTGTTAACTGGACGGAACTTGTCTTGTTGCACATAGAACAAGCGGTTGCTGTCTTTTTTCAGATTTTGGTAATCGGAGGCAAAAATAAGCAGATTGCCGGCAATGGGGTAACCTTCGATGCGGTGGTAGAAGGTGTCTACTACCTGGATGGCAGGGTCGCTCATTTCCCGGAGGCTATGTTCGGATTTGAGGTCTTCTTTGAGAGAGTCCAGCTTTTGTTCGAGCTTTTTGTCTCCTAATAAATAAGAATGTATGCCGTGACTGATGCCTTGCAGGGTGATTTCTTCTACTACAGGCAATTGGTTCACTTCGTCCCACAGGCATCCGGGTAGAAGCAGGCAATCGGCGAAATGAATCCCTGGGGCTCCGTTGAGATAAGCTGAGGTACGCAATAGCCCTACTATCTTTTTCCAACGACGGTCGGATATATAAAGAGGAGGAAGAGTCTCTTCCCGGCTAGAGTTGTATTGTTCTATTCCTCGTTTGATGTAGTGGATGAGCTCAAGAATGGTGTAGTGGATGTTGACTTTTTCCGCTTGTGCCTGTATCTGTTCATATTCATCGTTGGTAATGGGCAGGTCGTCGCTCACGACGGGTTCTATATTTCGAGGAGAAGATAACATCTGGTCGAAGGCATATTCTTGCTCGATACATCCTACAAATTGCCGGATAAGGAAACGGTCATATAGGGCTTCCAGTCCTTCTCCTTTGGCGGGCAATTCGTTGGAAGCGGCGATAAGTGCTTTGAGGGGTACTTTAACGGTAAATTGTCCGTTGCGATATATCTTTTCGTTGATGACCGTCAGAAGGGAGTTTTGGATAGCAGGTCCTGCTTTCCATATCTCGTCTAGAAAAACCACAGTCGATGAAGGTAAATATCCGCTCGTAATCCGTTCATATTTATCTTCGTCTTTTAACTTGGAGATGGAGACCGGACCGAATATCTCGTCCGGAGTGCTAAAACGTGACATTAAATATTCGAAGGCGCTTGCCTCTTTGAAAGCTAGTTTCAATCGTCGTGCTACGAGGCTCTTAGCCACTCCCGGAGGTCCTAAAAGAAAAATACTTTCTCCCGCCATAGCGGCAAGCAGGCTCAAGGCAATGGTATGTTCTTTTTCAAAGACTCCTTCGTTCAGTGCCTGTAACAACCGGGAAATACGTATTGTAATTGGCTTCATATTAAATCGGATGGGTTTTGATTTCCGGAGGGCAAAGATAGGGGAATCCCTTTACAACGCAAAACATATAAGGAGAGATATGGGCATAAAAAAAGGAGTACCGCCGTACTCCAACCTTTGTTAACCTTAAAATCTAATACTATGAAAAACACATTGCAAATGTACGGACTTCTGCGTAATCTGCAAATAATCCAAGAGAAAAAATGTGTTTTATAACATTGATTAAGGTTTGCTGTTCTCAATTCAATTCTTATTAAGACTTTTTTCTCTCTATCCCCATTTTTCCTTTAGCAAATCCTCTAACCGCAGTAATTCATCCCGGAATTGAGCGGCTTCGATAAATTCCAGCTTCTTAGCTGCTTCGTGCATTTGCTTGCGGGTACGTTCGATGCTCTTTTCCAATTGGGCTCTATTCATATATTGTACTACCGGATCGGCTGCAATATTAGGCGTGGTCGGTTCTACATAAGCGCGGCTCTCTTTGGGCAATTCATCTGTGGAGGCAGCATTATTGCCATTGCCGAATAGGACAAGATTCCTTGCCTTTTTAATTTGCTGAGGAGTGATTCCATGCTCTTCATTATAAGCAAGCTGCTTTTCACGCCGGCGGTTGGTCTCGTCAATGGTAAGTTGCATGCTTTCGGTTATTCTGTCTGCATACATGATGACTTTACCGTTCACATTTCGCGCAGCGCGTCCGGCTGTCTGGGTCAGTGAGCGATGGGAGCGGAGGAAACCTTCTTTGTCAGCATCGAGTATGGCAACCAGTGATACTTCCGGCAGGTCCAGTCCTTCACGCAGGAGGTTGACTCCAATCAATACATCGTATACTCCTTGGCGGAGGTCATCCATAATCTTGACCCTTTCCAATGTATCCACGTCACTGTGAATATAGTTGCACCTTACATTATTATTAAGAAGGTATTCAGCTAATTCTTCCGCCATACGTTTGGTTAGCGTTGTGACCAGTGTGCGCTCTTCCTTTTCGATACGTTGCTGTATTTCTTCCATGAGGTCGTCGATCTGATTGAGGCTGGGACGTACCTCGATAATGGGGTCGAGTAATCCGGTAGGACGGATAACCTGCTCTACTACAATTCCTTCTGATTGAATAAGTTCATAATCGGCAGGAGTTGCGCTGACATAAATCACCTGTTTAGCCATGTGCTGGAACTCTTCGAATTTTAGAGGGCGGTTATCCATGGCAGCAGGTAGGCGGAAGCCATATTCTACCAGGTTTTCTTTTCGGGCACGGTCGCCTCCATACATGGCACGTATTTGAGGAATGCTTACATGACTTTCATCAATCACGATTAAAAAATCATCGGGGAAGAAGTCGAGAAGACAGTAAGGACGTGTGCCGGCGGCACGCCCGTCAAAGTAGCGGGAATAGTTCTCAATACCCGAGCAATGGCCGAGTTCACGAATCATTTCCATGTCATACGTCACTCTTTCATAGAGACGTTTAGCTTCAAACTCTTTTCCGATAGATTCGAAATAGGCAACCTGTTTTGTCAAATCGTCCTCTATCCCATGAAGAGCGCGGAGGGTGGCTTCTTTCGTTGTCATGAAGAGATTAGCCGGATATATTTTATAAGACTCAAAAGGTGCGATGGTGATACCTGTCACAGGGTCCACTTCTTCTATACTGTCAATTTCGTCGCCCCAAAAAGTCACTCGAAGCAGGTTGTCCGTATAAGCAAGAAAAATGTCTACCGTATCTCCCTTTACCCGGAAGTTTCCACGATTCAGTTCTATATCGTTGCGGACATAAAGGCTGTCTACGAGGCGGCGGAGAAATACATTGCGATCCAACATACGTCCCCGCTCCACATCGATTACATTATTATAGAAGTCGGAAGGATTGCCCATACCGTAAATACAAGATACGGAAGAGACCACTACTACGTCTTTTCTTCCTGAAAGCAGGGCGGATGTAGTAGCCAGACGCAATTTATCAATTTCGTCGTTAATGGCGAGGTCTTTTTCGATATAGGTATCCGTGTTGGGGAGGTAAGCTTCCGGTTGATAGTAGTCATAGTAAGAAACGTAATATTCAACGGCATTATTAGGGAAGAAGCTTTTGAACTCACTGTAAAGCTGGGCAGCGAGGGTTTTATTATGACTCAATATCAAAGTCGGTTTGTTGATATTGGCAATTACGTTGGCGATAGTAAAGGTCTTTCCTGAGCCTGTGACGCCTAAAAGGGTTTGCCCCGGTAAGCCCTGGAGCACACCTTCGGTCAGTTGGGCTATAGCTTCGGGTTGGTCACCTGTAGGTTTATATGCAGATGTTAATTCAAAATTCATACTTAATAGGGTTAAAAGTGGAACAATATTCGGCAAAATAGTTGAGATAAACAAATAGTTTTTCCAAATAAATCCTTTACTTTGCAACATATTAATATAGAAAAACAAATTCATACAACTAACGAATACCAGAAAAACATGATTTGGAATGAGACGATCGAGTGTATGGACCGTGCTAGCTTGCGGAAAATTCAAAGCATACGACTCAAGAAAATCGTAGAGCACGTTTATCATAACACGCCTTTCTACCGTAAGAAAATGCAGGAGTTGGGAATCACTCCGGATGACATCAATGACATTGACGATATTGTAAAATTACCATTTACCACCAAGTATGATTTACGGGATAATTATCCTTTCGGGCTTTGCGCTGTGCCGATGAGCCAGATTGTGCGGATTCATGCTTCGTCCGGTACTACAGGTAAGCCTACGGTAGTAGGATATACCCGCAAAGACTTGGCTTCGTGGTCCGAATGTTTATCACGCGCTTTTACAGCGTATGGGGCTGATCGTTCGGATGTCTTCCAGGTTTCTTACGGATACGGTTTGTTTACAGGCGGGCTGGGTGCCCATGCCGGAGCAGAGAATATAGGTGCGTCGGTGATTCCGATGTCCAGCGGTAATACAGAAAAGCAAATTACGCTGATGCACGACTTTGGTTCCACTGTATTGTGCTGCACCCCTTCCTATGCGCTTTATATGGCGGATGCTATCATCGACTCCGGTTTGCCCCGCGAAGAATTTAAGTTAAAGATAGGAGCTTTCGGAGCAGAACCGTGGACGGAAAACATGCGTCGTGAAATCGAAGAGAAACTCGGTATTAAAGCTTATGATATATATGGATTGAGCGAGATTGCAGGACCCGGGGTTGGGTACGAATGTGAATGCCAGGACGGTACCCACTTGAATGAGGATCACTATTTCCCTGAAATTATAGATCCTCATACGTTGCAACCGGTGGAGCCGGGACAGACGGGAGAATTGGTGTTCACCCACCTGACTAAAGAAGGTATGCCACTGTTGCGTTACCGTACCAAAGACTTGACCGCCTTGCATTATGAACAGTGCTCATGCGGACGTACGCTGGTACGCATGGATCGTATCCTGGGACGCAGCGACGATATGCTGATTATCCGTGGTGTAAATGTATTCCCCACTCAGATTGAGTCCGTTATTCTTGAAATGCCGGAATTTGAACCACACTATCTACTGATTGTTGATAGAAAGAATAATACCGATACTATGGAGTTGAAGGTAGAAGTACGCCCCGATTATTATTCAGATGAAATTAATAAGATGCTGGCAATGAAGAAAAAACTAACCTCGCGTCTGCAAAGTGTATTAGGATTGGGAGTAGATGTGAGAATAGTGGAACCCCGTAGTATAGAGCGAACTGTGGGTAAAGCAAAACGAGTGATAGATAACAGAAAATTATAAAATTATGGTAGCAAAACAACTTTCTATTTTTTTGGAAAATAAGTCAGGTCGTTTGACCGAGGTGACTGAAGTGTTGGCAAAAGAAAATATTAATCTTTCTGCTTTGTGTATTGCTGAGAATGCTGATTTTGGTATCTTACGGGGCATTGTTTCCGATCCGGACCGGGCTTATCAGGCATTGAAGGAAAATCATTTTGCCGTAAATGTTACGGATGTAATAGGCATCAGTTGTCCCAATGTCCCCGGAGCATTGGCTAAAGTATTGGGCTATCTATCAGCTGAAGGAGTCTTTATAGAGTATATGTATTCCTTTGCCAATAACAACATCGCAAATGTGGTTATCCGTCCAAGTAATCTGGACAAGTGCATCGCTGTGTTGAAGGAGAAAAAAGTCGATTTATTGGCAGCAAGCGATTTGTATAAATTATAATAATGTGCCCATTTTATATTAAAAAACATTGATTAATTGGTTTATTCCGTCTGAATAAGTAACTTTGCGCATTATTTAAATATAGGATGAAAAAGAATATTATTATAACTCTGCTTGCCGCAGTAGTTCTCTCTTCGTGTGGAGAGTACAATAAATTACTGAAAAGTACTGATTACGAATACAAGTATGAAGCTGCGAAGAATTATTTCGCTAAAGGACAATATAACAGAGCGGCTACCTTGCTGAACGAGTTAATTACCATCCTTAAAGGTACGGACAAGGCTGAGGAATCCCTTTATATGCTGGGAATGAGTTATTATAATCAAAAAGATTATCAAACCGCTGCGCAAACGTTTATTACCTACTTCAATACTTACCCGCGTGGTACGTATGCCGAGTTGGCTCGTTTCCATGCAGGTAAGGCATTGTATCTTGACACGCCGGAGTCCCGTTTGGATCAGACCAGCACTTACCAGGCTATCCAGCAATTACAGATGTTTCTAGAGTATTATCCTGCCAGTTCTAAAAAGCAGGAAGCACAAAATATGATATTTGCTTTGCAGGATAAGCTGGTGTTTAAAGAACTTCTTTCCGCCAGGTTGTATTATAATCTGGGAAATTACTTGGGAAATAATTACTTATCCTGTGTAATCACAGCCCAGAATGCTTTGAAGGATTATCCGTATACCGATTATCGTGAAGAACTTTCAATTCTTATTTTGCGTGCCAAGTATGAAATGGCTGTATTTAGCGTTGAAGATAAGAAGCTGGACCGTTATCGCGAAACGATTGACGAATATTATGCTTTTAAGAATGAGTTTCCCGAAAGCAAATATCTGAAAGAGGCAGAAAGGATATTTAATGAATCGAAGAAAGTAATTAAAGACTAAATTTAAATAGATTTATGGACTACAGAAAGACGAATGCTCCAACTACTACCGTTACCCGTGACATGATGGACTTGTGTGCAGATACCGGTAATGTTTATGAGACTGTTGCTATCATTGGCAAGCGTGCTAATCAGATTAGCGTGGAAATAAAGAATGATCTCTCAAAGAAACTTGCTGAGTTTGCTTCTTACAACGATAATCTGGAAGAAGTGTTTGAAAATAGAGAGCAGATTGAGATTTCACGTTATTATGAGAAGTTGCCGAAGCC
>JAUUNK010000220.1 GCA_030844565.1 Bacteroides ovatus
CCCACCCGCTCGCCATTAGGAAAAAGACGACCTACCAAATCATTTTGCCTTTTCTCCAGAGACTTCACCCCGAAAGGCATTCCTTTGAGATTAGCAATCATCTCTTTGGTATATCCCAATGCCAGGTGGCGGAGGAAACGTTCGTCATATTCGTCGATGTCATAGTTAATCACCGCTTCCTGGCGCTTGGCATCATTAGCTACCGACCTCTTGAAACGGTCTACTATTTTTTCCAGAATGGGATAGTTGAACACCAGTTTTTTTCCGTCCATCACTGCCTGTACATCTGTCTTAGTCAGCAGTTCACCGGTTTTCAAGATAATACCGTCCGCACCGGCGTCCAAGACATCCACCCACAATTTCTCGTTCAAAATCTCTCCGGTAAATATCAACACCCTCACCCCTTTATAGCGTTTAAAGATGTTACGGCAAATATCCACTCCTATAGTGGTGGACCCTCCGAGCCCGAGGTCGAGCAAGACCATATCCGGCAATTGCGTTTCCATCAAAGGCCAGAATTCCTTTTCAGTCATAGCAGTACCGCTAACTTCGGCATTGGGTATTTCATGTCTAAAGATTTCTTCTGTACCTTTTAATTCTAGCTTTACATCTTCTACAATGATTACTTTAAATTTCTTCTCTTCCATCGTCTCTTAAACTAATATGTGTATATGTTTCTTTATTATTTTCTGGGAACAGTAAAATATATCGTGAACCCTCCGTGTAGAGAAGGCTCTGCATTGATGCGGCAACCTCTCCGTCCGGCAAACTCGTCATGGTCGCGGATAATCTGTTTACATACCAGATACTCCGTACCCCGCAACTCCCCCTTCTCGCCGGAAGTCATCCGCGCCAGATTTGGATAAAATAACTGATTAAGCTCTTCTATGCTCTTTTCCTGACGTGTGTCGGTGAAAAGAAAACGGACATACTCCTCATCTTCCACCGCCTCTAACCGCAAAATGCCTTCTCCGGGAAAATTCAACGCCGCATCTATCAGATTTTCGAAAAGGAAACGCAATTGGTTAATGTCGCCTATCACCCGTCCGTCAATAGGTTGCGCCACAAGTTCTATCCGGCAAGGGAAAGCTTTACTTGCTTTGCGAAAATATTTTTGCGTAGCGTCAAACAATTCCCTTATCGGAATAATAGTACGCCGGAATGTCACTTCTTCCAACTGGCGCGAGGCACATGAACTCAGTATCGTGAATATACCTTTATAATATTCTATCAACTCGCTAATGGTTTCCACACATTCCTGCTCTTCCTCTTTAGTAAGTTCCTGAGTATTGAGCCTCCCGATAATCTGTTTAATCTTATTAGGATAATAAATAGTTTCGTGCTTGATGGTGGACAGGCAGTTGTCGAGCACCATATTTTGCACATGAAGCATGCTGTCTTCCCAGGATGCACGCCGTGCTTCTTCGTGGGCCGACTCAATATCGCGGTATTTCACAGCCAGTTTCACCACTGCATTGAAAACCACAATGGCAACATAGCGGGCTACCAGCTCAGACAGCAAACGGTCGGTTTCTTGTTCGCTCCCCTCCCGCCGTTCCAGACAGAGCACTCCCACACACTGATGTTCCCCACCCACATCCACTAAAAGCGGCAATGCCTTCGCCATCCCTTCGGCTTGGTATTCCTGAGTGTCGAAACAACGTTGCACCAACTGAGGCGTAGGTTGCTGATGCGGATTGGAAGCATATTCCAGCCTGTGGGTCGTTTCATTATACACCGCTATTCCCAGGCGGTTGATGGTAAGCAATTCGTTGATGCAGTGAAAGGCTGTATCTACGATGCGTTGTGGAATCTCTTTCAGCGTGTTTTCCTCTCTTTGCAACGCCTCTCCCTGTTCCTGCCCGGGGCGGAGCAAAGAGGCTGCATATACTTTTTTATTGATTTCGAGTATTTGCTCAAGGTTCAGACGGTTCTGTATTCTCTTTCGCATATACAGCAGATAATATCCGATAAGAGAGACAAGAAGCAACACAACACAAAGAATGATTCCCACCGTCTTGTTGGTAGTGGAGCGTTCCAGTTGCCGGCAATATCCTTCCAAAGACTGGTCTTCGCCCTGCAATTTATAAAGAGCTGTGTAGGCAGCATTGTTATAATCATAGGCATCGAGCTGCTTCAACGCCAGGAAAGCCACTGCTGCTTCGTTGCGAATATCCAAAATGACATGATAATCGGAATCAAACATGCGGTTCCACCAATGTAGCTCGGCAGGTATCCCCTCGCCTACCAACTTCATGTAATATTTAGGTCGGGGAGCATATTCTTCACAATGTTCGTTGAGAAGCATCATAGCCGTATCAATGTAGTGCAAAGCCATTTCATATTGATGATGCTTGTTGGCAAAGTAGGCAGCGTTGGCATAATCGGACGCCTGATAGAGCAATTCCTCATACGCTGAATCGACAACATTACTAAGAGAATCCGCCACAGGCATTTCCGCCGGAACCACTGCCTTTTGCATACAAGATGTCATTCCCCAGGGCAACATTAAGCACAACCACATTACCATCATCATTTTACGGATGCCTAGCGGCAAGCGGAAATAGAAGCGGCTACCTTTGCCCGGCCGACTCTCTACATTAAACAAACATACCCGGAACAAATCATTTGTTTTGCGATATTTCTCAATAATACCTTTACAATTCATCAACCCGAATCCGCTTCCCTTATTTGCTTTCAGAGTATCGGCATCCACAGCGTCCTTCATGCCGATGGCACGGGAATCGTAGACTTTCTCACCTATGATTCGGGTAACGTCTTCTTCGGAAAGTCCCCTCCCGTTGTCTTCCACCGAAATTTCTGCATAGTCCTGCGTCGTGCGGACATATATCTTGATTTGCCCACCTTCGGAAGTGTACTTACGGGCATTCTCCGCCAATGTATTAATCATAAATAAGGTAAGTGCCTTATCTGCTTTCACCCATACCTCAGCAGACTCGATTTCAAGTATTTGCTTCTTCATCTCGAAAGCCCGGCGACCTTTGCCCACCAATTCAAAGAGTTCGTTCAGGCAGAAGGTTTCGATATTCAGGTTCAGGCTGCCTTGCTTCATCTTTATCCATAAAGCAAGGATGTCGTTATATTCGTTAATGGTGGTGACAAGCTCGTCGATATATTGATATTTCTCTTTTTTTATTTTATCGTTATGGATATATCCTTTTTCCGTCAGTTTATGCACCTCATTCAGTATACGGTCAATGTAGGGATTGATACCGTTCACGATGGCAAGGCAAGATTTTTTTATAAGATTCTGCCGTTTGTTTCCGGCAATGTGCTGTTCATAAACATAGCGTTGTTTTTCCAATTGATTACGTTCGTCACTTAGCGAAGCCACCATTTGCTCATTATCCAAAGCCCAGGTTACATAAGGAGTCAACAGGTGGACAAGAGCCTTTTCGTCCCGGCTCAAACGATGGGTAGGCACAAAAGTTGCCTTGCCTTGGGGGTCGATGCAAAAGGATAGTTTATTCTTACCGAACAGCTTATCGAGCCCCTCCTGAATGAGAGGGACGTTCATAGGTATGGACGAAGTGATGTCCCTACACAACAACAATACTCGTTGCAAGCGTTCCACATCTATCTTGTTACGTTGCTTGGAACGTTTATTAAATATCCCAAAGAGAATAATCATCAGCAACAAGACGATGATGACAAGAGAAAGTACCATAGACAATTGCTTGGAACCCGCCTGCAAAGATAAGTAACGACTTTCCAGCTCTTTATCCTGACGTGTATAGTCCAGAATATCCAGGTAGATGTTCCGGTTATAATCCGATGCAGATTTCATGCCCAGCCCTGCATACGACACGCTCAACTGCTCGCGGATACGGGAAATCCATTCAGGAACGGTTTTCACTTTCTCCTGTTCAATCCACAGAATATCCGTGCTCCGGGCAAGAGTATCCGATTTCACATACGGTTGCAATTTATCCAGTGTATCCGTTTGATGATGATAGTAGGAAAGATGATGATGGTTAACGTAAGAGAGCGCTTTCTTCAACGTATCCAATGCTTCGGCATAGGCCCCATGAGCATTGAGGTATTTACCGATAGAAACGTATGCGCCCGCTATCTGGTATACATCTTTATAATCCCGGAACTTTTGCAAGGCCTGCTGTCCCAAGCGCAAAGGCAACAACGAATCAATGGGAAAATTGAAAAGACTCAGTGCATGGTTGCGGCGGGAAAGGAAAAACTCAAAGCTTCCCGGAGAAGCCATCAGGTTTGCCAAACCTTGTAAACCGTTACCCTCAAAATAAGGATACCCTTCCTGGGCTGCCAGTCGCCAGGTATAATACAACTCGTCAAATTCACGGAGTTTACGTTCTTCAGGAGTTTTTGCAGGAGACAAGGATGCAGAACCTTTAATGTAATGATAGTAAAGCAACTGATTGGTATCTCCCTCTAACGCTTCCTGCTGGGGAATCTTATCGAGAGAAGCAATTGCCTCGTCCCTTTGCTGAAGATAATAATAGTAGATAGCCGAAACGATAAAAAACTCCGTATAGGCATAATTCAGCCGGAGCAATTCGTGCTTGTCGGCAAACAGGTCACTCTCTTCACGGATGCGTTTCATGCGGCGCATGGCACTGTTGCGGTAGTCATAGAACTCCTTATTCATAGCAGTGCGCTGATAAATCTTCATTAATCCAATATCTGCAATAAGAAGTTCCAGTTCATTTTTGCTTATCTTATAAACTTCTTTGTGCAGTTCTTCCGCCCGCTCAAAGTCCATTCGCATGAAAGCACAAAAACCCAGACTGTTATATGCCTCCGCCTTACCCGATTTATAAAAGTTCACTCTACGAGCAGCTGCCGTAGCCGCCATAAAAGAAGAGTCCAGGTTTTTATAACGATTTTCGTAGGCAAGGATATTCAGCGAATCTACAGCACGCACTTCCTTATTGGGCACTATGTCGGCGCATGAGAATAAAGCTGTCAACCCCAAAATGCATAGAATATATAGAGGAAGTCGTGAATTCATATAGCTACTTTTCCGTTTGAAAAGCAAAGCTACGAATATTTCCGATAAAACAAAAAAACTCTACCGTCTTCTTTGCCGATAGCTATTTTTCTACAATAAGTCTTTGTTTAATGATAAGAGATTTCCTACCTTTGCGCGTAAATTAATAAATAGGTAACAACTATTACAAAATGAGCGAAAAAGCACCCTTTATGGTATTCTCGGGAACTAACTCGAAATATCTGGCAGAGAAAATCTGCGCTAGCCTCAATTGTCCTTTGGGAAACATGAACATTACTCACTTTGCAGACGGTGAATTTGCAGTTTCTTATGAAGAATCTATTCGTGGTTCACACGTATTTCTGGTTCAATCCACTTTCCCGAACTCAGACAACTTAATGGAACTTCTCCTGATGATAGATGCCGCTAAACGGGCATCTGCCAAAAGTATTGTAGCCGTAGTCCCTTATTTTGGATGGGCACGCCAGGATAGGAAAGACAAACCCCGTGTGTCTATCGGCGCTAAATTGGTAGCCGACTTACTTTCGGTGGCAGGCATCGACCGCTTGATTACGATGGATTTGCATGCCGACCAGATTCAGGGATTCTTTAATATCCCCGTGGATCATCTTTACGCTTCGGCAGTGTTCCTCCCCTACATTCAGTCGTTGCAACTGGAAAATCTGGTGATTGCTACTCCCGACGTAGGAGGTTCAAAGCGTGCAAGCACTTTCTCCAAATATCTGGGTGTGCCTCTGGTTCTTTGCAACAAGTCACGCGAGAAAGCCAACGAAGTTGCTTCCATGCAGATTATCGGAGACGTGAAAGGTAAAAATGTGGTTTTAATCGACGATATTGTCGACACGGCAGGAACTATCACAAAAGCAGCCAACATCATGATGGAAGCAGGTGCCCTTTCCGTCCGCGCCATTGCCAGCCATTGCGTAATGTCCGACCCCGCTTCTTTCCGCGTTCAGGAATCGGCATTGACGGAGATGGTATTTACCGACAGTATTCCTTATTCCAAGAAATGTGTGAAAGTGAAACAATTAAGCATTGCCGACATGTTTGCTGAGACCATTAAACGTGTGATGAACAACGAATCAATCAGTTCCCAATACATTATTTAATAGTTTCAGTATATATAAAAAATGGATAATTGAGAAATTCCGACTTCTTCAATTATCCATTTTCTTTTTAACAGCAGGCACACTATAACCCAACTCTCCTAATTGTCGCATAAGTCCCGATTCACCCCGTAAATTATTTACCCCGGCAACAATTAAATTTCCCTTCTCTTGAATGATTGATGGTACTTTCTTTCTCCATAAACCATTGCATTTTTTTTATTAATTATTCACAGAAAATAAACAGGTTTTATCCGTATCGGGGTAACATGCTGTTTAGCAGATTTGTTTTATTACCAATTAAGACAATTGTAAGATAAGTATGGAAAAGAAAAAAGTAATATATAAATCGAGAAAAAAGGCGGTAGTGATAGCAATCATCGGTTTGCTGTTCGCTTTTATCGGGTGGCTTTTCCTCACGTATACCACGAATGGGGTTGTCGGTTGGAGTCTCGTTATTCTGGCAGTATTTTGTTTATTGTTCGGTTTCGGTTCTTCGTGGGACAGGCAACCTATGATTATCCTGACGGAGAGAGGCATTACAGATATGACTACTATCCGCGAAGAAATAGAATGGGATGCCATTCGCTACGCGGACGAGATATTTTATAGAGGTCAGTATTTCATACGGATTTTAGTCGATAGAAACTATAAACCGACATTGGTACAGCCGACGTGGTTCCGCCGCTTCGACAGGCTTTACGAGCAAGAAGGGGTGAAAGCAATTTTTATAAGAATCGCCTTTCTGGATGTCAGTTCGATGAAACTTTCTTATTTCATCAACCGGATGATAAAAGCGGATGCAAGAGAAAGGGCGAAACTGCTGAACGATTTCGATTCATTAGGAGAAAAGAAATTTTCGCATCATATCAAAGCGCATAAAAATACCTGAAAGGGAAGACGATGGATAAGCGGACTTCTCTCTACAACCACCATGCTCAGTAAAGAACAACAGCTATATAGAAAAATAATATGGTTCGATAATAGAATCAAATATGAGATTGATTTCTTTGACTTGCTTCAACCCCAAAGGAAAGTTTCGGAGCATGTCAGGTATAAGAACGGGGTGGTTTATTCGGAAAAATGTCAGAGGTGGATTCAATATGAATCCGGGATGGAACTGAATTTTATTATGCAGCTCGAGCAGATGAAGAACGTCCGTTTTTATTATGAACAGCCTGTGAAGATTCCCTATTGGCGTGGGAAAAGAAAACAAACCTATACTCCCGATTTCGGGATTTACTTCGATACGCATGAATTTGTTTTGGTAGAGATAAAAGATCTCCCGAGTATGCTCGAAGACAGGGTGCAAATGAAAGCCGAAGCTTTATTGAAATTTTGTGCCCGGAAAGGATTCGGATTGTTGTTTTTTGATGGCAAATATACTTTGGACAAACTTCTGAAAGTAAAAAATAACAGGAAGCTGGAAAAGGCAATCTTAAAGGCTATAGAGAAGAATGTCTTGCGGAAGGACCAATGTGATGAAATTATGAAGCAATACAATGCCACACAGAATGAGTTGTACAAGGTCATTATCAAGCATAATCTTAAATTCAAGCCTTTTCCTTTCAAGCTACAGACCGGAAACAAGAATCATTTGTTTCGCCAAGTCTTTATCAAGAAAAAAAGATATGACGATTTGCAGGAAGAGAGGTTTTCTTTTTTAAAGTAAACACATATAGCCAGTATAAGAATGAAGCAGGAAGGGAAGCCAACGTATTCTATAGAAGATATGGATGGATAATCTCTATGACAAACTTGCCAAGCAATATGACTTCTGGATGAACAATGCCATCAATATTTCCAACTTGAATGTATTGGGACCTAAAAAGTCCTTTGCTGGAACATTCAAGACACTCTTCAGGAACTTGTCTAATGATACCGTTATGCAAAAGCTATTGTTTTACGAAATGTCAGTCGTCAATGATACCACAAAAAGAACAGCGGAAACGCGAGACAGCATGAACCTTAATTTAATTTCCAATTCCAATTCAACCGGTCTATTAAGTGGAGTTCCTCTAATGTCCGGTAATATAGATAAAGCCAGACGTTTTGCACGCTTCATACAAATATATATGGAGGAAGAAGAATTGTCGGTCATGTCGAAATTTGAGAAAGATTTACTCCAACAATTATTAAACTTTTCTTCTGCTAAATGATTGATGGTATTTTCTTCATCCATAGTTCATTACGTTTTTGGCAATTATATCAAATGTCTGGTTATCCAAAAACACCTCCAATATTCTGCGGACACTATCGTCATTTAAATGATATTTCTGACTTACAATATCATTTACTATCTGAAGTGACAACTTAGAAAGCCTCTGAGTAGTATAAAGAGAACCAAGCGTGTTTGTTAAATAGACATAATAACCTTTATTTTGCAAAAGAATCTTCGGAGAAATATTTTCTAACATAAAAAAACAACTAACTCGCAATAAATAGCTTTAACTTCGCTGTTTCAAGAATATTTCCATCAGAGTGCTCGGCTGAATGAAACATATTCTTTATTTATTAAATATAAACCCAATG
>JAUUNK010000221.1 GCA_030844565.1 Bacteroides ovatus
AACTCTATGGTGCGGTCCTCCGGAGTAATCACACGTTCCCAGTCCCATTGGTCTACATAAAGAGAATGCAGATTGCCCAGTTCTTCGTCCGAACGGATAGCATTCATGTCGGTATAGATGCCATATCCCGGTTCGATATGATAATCTGCCAGAGTCAGGCGTTTCCATTTTGCGAGTGAATGCACTACTTCCGCTTGAGCATCGCCTAAATCTTTGATGGGAAAAGAAACGGCACGTTCCACGCCATTCAAATCATCATTAATACCCATTCCTTTCAGCACAAAAAGAGGGGCGGTAACCCGGCGCAAACGTAGTTCCGAGGAGAGATTCATCTGAAAGAACTCTTTTATCTGCTTAATGCCTAGCTCTGTCTGTTTTAGATCGAGCAATGGTTTGTAGTCCTTTGGTTTTATTAGATAACTCATAGAATTGTTGATTGTTAATTGTCGGCAAAGATAGAAAGAATATTGATATGTGTATTGCCTTTTCTCTAAAATATTGTCAATTTGATAAACTTATGCTTCAAAAGTGTTTCAAAATAACATCCCGCCTATAAAAAGGAAGTAGGGAGAAACGACAAAAAAAGCAAAATTATTAGGAATATGAATAGTTTTTTTATACTTTTGCAACCGCATTCGGCTCCGTAGCTTAGTGAATAGAGCGTCAGATTCCGGTTCTGAAGGTCGTGCGTTTGAATCGCACCGGGGTCACAAAATAAAAAAGTCTTCGATAATCTTAAGGGTTATCGGAGACTTTTTTATTTTTATAAGATTTAGAAAATCTTCTACTTTAAAACTTTATTTATTAAAGTGGGACAATGGAATTAATACCACTGAATATTGCTTTGTGTCTGGCTTCTCTGCTCCCACTTCAAATCCTGCAAAATGCTTGCGTTGGCACGAATAGTGAAATTATAGTATTTCCAGCGTCCAAAAGGAGAAATGCTTGCCGACATATTGAAACAGTGCAAGTCGCGGGTAACCGTACAAGAAGTCTGCGTAATCTCCTTTGCCTGGAAATCATAGCCGCTGGAGAAAGAGAAACTCCAGTTATTGGAAATCTTAAGATTACCATTCATATTGATGTTATGCGTATACCTGTAAGGATAGCGCATGGAATGACGATTGATAGGTTTATCACGATCTTCAGATATATTAAAAGAATAACTTACGCTAACTGACCAAGGCATTTTGAACACTTGGTAACCGTCGGCATCCGCTTGCGCCTTTTCCACTTTCTTCTCTTCCACCGCAGCTACATCCTCATCATCTTCCTCGTCATCTTCGCCGGAGCCTTTCTTTTTTTCCTCCTTGTCTTTATCCTTTCCGAACCATTTCTTCCAGGTATCATTGTTAAAGGTGTAATTAAAGGAAGAGCCATAACCCTGGAAACGTCCGAAGCGTCCATACGACCATTCAGTACGGTTACTCGGTACCACATTACCGTTTTTATCAAAAGCGTAGGCATAAGTAGCGAAACGGGCATTCATATTAAAGGTATAACTCTTGGTAAGCTTAAGACGTAAATTCAGGTTCAAGTCGCTCCATGGTCTTTCTTTGGCAGCCAGGTTATATGACATGCTGGCACCCAATTCATCTATCAGGCTCACTTTTTTAATAGAGTCGTTTTTATCCTTATATTTCATCTCCAGATTGTTGGAAACAGAAAAACTGACCGTTCCCGACCCTTCTCGGGAAGGTATACCAAACTGTTGGCCGGTATAAGGAGAATAATATTGGGTATCACCATTATAGTCTGTATATTCTTCCCAGTACTTGCTGAATCCCGGAGCTCCGCTGATGCTGACTGTCGGAGTGAAGACGTGGCGAATCTGGATTTCCTTCTTCTTCATAAAAAGAGGCTTATACATACCATATAATTTGGTGTTCATCTGCAAACTGGCCGAATAGTTGGACACCCGGTAAAATCCCGTAAGCGTATCCGAAGGTGCACTCTCCAAACGATGGGTTTCCATATTGTACTCCTGATTCACCTTACGTGTATACCAGCGTTCCGTATATTTCACCGAAGGAGTAACCTGTAAATATTTAAAAAGCGTAAATGTAGCACTCACTGGAATATCATGATTAGCACCCGTATTCCACTTCTTGAATCCTGAATTGAAGACCTCGTCTTCTTTCGCCTGGATGCTGTTTGTGAAACGCCCGGTATATTGAACAGAGATTTTTTCGTACCAGCGCTCGTCTCCCACAGCCTGTTTGCGCTTAAAAGGATAAAGGCGGCTAAGGCTTATGTTGAGGTCGGGCAGGGTCAAAGATAGCTGAGAAGTCTGAGATACCTGAGCCACATTGGCAGTGGTGGAGATAGTCAGGTTCTGGTCGGGAAACGTTCGCGAATAACTGATACTCGAAGTCTTCGTGTTCTGCGTCAATGCCTGAGAGTTGTACAGGTTATTGATATTAGAACGCTCATAGCTACTTGTAGAGAAGTTTACGCTGGCAGAGAAGGTGCTATTGGGACTCGCCTTTGCATCCTGCCGGTGGGTCCATGCAATCTTGAAATCTTTTGCCACAGCATAGTCGGGCATATTTTTATCACCCGTTTTTGTCACCTGATAGTCTCCTTGGAACATGCCGGAGTAACGATAACGTTTATTGTAATTAGTTTGTGCCGACAACGCCCAGGAACCTTTGGTAAAAATCTGCCCTGTCAGCTTGAGGTCCATCTTGTCACTGATGGCAAAATAATAACCTCCATCCGCCAAACCGAATCCACGACTGGAATCATCCATATAAGTAGGCATAATGAATCCCGAGGAATAACTGCTCGAGAAAGGAAAGAAGAAGAAAGGTACGGCTATAGGGAGCGGCACATCTTCTACCACCAGATAGGCAGGGCCAGTCACTACATTCTTTTTAGGACGTACTTTTGCCCGGGTGAGTTGCAGATAAAAGTGAGGGTGATCGTGATGGTCGCAAGTGGTATAACGCCCATTCTGCATGAACAATTCATCGTCCATACCTTTCTTGGCATTATTTCCGGTGACATAACCTTCACCCTGCTGGCTGACCACATTATTGATAAAACCTTTTTTACTTTTGAAGTTATATCGGATAGCCTTCGTCTCGTAGGGAGTATCACCATCCTTAAAAACCGGTTTACCTTTAATATTACCTAAAGTGTCGGAGATACCATGGGCAAACACAGTACTACTGTCCAGGTTCATGGAAATTACTTCCGCTCCCAACTCTATCTTCTGGTAGTTCACTTTGCCGGAACCATACAGATGCGCATACCCGCTCTGAGTAAAGACCGTAGAGTCGTTAGCCTCATAAATCACAGGAGCATCCAAGGGCTGTTTTTTCTTTCTAGGCACCGAATCAATTTTTAGCGTATCCGTGGGAAGGGTCTCTCCTCTTTTCAGAGAATCCGCCTTAGAGATGTCTGTTGTGACCATCCCTCTCCTTCTACGCTGGGACATGGCCTCATCGGGAAGTGCAAGTAAGACGAACAGTAGTATGAATGATATAAATGTATTTGCTTTCAATGGCGTCATTAACTAATAGTTTACGCTTGGAACGGCAAAAGTACGTAATCTTCGGCAATAATGTGTGAGAATATCTGTTATTTAATTATTTTTTAATGCTACAAAAACAGCTCGCACCACCTGTTAAAGCGTGCAAGCCCCTCTTTTCCATATTTGGCGATACTCTCACGCGCTTTCTCCACAGACTTTTCACGTTCAAGATGAGTCTTTGAGAAAAACTTATCAGCAAAACAGATGACTTGTTCTTCAAGGGAAACGGGAAGCATCTCACGATGAGGAATAGGAAGCTGCTGATGCAGAATGTCATCTAAAGAAAGACCTGCCCCGGTATGCCGCTCGCAAACAAGGGCATGGTGCATCAAACCTTCTTGGCGTAGCAGATCCGCTCCCAGATAGCCATGACAAATATAAGGATAGGTGCCATGGCAATGAATGCCCGGAGCATCGGTGCAAAAAATACCGATGTCGTGCAGCAAGGCGGCTGACTCTACAAATTCGCGGTCGATCTTTAGTTCAGGATGTTTATCTACAATCTGCAACGCTTTATCGGCAACGTGGCGGCTATGTACTAACAGCACTTTTTTCAATTCATTGTCTTCGGGATAATATTTATTAATTATCTCTAGCGGGCGTATATCTTCACCTTCCATAACTTGCTAACATCAATGTAAATGAATATTTTTGTGCAATATTACTAAAAAATACGGATATGCCCGCTAAAACGTCCTTCATTATTTGCTTTTTGTTCATTATCTTCCTCCCTGCCTATGCAGGCGAGAAAGTTATCACCGGAGCCGAACAAATGGATAGTTACCTTCCTTTACTAAAAGGGAAACGGGTAGCATTGGTTGTGAACCAGACTTCCGTAGTAGGTCCGCGCCAGACCTGCCTACCGGATACACTCTTACTTGCCAACGTTAACGTCACCAAAATATTTGCCCCCGAACACGGATTCCGTGGTAAAGCAGACGCAGGCGAAAACATAAAAGACGGAAAAGATACAAAAACAGGTATCCCCATCCTATCGCTTTACGGAACGAGCAAGAAACCGGGTCCAGCACAGATGAAAGACGTAGATATTATTGTTTTTGATATTCAAGATGTAGGCGCGCGCTTTTATACGTATATCAGCACCTTATTTTATGTAATGGAAGCCTGCGCTGAAAATGAAAAGGAAATCCTGGTACTCGACCGCCCCAATCCTTGCGATTATGTGGAGGGTCCCGTATTGAAACCTGCTTACCGCAGCTTTGTAGGCATGCTTCCTCTGCCGGTACTTCACGGATGTACAATTGGCGAACTTGCACGCATGATAAACGGTGAAGGTTGGATTCATGGACAAAAGAAGACATGCCGCCTGACTGTAGTTCCCGTCAAGGGGTGGAAACACAAACAAGCTTATATCTTACCCATAAAACCTTCTCCTAATCTGCCCAATGACCAATCTATCCGACTTTATGCTTCTCTTTGCCCCTTTGAAGCCACACAAATCAGTGTGGGACGGGGAACGACTTTTCCTTTTCAAGTGCTGGGGGCTCCGGAAAAAATATATGGGAACTTCACCTTTACTCCCCAATCGCTAGAAGGATTTGACAAAAATCCCCTGCATAAAGGACGCACCTGCTACGGTATAGATCTTCGGCAAGAAACCTTTACGCAAGGATTTACTTTGAAATATTTTCTGGATTATTATCGGAAGTCAGGGAAAAAAGCAGCATTCTTCTCCCGCCCCAAATGGTTTGATTTACTGATGGGAACAGACAGTGTGCGAAAAGCCATCCTTGCCGGACAATCCGAACCGGACATTCAAGCAAGCTGGCAAAAAGAATTGGCAATGTATAAAGAGATGAGAAAACACTATCTGCTCTATCCGGAGGAAATTTAATCTTCTTGCTTGCGACTCCTCCACTTAGCGGCATTTTCCTCAAACTCTTTGGCTTTCTTTCCTTTCAGCCAAGGCATTTCCAGTATCTCGGGAATATTTTGTGCATAGTCTTTTACTTGTATACCGGAGTCATTTTTAATAATGCAGACCTCATCATATAAAGAATCATTCTCAAGGAAAGCGCGCATACGCAAAGTATCTCCTTTGACATCAATGAATTGATAGAACCGATGATTGGTCCCGAAGCGGTCGTATTTGTCATTAAACACCAGGCGATATCCTTTCGGCGAGGCATGGCTCACAAGATAGACAGGTGTAGTCATTTTCCCATCTTTCCCTTTAGTGGTCATGCGGGCATAGTTATGTTCGTGTCCCTGCAACACAAGGTCTACTCCATAGTCTTCAATCAAAGAGCCGAACATCTTCCTGACAGCATAGTTATTCATTTTTCCTTTAATAGAATAGATAGGATGATGAAGCATAACAATCTTCCATTTCTTAGTGGAATTCTTCAGTACATTCTCCAACCATTCTCTTTGAGAAAGCATAAGCCAGGGGTCCCGATTGCTGTCTAACGTAATCAGAGTGGCATCCTTATAATCAATGGCGAACACATTATTATCTTCATAACGGGATTCAAGCAGATAAGAAAAGACGTAAGCGAACCTTTTTTCGAGCACACGGGTCAGACCTTTGATATATTCGTGATTGCCGGGAGACACTAGGATAGGTTTGCTTGGGGCCACGGAGTCAACGCTCTGGTAAGCTTCTTCCCAATAGCAATTCATAGGACGCTCGGCAAAATCCCCGGCAAACATATAAAAAGCAGCATCCGGCATGCGATGGCGGACATTCTCTATAAAATCGCGAGTCTTACCCCGGAGCGTATCTTGCACATCCCCGATAAAGACAAACGAAAAATGGTCGGTAGAATCAGGCTGCATGGTGAAAGAATACCAATCGGAAGAGCGGTCGTCATTCCACACCCGGTAAAAATAGGTGTCGCCATAGGACAAATCTTTAAACTTTGCCCAGTTGGCATAGCCAAATCCGCCCAGTGTGCGAATAAACTTGGAAGAGCCATCCAGCGTTAGCGTATCTCCTGAACCGACCTTTGTATATTCGAGTTTAGCCTGTCGGGAAACGCCGCCACACACCCAACTGACATTACGAGACAATTCTCCTCCGTTTCCAAAAGTCAACAGTACCCGCTGCGGCTCCGGACTCAGGACATAACTTATTTCAGGGATATTATGGAACCATGCTTTCCAACGCAGTTTGCAAATCACTCCTCCGGCTATAAAAATCAGGAGAACTGTCCCCCAAACTATTTTCTTTTTAGTTACTTTCATCGTGCTATAAAAGATTATAGCGCAAAGATAGAAAATACTGTTCTTATTTTCCTGAAAAATAGTCTATTTTTAACCTATTCAAAGAGTAAATAATAGCACAAATGGTCGAACACTTCTCCCGTATAGACCTGTTCTGCGCGATGCAGCGTGCCTTCATACACAAAGCCATTGCGTTGAAGTACCTTTTGCGACCGAAGATTATGTGGATAGCAATTGGCCGAAACCAATTCCAGTCCCAATGTCTCGCGTCCATAGCGCAAGACTGCCTGCACCGCTTCCGTCATCAGCCCTTGCCCCCAGCAGCTCTCTTTCAACCAATATCCCAACATCCTCGCTTTGGAGTTCTCTCGTTTAGGGTCCGGTATCAGCCCGATAGAGCCAATCACCCGATTCGTTTTCTTATCTATCATTGCCCATATATCTTCCTGCCCTAAAAAGATGGCATGAAGCATTTCTTCCGATTCTTCCAACGTGTCATGAGGTTTCCAGCCGGCATTATCTCCTAAGTGAGGGTTGTGGCAGCATGCGAAGAAATCGTCCAAATCGGTTTCCTCGAAAGGACGGAGCAACATCCTCTCAGTTTCCAACTTATTTTCGCTCAACACCTTATATTGCAAGTGCAGAATAGGAAAAGGTTTTCCTTCCGCATCGGTATCTTCATGGCTAAACACTTCGAACCCCAAATGCTTATAAAAAAAGAATGCCTTTTCATTTTGTTCGTTGACATCCACTTTATCAATGCTTTTTTCGTGCAAAGCATAAAGAACGAGTTGCTTACCATATCCCTTTCCTTGTTCGGAAGGATGCACAAAAAGCATTTCGATAGCCACATCGCTCAATCCCATAAAAGCAACTATAGCCTGCTGACCGTCACGAATGACATAAAGGTGAACTCCAGGTAAATAGCGCTCTTTCAGCAAAGGTTTATAAAAGTGTATATCTTGTGGGGTAAGAAAGTGATGGGTAGCCGTGACGGATGCCTCCCAAAGTTCCACAAGTTCTTCCACTTCCCGGGAAGTGGGGTTGAGCAAGAGGCATACCTCATTTGCGTTTTTATCTGCCATATCTGTGGATTCCTTCTATACTATAAGGTGTCACTTAATCTCGAACCGCACCAACATGGAGTAATTCAACTTGATAGTGCGGAACGTATCGAACGAATTGGCATCGGACACCCGTACATTACTCTGCATCGGCAGAGCATAGCGGCTCAACCCTTCCTGAGGTTCCACAATACGAATCACACCACCCAGTTCTTTGCCCAAAGCTCCGACCAGATAAGCCGCCTTGCGTTGTGCTGCCTCCAAAGCCTTTATTTTTCCCTGTTCATGATAAGTAAGTATATCTTTGTTTTTCAACTCACCGATGCGCATGGAATAAATGCCTCTTGTATCGATTTTCTTTATTATCTCGTCTATCTGAGTGAAGCTCTTCAACGTAATATCCAGATTCTTTGATATGAGGAAATCATGTCCGCGTTCACGCCAGTAGTCGCCTACCTGCTGAGTACGAATGGCCGATTCGGAAATTCCCACCTTACGCAATGCCTCCCGTAAGTCTTGTTCTATTTTTATCAAAGACACTTTTGTGCGATATTGTTCCGGTTTAGACTTGCTCTCGAATTCTTCTTCAAAATACTCTTTTATCTCAATGATATAATGGATTTCATCAGGAACTATCTCGATTTCAGATGTTCCGGTCACTTCTATATACCGTTCATTATCCGTTTGTGCTTGCGCTGAAAACGCAAATACCAACATCAGGGACCATGCTAATAATACTTTCATCTTTATATATTTTAATTTATATTGTTTTCCTCCTTAAGGAATTAGTTAGAAAAAGACAATTCGCTTTGCGTTTTTGCTCA
>JAUUNK010000016.1 GCA_030844565.1 Bacteroides ovatus
CCCGAAGCGGTCGCTGAGTATCCCTGCAAAGAGTACCCCGACGATAGAACCTATTAGTGCACATCCAACATACCATCCTTGTTGCAGCGTGCCCAACTGGAAAAGGTGTGCCACCTGGGCTATGGTTCCGGAGATGACAGCCGTGTCATATCCGAACAGAAATCCTCCTAAAGCGGCAACGATAGAGAGGAACGAGATGTATCCCAGATTAACGGTTGTTTTCATGTGGCTTATTTTATTTCAAAATATTCCCTGTATCTGTCATATAAATGTCCTGCTTGTAGGTAAGCAGATTGCGGACTCAAGAAATGAGAGAACTCAAAGGTGATTGCTTTGTCATATCCGGCACGTTTGGCCGCTTCCAGTTTCATGCGGAGTTTGTCGAATTTGATGGGCAGAAAGCGGATAGGCATATCGCGGTCGAAAGTTTCTGCGTTGGTCCAGCATTGCATTCCATACTTATCTGCCAGTTTTTTGTTCACCGTGAAGAACGCGTCCAACTCGTCATAGTCGATGTGTCCGTCTTGAAAAGCGCAGGCATTTACTACATCGTGGATGCCATCGAAGATTTCATTCCACTCTTTCTCATGTTGTTCCACCGATACCGCATCTTCACGGGTCATTTTACCGGTTCCCATCACTGCCTTCTTTCCGTCAATCCAGGGCGAAATGAAGGTGGGGAGTCCGTTGGAGACATCTTTGCATTGTTTCCCCATGGTGTGGAAGGCACCGATGGCGCCTTTGGTGTTGCGGCTGATTTCAGTACTGATGTACCATCCTCCAAAACTTTTATACTTTTCGCCATACATATTCCACACTTCATCAATTACATATTTATTATATTCCACTTCCCATGACATGTCTCGTGTATCCCAATAATGACCGGTATCGTATAGCCCGAAGTAAAACTTCATATTGTATTTCTCTGCTAGTCGTAAGAAGAGGTCTACCAAATCCATGGAAGGCATGTAGCAACCTTTGCTCAATAAATAGCGGGATGGATAAGTTATAAATTTCCGATAACCGGAGCGAATCATGATGACAGTATCGATGCCGATTCTTTTCATATAGCGGAAGTCCTGATCCCATTCCTTCTCTCCCCAGTTTTGATGAGGAATATCGTGGGATATCTCATCTAAAAAAGTACCGGTGATTTTTAAACCATTATTTTTTGGTATGATAAGTGGGTTGCCTGGTTCCTTTTCAGGCATCAGGAGAGGTATTTCATCAGTATACAGTTCTTTAGCTTTGAGTAAGGAAGGAGCCACGAGGGCAGAAGCACCTGCTAATGCAGCTTTTTTTAAGAAGTCTCTGCGATTATTTGCTTTCATAGCTTTTCTATATTAAAATAATTTTTAGTATGTCACTGTTTTGCAAGGGAGATACTTACTATAATTTTTATATGTTACATAGGATATATGTTTTTTGCTTCTACGTTATCAAAAGTCTACGGTTTTACGTGTACGATGATAAGATAACATTGGAGTGTTTATCATAGGCTATTCCTTTTTTGTTAGGTAACAAAACAGCTGTTAGAATGAATTCACAGAACAAAGTTAGGCATGGATACCTATTCTTTTACGCAAAAAAACGAAAAGCTATATTCAAAAAACGAAGCTTTAAAGCCCATTGATGAATTACCTATTAATTAAGGTGTAAATGGGAACAGAAGAAAGGAAATTAGTAGGGAAGGAGGGGATTTGGAGATACTCGGAAAAAACTTTTAGAAATAATCCGTTTTAGATGGGGTTCTTTCTCTTTTGCCGGTATTCTAAAGGAGAACATCCCTTAAATTTCTTGAAGATGCGCGAGATATTATTATAGTCTTTGAATCCTACTTCTATTGCTAGATCTGCCAGAGATCGGTCGGTAGTAAGTAATAAATCTGCAAGGTGGTTGACACGGCAATTTAAGATGTATTGGTAGATGGAAGTATTCATTGCATTCTTGAATTTCAGTTCAAAATTTCGGCGTGATAGTGGAATTTGGGCCAGTAAAGAGTCTATTGTTAGGTCTAAATTGTAGTTGCTTTCGATATACTTTACGACCTCTAATATATAAGGGTCTTTGATGTTATGTTTCTCAGTCGATTGGCGCATTTCGATACGGATAGGATTGATGACAATGTTGAAGGTTCCCTCATATTCTTTTTTTATTTGTTGATGAAGGAGCCTTCCGATAAAATATCCTCCTTTTTCTACTTCGAGTTCGATAGAAGAGATAGGAGGGTCGGAAATGTTACATATTAAGTCGTCATTGTCTACTCCCAGCAGAGAAATTTCCTCGGGGATGGCGATATTGCTTATTTTGCAGGTTTCGGAAATAAAGAGAGCGTGGGCATCGTCACAGCAGAAAAGGGCTATAGGCTTGGGGAGCTTTTGCAGCCATTCACTTACTTCCATACGAATTTCGTCTTCCTGTTTGTCCGATTCCAGACAATAGAAATTGCCTTTGATGTGTTCTACTTCTTGCTGGTAACCTTGACGACGCTCGTCAGACCACACCACTCCTTTCACCCCGAAATAAGCAAAGTTGCGGAACATTTTTTTAGCAAAAAATTGGGCAGCCATTCTGCCTGTTCCTTTATAATCGCCGGTAAGATTGGAATAAGTGATACTTCGGTGATGGTAGTTTTGTAACACAATGGGCACATTGAGTTCTTGGAGCAAGTACAGCGTGTCGTCATTGTTCCATTGTCCGATGATAGCGTCGGCTTTCCACTTTTTTGCCCATTTCAATATGCCTTCTTCGCCATACATTGTCCCGTAGTAGGAAGGGAGTCGGTAGAAGAGCCAGGGACCATGTTCTTTGGAGTATTGTACAAGCCCTCTAAGGAGTTTTCTGTCAAATTCACTTGAATAGTCTATTAGTAACAATATCTTTATCATGTCGGTATATTCTCGGTCAATTCTGAGTTTTGGTGCATAAAGATAATGCCTTTATGGGCATCT
The DNA here is from genome assembly GCA_030844565.1 of Bacteroides ovatus. GTDB lineage: Bacteria > Bacteroidota > Bacteroidia > Bacteroidales > Bacteroidaceae > Bacteroides > Bacteroides ovatus_A. Next base: position 2,952 of record JAUUNK010000016.1, read on the forward strand.
TCCAAAAAAGAAAGTGAAAAACTCCCGCAAACAGCTACTGCGTCGGGTAGTAAGAAAGCAGTTTGAATGCATAGTAAATGTATTGTAGGATGATTCTCAATAAAGGAGAATTTGTCACCATCGAGGGATTGGGTACTTTTCAACTAGCCCTCACCAGTGGTGGTTTTGAACGCCCTGAAGAGGTGATGCCGGGAAAAGTATCTGTTTCCCGGGCTTATTTTATAGCATGTCCCGATTTTAACCGAAAAGTGAAAAAATAAAGTGCAGGCGCATTCCTTTCCATTATTATATGCCTGAAGTAATGCTGACCCGTGATATGAAGAAAGCCGATTTGAAGCAGGAACGGGAAGAGAGTGGGAAGGAGATGGAAGAAACTTTATAAGCTGTCCAGCTTTTCCCGTTCCTTTTTTGTAAGCGATTGGAGGACTATCTCGTAGGAGTTTCTTACGAGATCCTTTATCATGCTATCCGGTACATCTTGGTTGAAGTAGACGCTAATCCAATGTTTTTTATTCATGTGGTATCCGGGCTTTATACCTTTATATCTGTCTTGCAACTCACACACTTCTGTGGGCTTGCATTTGATGTTGCAAAAGTCGAATACGTCGATATTGACAAAGCAAAACCACTTGTCCAGCACATAGAATACAAGCAGGTTCCGGTCGTATTCGGTAGTTGCTTTCTCGAACGGCATTTTGTCGTGGACCCCTTTGAAGGATAGGCAGTATTCTCTGAAGTTTTCTATATTCATATTGTTGCTTTTTTAGTTGTGACCTCAAGTGTTTAATATGGGGTACAAAAATACTGTATTTTGCATACTGGCAATGGAATTTGAACTTTTCTTTTCTGAGAAACTTATCCTGCTAAAAGTATGGATTATACCCCAATCCTATATGTACCTCAACCCTGTGAAGACCGCGAGAATAAGATAAATTAATACCCTCACTGTCCTCCGTATAAGATAAATGCCTATCTTTGTGGCACTTTTTGGACACAAGAGAAAATCAATTTAATAGATACATATAAGAAAATGGCACAAGAAGACGTTTTTAAGAAACTTGTATCGCATTGCAAGGAGTATGGTTTTGTATTTCCCTCAAGCGATATCTACGACGGACTGGGAGCAGTTTATGACTACGGTCAGATGGGCGTTGAACTGAAAAATAACATTAAGAAATATTGGTGGGACAGCATGGTGTTGTTGCATGAAAACATTGTGGGAATCGATTCTGCCATCTTTATGCACCCCACTATCTGGAAGGCTTCCGGGCATGTGGACGCTTTCAATGACCCTCTTATCGATAATAAAGATTCTAAAAAGCGTTATCGTGCAGACGTTCTTATCGAAGACCAGCTTGCTAAGTATGACGATAAAATAAATAAGGAAGTGGCTAAAGCTGCCAAGAAGTTTGGCGAAGCTTTCGACGAAGCTCAATTCCGCTCTACCAATGGTCGTGTGCTCGAGCATCAGGCTAAGCGCGATGCCCTTCACGAACGCTACTCCAAGGCATTGAATGCTAACGACTTGAATGAGCTTCGCCAAATAATCCTGGACGAAGAAATCGTATGTCCTATTTCCGGTACGAAGAACTGGACAGAGGTGCGTCAATTCAACCTGATGTTTACTACCGAGATGGGTTCCACGGCGGATGGTTCCATGAAAATTTATCTTCGTCCCGAAACGGCACAAGGTATTTTTGTGAACTACCTGAACGTGCAAAAGACTGGTCGTATGAAAGTACCTTTCGGCATTGCACAGATTGGTAAGGCGTTCCGTAATGAGATTGTTGCTCGTCAGTTTATTTTCCGCATGCGTGAGTTTGAACAGATGGAAATGCAATTCTTTGTGAAGCCGGGAACAGAACTCGATTGGTTCAAGAAGTGGAAAGAGACTCGCTTGAAATGGCATAAGGCGTTGGGCTTTGGCGACGATCATTATCGCTATCACGACCACGATAAACTGGCTCATTATGCAAATGCTGCTACGGATATTGAATTCCTGATGCCGTTTGGTTTCAAGGAAGTAGAAGGTATCCACTCGCGTACAAACTTCGACTTGTCCCAGCACGAGAAGTTTTCTGGAAAGAGCATTAAGTACTTCGATCCGGAATTGAATGAGTCTTATACTCCGTACGTGATTGAAACTTCTATTGGCGTAGACCGCATGTTCCTGAGCATCATGAGTGCTGCTTACTGTGAAGAGAAGTTGGAGAATGGCGAAACTCGCGTAGTGCTGAAATTGCCCGCAGCTTTGGCTCCGGTGAAACTGGCTGTGATGCCTTTGGTAAAGAAAGACGGGCTGCCTGAAAAAGCACGTGAGATTATTGATGAACTGAAATTTCATTTCCATTGCCAATATGACGAGAAAGATAGTATTGGCAAGCGCTATCGCCGCCAGGATGCCATCGGTACTCCTTATTGTGTGACTGTTGACCATCAGACTCTCGAAGACAATTGCGTAACATTGCGTAATCGTGATACAATGCAGCAAGAACGTGTAGCTATCTCTGAGCTGAACAACATCATTGCAGATAGAGTGAGCATTACTTCGTTGCTGAAAACCTTACTATAAACTTTTAACGAATGAGTAAAAAAAACTATTTATTGCCCTTAATGCTCTTGCTGCTTGTCTTCTTTACCTCTTGTGAAGAAACGAAGGAAGCTGGTAAGTATGATAATTGGCGGGCACGGAACGAGGCTGTGTTGGATTCTTTGCAGAATGTCTATGATACGCAACCCGATCATGGAGGATTGCAATCTGTTGCGGCGTTGACAGATACAAGCGTTAAGTTGTTCTATAAAAAGATTACTTCTAATAATGAAGGTGAGATTCCTTTTTATACTTCATCCGTGACAGCGTTTTATCGGGTAAAGCTAATTAATGGGGATATTCTTGGGCAGAACTTTTCCGGCAAAAATCCCAGTGAGTTCGATTCTCCTTCTACCTATCTCGTAAGTAGCTTTTTAGGATATGATATGACTTATGGGTATGTCGATATCTTGCAATATATGAGGAAGGGAGAACGATGGGAGGTTTATATTCCCTATGAAGTAGGGTATGGCACTTCAGAACATACTAATAATGCTATGAAGGGAGGAACTGTATCCAGTTGCCCCGGATACTCCTTATTAATCTTTGATGTACAGCTGGAAGACGTAACAAACGATTAAGACTTTTTTATCCTATATTAAGGAGGGTTGTCTAGAAGTTGTGAAAATAACTTTAGGCAACCCCCTTTTTTATGCAATAACTTTAGAGTGACATTAAACAATTTTGTGTTTTATGTGTTATTGTTGTTAAACACTCTAAGCATGGAAAAAGGAAAAATAGGTGAGAACGCAGGAAAGGTGTGGCACACCTTGAGTGAAATGGAAGAAATCTCCATTCACGAACTATGCCGTAAGACCGCTCTTACTTTTGAAGATGCGGCATTAGCCATCGGATGGCTGGCACGAGAAAACAAAATCTTTCTCCATAAAAAATTAAATATGCTATATATTAGTAATGGTTGTAAAGTAGGTTTCTCTTTCGGGTAAGGGTATCTAAGACGGTAGTTTAGAGTATATTTTTGGGAAATGTAATTTAGATTACATACTAATCGGTGGAAAAGCGCGACCTTTGCAAAAAATAGTTTGTATACTATGAAAGTAAGTGCGTTTATTCACCGATTACTACCGTCCCGATGCTGGAAAGTGACTGCTATTATCCTTGCCGGAATTCTTTTTGGCGGAGGAATCTTATCTCTTTATATGCTCCGGGCACATACTTATCTGACCGACGACCCGGCGGCATGTGTCAATTGCCATATTATGGGACCTTATTATGCTACGTGGCTGCACGGCTCCCACGCACGCAACACGACGTGCAATGATTGTCATGTCCCTCACGAAAACAGCTTAAAGAAATGGGTGTTCAAGGGAATGGACGGTATGCGCCATGTCTCTCTCTTCGTCACGCGCGGTGAGCACCAGGTGATTCAAGCTAACAAAGAAAGCAATCAAGTGATTATGAACAATTGTATTCGTTGCCACACGCAACTCAATACTGAATTTGTTTCTACCGGACGGATAGATTATATGAAGTCTCAGGTGGGCGAAGGAAAAGCTTGCTGGGACTGCCACCGCGAAGTGTCTCACAAAGGAAGCAGTTTGTCTTCCTCTCCCGATGCGCTGGTGCCCTATCCTGATTCTCCGGTACCGGAATGGCTTAAAAAAATAATAAAATAACATCGACAAATTATGGAAAAGAAATTGAAAGGTTGGCAAGGATGGCTGCTGTTCGGCGGAACTATGGTTGTGGTGTTTGTGCTGGGACTTGTAGTTTCTTCCTTGATGGAGCGCCGTGCCGAAGTGGTGAGTGTGTTCAACAACAAACGGGTAGAGATTAAAGGGATAGAAGCGCACAACGAAGTTTTTGGCGAAAACTATCCGCGCCAGTATCAAACGTGGACTGAGACGGCGCAGACTGATTTCAAAAGTGAGTTTAACGGCAGCGAAGCTGTAGATGTGTTGGAGCAACGACCGGAAATGGTGGTGCTCTGGGCGGGATATGCTTTTTCCAAAGATTACTCTACTCCCCGTGGGCACATGCACGCGATAGAAGACATCACACGTTCGCTCCGTACAGGTTCACCGATGGATGCTAAAGGAGGTCCGCAACCTTCTACTTGCTGGACTTGCAAGAGTCCTGATGTGCCTCGCATGATGGAGGCTATAGGAGTGGATTCTTTCTACAACAATAAGTGGGCTGCTTTCGGTAGTGAGATTGTTAATCCCATTGGATGTGCAGATTGTCACGAGCCGGTGAATATGCAATTGCATATCAGCCGTCCTGCTTTGAGGGAAGCATTTGCCCGTCAAGGAAAGGATATAGACAAGGCGACTCCACAGGAAATGCGTTCTCTGGTATGCGCTCAATGCCATGTGGAATACTATTTCAAAGGTGATGGGAAATACCTGACTTTCCCGTGGGATAAGGGTTTTACAGTAGAAGATATGGAAGCCTATTATGACGAAACAGATTTTGCCGATTATACTCATAAGCTGAGCCGTGCGCGTATCTTGAAAGCGCAGCATCCTGATTACGAAATATCCCAGATGGGGATTCATGCTCAGAGAGGGGTGTCGTGTGCCGATTGTCACATGCCTTACAAGAGCGAAGGCGGGATGAAATTCAGTGACCATCATATACAAAGCCCGTTGGCTATGATAGACCGCACCTGCCAGGTGTGTCATCGGGAGAACGAAGAAACGCTTCGCAACAATGTATACGAACGCCAGCGCAAAGCGAACGAAATTCGTTGTCGCCTGGAACAAGAATTGGCAAAAGCACATATTGAAGCTAAATTTGCCTGGGACCAAGGTGCTACGGAAGCTCAAATGCAGGATGCTTTGAAGCTTATCCGCCAGGCACAATGGCGTTGGGACTTCGGTGTAGCTTCTCATGGCGGCTCTTTCCATGCTCCGCAAGAGATTCAGCGCATCTTGGGTCACGGGCTCGACAAAGCTTTGCAAGCTCGTTTGTCTATTTCCAAAGTGTTGGCATCCAATGGATTTACAGGCGAAGTTCCTATGCCAGATATTTCAACCAAGGAGAAAGCTCAAAAGTATATCGGGCTTGATATGGAAAAGGAACGAACGGATAAAGGCCATTTCCTCAAGACGGCTGTACCTCAATGGTTAGAAAAGGCAAAGGCAAACGGACGTTTAGCTCAGAAATAATCGAATCCTGATTGGATATGTGGCAGAAACCGTGGGGATATAAAGAAGGGTTCGTAGTTTGTGGCGGACTCTTTTTAGTAGGTACGCTCTGGCAGATGGCTTTGGGACGGTGTTCCTTGTCTGTGCTAGCTTATCCGGTCAATGTGTTGACAGGAATCGTGTATGTCTTATTATTGGCAGGCATCCATGTCTTTTTCAGGCAACGTTATATAGTGCGATGGATGGGCAGCTATCAGGCTGCTGTTTCCGCTATGGTGTCGTTGGTGGTGCTGACGGTGTGCATGGGTTTGATACGCCAATTGAGTCCCGAAGTGGAAGTATCGGGCATCCGGGGATGGCTGGGATTTTCGCAGATGCTTTCCGCCTGGTCTTTTGTTTTGCTGTTTGCCTGGTTTGTCACGTTGTTGGGAATGACCTTATTGCGTCGGTTGCACCGTATGAAATGGCGGGACATCCCTTTTCTGCTGAATCATGCAGGATTGTTTTTGGCGCTGACGGGAGCTGTATTGGGAAGTGCCGACATGCAACGCTTGAAAATGACCACACGCATTGGAAAAGCCGAGTGGAGGGCATACAGTGAACCACAACAGCTGATAGAGCTTCCTTTGGCTATCGAACTGCATAACTTCACGATAGAAGAATATCCCCCTAAGTTGATGTTGATAGACAACGCCTCGGGCAAGATGCTGCCCGAAGGACAGCCAGTGAATCTGTTGCTGGAAGAGCACATCGACGAAGGTAGTTTGCAAGATTGGAACATAACGGTGGACCAGTCTTTGCCAATGGCTGCCAGTGTGGCTACAGAAGACACATTGAAGTTTGTCAATTTCCATTCGGCAGGGGCTACGTATGCCGTCTATCTGAAAGCTGAAAACGGACAGACGGGCGAGTGCCGCGAAGGATGGGTAAGTTGTGGTAGTTTCCTCTTTCCTTATAAAGCGCTTCGCTTAAATGAAGAAGTCAGCATCGTGATGCCCGAACGCGAGCCGAAACGCTTCGCTTCCGAAGTCACCGTGTATACAGAGGCGGGAAAGAAAGAAAATGCCGTTATCGAGGTCAATAAACCCTTCGAAATAGAGGGGTGGAAAATCTATCAGTTAAGCTATGACGAGTCGAAGGGGCGTTGGAGCGACATCAGCGTATTCGAGTTGGTGCGTGACCCGTGGCTTCCCTTGGTATATACAGGTCTTTGGATGATGATAGCCGGTGCTGTCTGCATGTTTGGATGGGCACCCGGCAGAAAGGAGGTAGAAAGATGAATTGGAGTTATTTCTGGATATATGCAGTGGCGGCTCTTGCCTGTTGGGGCATGGGTGCCTACCTGGCATGGAGAGAGAAAAAGAGCCTTCCCGTTTTCGGCTTTACTTTGGCTGGACTGGTTATATTCTTTGTTTTCATCCTGGGAATGTGGATTTCGCTCGAGCGTCCTCCTATGCGAACGATGGGAGAAACCCGTTTGTGGTATTCCTTCTTCTTGCCTTTGGCGGGTCTTATCACGTATGCCCGCTGGAAATATAAATGGATACTTAGTTTCAGCTTTGTTCTTTCCCTGGTGTTTATTTGCATCAATCTTTTTAAGCCTGAGATTCATAACAAGACGTTGATGCCTGCTCTGCAAAGTCCGTGGTTCGCGCCGCATGTGATTGTCTATATGTTCGCTTATGCTATGCTGGGTGCGGCAACCGTACTGGCTGTCTATCTGCTGTGGATAAAAAAACACCCAACGGACGAGAGGGAGATGCAGCTTTGCGACAATCTGGTTTATGTAGGGTTGTCGTTCATGACTCTAGGAATGCTCTTCGGCGCTTTATGGGCTAAGGAAGCGTGGGGACATTATTGGAGCTGGGACCCTAAAGAAACTTGGGCGGCTGCCACGTGGCTGGGCTATCTTTGTTACGTCCATTTCCGCCTTCATCGGCATAAGAACCATCGCACCGCGCTGGTCGGTCTGCTAGTCTGCTTCCTCCTCTTGCAAATGTGCTGGTATGGCATAAACTATCTTCCTTCTGCTCAGGGAACCAGTGTACATACATACAATTTAAACTAACGCTTATGAAACTGACGACTATTATTTTATCTGCAATCTTGATGAGTTCCTCTTTTCTGCATGCACAAGAAAAGAAGAACCAGTTTACAATCGATGCCCAATTAAGGGGACGTGCCGAGTATCGAAATGGTGTGTTGGCTCCCCGTGAAGAAGGGGACAAGCCTGCATTCTTTATTTATAACCGTGCCCGTCTGTCGATGGGTTATCAACGGGAGAAATTGCAAATGAAGTTTTCCGCCCAACATGTGGGAGTGTGGGGACAAGACCCGCAGATAGACAAGAACGGGCGTTTCATTCTCAATGAGGCGTGGGCTAAACTGGATTTATCGAAAGACTTTTTCATGCAGGCAGGACGCCAACCGCTCGTGTATGATGATGAACGGTTGTTGGGCGGGCTGGACTGGAACATGGCAGGCCGTTTCCACGATGCTTTGAAGCTCGGATATGAGAAAGATATACATAAGCTCCACCTGATTCTGGCATTCAACCAGAATGATGAAAAAGTGATAGGAGGTACTTTTTATGCCGACGGCGGGCAGCCTTACAAATCGATGCAGACTTTGTGGTATAACGGTCAATGGGCGAAAAACTTCACAGCTTCCCTGCTTTTTATCAACCTCGGTTACGAGACCGGAACAAGCGAGAAAGCCGAAACATCCTATATGCAGACCACCGGAACTTACCTGACCTATACGCCCGGAGCATGGACCTTCAATGCCAGCGGCTACTACCAGTTTGGCTACAACAAGCAAGATAAAAAGGTTTCAGCCTATATGTTGGGTGCCAAAGCGGGGTATAAGATAAATCCCCGTTGGAATGTCTTTGTGTTGACGGATTATTTGAGCGGGGACCCTGACAGCAAGAAAGTGACAACGTTCGACCCTCTTTATGGAACCCATCATAAGTTTTATGGCGGTATGGATTATTTCTACGCCTCTGCTTACAACAAAGGTTTATGGGACAAGCAGGTGGGTATCGACTTCAAGCCTTCTCCCCAATGGGCTCTTTCTCTGAACTATCATCATTTTTCTACCACCTACGATGTGAGAAACGCTGATGGTGAAGAAGGGCGTACGCTCGGTTCTGAGATTGATTTCCAATTGGATTACACATGGACTAAAGATGTGAAAGTGAGCTTGGGTTATTCCACTATGTTCGGTACGAAATACATGGACGTTGTCAAAGGCGGAAATCATAAGTCGTGGCAAGACTGGGGATGGTTGTCGCTCCACATCAATCCGCGTATTTTATTTGTAAAATGGTAAACCTTTCTGGGGAAAATTGTACCTTTGCCATAACCAAAGGAAGTGGCTGTGACAAAAATAGAATTTACTAAAGAATATGAGCAGATATTGCTCGGTATCCCTCTTTTCCGGGACTTGGACGAGTCTCAGAAACAACGGTTAATACAGGAGTTGGAAATCACTCTTTATGAAGTTTCCCGGAAAGAGGAAGTGCTGCGGCAAGACACTACTTGCAATCATCTGTATGTCCTCTTGAAAGGAGAGTTGCAGGTAGATATTATTGATGTAGCCGGCAATCTGGTAAAGGTGGAAGAAATCATCGCTCCCCGTGCTTTTGCTACTCCCCATCTGTTTGGAGAGAAAAACACGTTGCCTGCCACCTTTACAGCTTGCCAAGATGCGGTCTTGCTGACAGCTACTCGCAGTTCGGTATTTAAGTTGATTAGCTCGCTGCCCCAGTTGCTCCACCGCTTTCTTTGCGTTACGGGCAATTGCAATAAGTGTACGGTAGTTCGTTTGCGCATTCTTTCCTATAAAAATCTTCGCAGCCGTTTTGTATATTATCTGATGGAGCATTGCACAGCTTCCGACTTGGCTATTTTGGAGCACAATCAAGTGCAGCTTGCTGAGTATCTGGCGGTCACACGCCCTGCTTTATCTAAGGAGATAAATAAGATGGTCAAGGAAGGGCTGATAGAAATCAATCGGAGAGAGGTGCGCTTGTTGGATAGGAAGGCGTTGCGGGAATATATTTAGTGAGGAGGTTGTGGCAAAACGCTGGCACAACCTTTTTTATGGTTTATAGCCCTGCTATATTTCCTTTTGCACACATCTTCATATTTATTGCCAATGCATCTTACTTTCATAACTACTTAAATTTAAAATCATCTATCGCCAATAGCTTTCCCTTTTTAACTTTTCCTACATAATGAATCACCTCTTCCACCATACCACTTTGGCCAATCACTACACGGTTATTACCTTGACTCAATAAGCCCGTAACCCCTAATTTTACTTTTTACTGTAAGACATTCAACCTATTCTTCAGGAGACCACCAGTAATGTACATTTCTCGTTTCCCTTTCTCCCTTGTCATAGACACCTGGTCGCAATATATGGAATAAGCACTTACCGTTATCGTCTGTAAGCTCAAATTTATCAGTATCAAAATGCATAACTCTCGTCCTGTGTTCCTCTTGGTTTATCTTCATTAAACAATATGTTGAGCTGCCAAACAGGTGATAAAGATACTCCCACGGATCTTCCTTCAATGACAACTTATCAAAGAAACGCTTATTAGGCTTACTGTCATACCACACTATCCTCCTTTCGTTAGGAGATAACACCAGAGGCAATGAATCGCGAAGCGATAAATAAAGGGTGTCCCGGTTATCTATAATGGCGTAATGTTTATAGCTATCCGTTGACAAACAAATCGTTGAATCTGTATTGTTTTTTAAATACATCTCTCCATACAGGTTTTCTACGTAATCAAACGTCTTTTTTCTTACGCTGTCCACATTTATGGACCCAGATGGATTTATATTGACTTTAGCATTATTCGAGCACACACACATTTGCACAGGACAATCTTTGGTATATCCGGACAAATAAGGCCATAGTGCCGTTTCATCTAAAAGATCTTTGTCTTCCTCCCAAACATACTTTACTAAGGTTTTTTCGTGGGTATCCATAGATATTCCAAGAAACCATTTCAATGTATATCCAGACTCGTCAATAGGGTTATCCGAATAACCTGTTATCTCTATTACTTCGTTTACATTCATTTCCGGTTCATCCTGTTCTATAAAGCAAATAAATTTATCTTTATATCTAACAATCCTTGAAGGTAATTGTAAAGGCACATCACAAACAGGAGATTTTGAATCTGCAATTTCATATATATAATTGGATTCATTAACTGACAATTCGTATAATATTATAAATCCATTTTCGATATATCCACTGTCAATAAGCGATTTCGCTTGAGCTTCCACCACTTTCTGAACGCTATGGATAGTGGGTTGTGTACAACCCACTATAATAAACAGAAATATGATATGTAAAATTCCTGTTCTCATCGTTTCCTCATTTTTTTATTTAACTCCTCTATTAACTCTTTGCTCGTATTTATCTTATAGCTCTCATTCATAATACGGGAACTTTCCTTTTCCATTACCGTAGTATCATTCCCCTGGATATACGTAGTGCACAGCTTTGTTTCATCGGCAGCATAAACATAAGAAACAACGGCACTGCTTTCAAATTCTCTACTACACGGTATATTTAAATAATTATATTAAATCTCAGCAATGTTTTTATTTAAATCTCAAACCACAAATACTTTGATATAAGTCGATTCGTTTAAGTCAACTTATATCAAAGTAAGACAATCCATCCATTATCTGTCGAGTATAAAAAAATACAAGCGTAGTTATTTTATACTTCTATTCAAAACCAGGATAAACAAAATTATATTTTCCTGTCTTTATTCGATCGACAATATCATAAGGAGTTACTACTAAGCCAATTTCTGCTTTACGGTTTTTACCTCGCAAATCTCCTACATCCGTAACATCCTCATCGTTGATATGCCAGACGTACCACTTATGGGAAACCTTTACAGCCTCTTCTCCTAACTTTATTCCTGAGTCTTCTGTTCCTCTAAACAAAATATGTTTTGTTTCTCCCACATCTTGGATATTTCCTACTCTTTCCCATAGGAGAAACTCTACTCCGAATCTCGTAACACAATGGGCATAGAAATCCACCTCACCGTTGACGATTTCCGATAAAGAGGGTTGTTCGTCAATCGCATAAACTTTCTTGAAAGCTCTGATTACATCACTGTTTAATTGAGTCAAATCAAAGGCTATCAATTGAAAGTACTTTATTGTATTCTCTGAGACTTTCACAGAAAATACATCTCCAATTTTTGTTCTCATCCTTACTATTATTTTATACCATATTGTTCCCAATATTTAGGAGAAATGGAATTGATTTTATTAAAAAGCTGACCTCCTTTTTTTCCTAATCCATATTTATTAATCAATTTTTGTTCCAGAATTCTAGCTTGAGTCCTGGTCATTACACACGGGCTAGATTCTTAAATTGCTTTATTATTCCATTTGAAAATTTTCCGGGTGAGACATCAGATTTAATCCCCCTAGGACGTAGAGATTCCCAATAGTTCGTTTTTTCTTTGATAATAAATTCTCTGCGCCTCTTCTTTTTGCTCAACGATTAAGTCTTCATAAGATTGTTCGTCCATACACAATTCTTTATATCCCCATATGGCCTGTATAAAAGGATAAATCTTTTCCTTATTGTTCACTACTCGAAAGTTCCACTGAAAACTAATTTCAGGATTCACCAAAGTAAACAAATAACAGGGAGCCGTGAATATGAAGCCGGAGTTGTCTACTAAATAAGCTAGATAATTTTGAAACATAAACATTCCCATAACCAAATATTCTCTTCCTACTGTTAGAGAATATTCACCCTCCAAAGTAATATCAAACCTTCCAAATTTATATTTCTCTAAAGGACCATATTCATAGTCCTTTAGACTTTCATATTTATTGCCAATGCATCTTACTTTCATAACTACTTAAATTTAAAATCATCTATCGCCAATAACTTTCCCTTTTTAACTTTTCCTATATAATGAATCACCTCTTCCACCATGCCACTTTGACCAATCACCACACGGTTATTACCTTGATGGTTCTAAGCAAAATAGTGATATTCCCCTGGATATGCGCCGTGCGAAGCTTTGTTCCCCCGGCATCACAAACATAAAAAATGACGACACCGTTCTCAAATTCTATGCGACATGGTAAATTTAAACAATTATATTGAATCTTCCCTATTTTCTTGTTCAAATCTTTAGTCAGGTTATCAGTGGCATCGTATTCATATTCGGTATCCTCCTATGGCCAGCCTCTCCTTCCTAACAAACACTCAATATATTATTATAAAGGTACAGGAAAGAACACCACTCTACATGCCTCCAGAGAATTATAAAGAACCATCCGGAAATCAATCAGGAAGATAACAGAGAAAAACCCTGATACAAGCTGAAAAAGCTCATATCAGGGTAAGATAAATTTGATACAATAGATACTCTATATCAAAGTGACATTCGCATGCGGTTTACTTTAGCTTAAGTAAACCAAAATGCAGATACCATTTTTCATGATGATTGATTTTAGCACCCTTTTCCCATTGCCCTTCCGTAGAAAAGAGAATTCTCTTTATCAAGCTATCATAATCATATTTGGAATTGTCATATGCTAACCTCTTTATAATCTTAACCTCTTTTATTTTGAGTTTCTTATCAAAAAGTATAGTGTAATAGAATAAAGCGTTTAATTCATCCCAATTATAATCTTCTCTATGAAAATAAAGACTATCAAAATAGGAAGTTAAAGCTTGATATCCACCCACAAACCTTATATCCCACGCAACTTTCTTGGCTTTCTTGCCAAAATAATAATATAAATTAGGTTCATCACTTTGGGGATCAGGATCAATTCTCAGTACCGGCATACTATCTTCAACATTATAGTATATTTCACTGCCAATACTATTTCTATTTTGCCCGTATGTAGCAATACTTACAAAACATGAAAGTGTAATAATTAATCTTCTAAAAATCATATCCTAGTCTTTTTGACATTAACGTTGATCGGCTATAGACAAAGTCATCAACTCCTGGCTGCGTATGGCCGAAGGGTTTGTTTCTCAAATATAATATAACATGTCCAAACTCATGAGCTATTCCTACCGTTCGGTGATTCAAGGCTCCTTTACCATTTATGATAACCTCGACATTTCCACCAATAGACTTTTTTCCAGATGACAATTTCTTATCAGGTACTAAGGTTTGTCCCAGATTACCGTGAATACTCCTACCTATAGATGCTCCTATACTTTGTAACGCCTTTTCTGATTCTGGATGTTCGTTTGTATTATAGTCATAGGGTGCTATAAAGTCCTCATTTATTTTTTTTCCATCCCTCATATAACTATTAGAATTGGCTATAGACAATTCGATTGTCTTCTCATTTATTGCAATCTCATACAAATCCTGCAAGAAAAAGTCTGATGTTGTCTTAGCCTGTTTTTCTATAGAGGTAGGATCAAGTACACCGTTATTAAACTTCATGTTTATATTCGTACCATTTTGTAATCCGTTATAAATTGCCACCATTGCTTGTGCTGCACTAGTGTTATTAAGGGCTAGGCTATCTCCATTAATATCAATATTATTCACCGGATTATTGGCGCCATATTGATAAGGGGATAAAAAAACATACTTCTCTGAAAATCTGTCAGCCTTCATAAACCTTCCTATCGCCGCATCATACATCCTCGCCCCATAATCATACCAATCCAGCCCATTCTTCCTATCCAGCTCCTTACCATTATACTTATAAGGCTGGACACTAGTGGAAGCGAACGTACCACCAAACGGATAATAATGATTCACCTCTTCCACCGTACCACTTTGGCTAAGGACTACGCGGTTATTACCTTGATGGTCCTGAACAAAATAGTGATATTTAGAATCGTCAAGCGTAACATAGCCTGCCTCGGTCAGCAACTTTAAGGGAGTTCCGTTTTCATAGATCACATTGCCGCAATAGTCCGTTACCGTAGTATCATTCCCCTGGATATGCGCCGTACGAAGCTTGGTTCCCCCGGCATCATACACATAAGAAACGACAGCACCGTTCTCAAATTCTATGCGACACGGTAAATTTAAACAATTATATTGGATATTCAGTATTTTCTTGTTCAAATCTTTAGTCAGGTTGCCATTGGCGTCGTATTCATATTCGGTATCCTTGCTGGCGCCATCCTTGAAATCAAAGCCGTTGCCGTAGGCGGGGCTGGTGATTCGGTCTGATACGGACTTCAATTGGTTGCCTTTATAAGTCAGCGTCAGGTCGTCTACCGGGCCGTATGCGGCAGATGAAGTTTGTCCTGAGCGCTTTATACCCAGAATGTTACCCATTTTGTCGTATGCGGTCACCTGTTCATTGAAACGGTTCGGATTTTGGGTAAGAGCACTGTTTTCGCCATACTCCGCGTTGGCTAAGCGACTCAGACCGTCGTACGTGAAGCGGTAACCTCTGGTTGCATCCTCATGCCCTGATTTCCAGGTCATACTGCTGATATTGCCACTATAACACGGGGTTCCGGGACCGTCGGTATAGTGCAGCGCCTGTTCGAAGAGGGGGCTTGTAATACCAGTCAGCCAACTGCGAATATTATAGGTATATGCCGTGCTCGAAATGCCATTATGGAACGTCTGCCGGGATAAGCGCCCCAAGTCGTCATAGGTGTTGTTGATAAGCGTCACTTGCGAACCGCCTTCCAACTGATGGCTCACTTTTACAAGGCGTTCCGCATGGTCATACTCGTAGGTGTAACAGTCGCTCAATGTATTACCGCCCGCTCCGGCATGGCGGTGTAAGTGCACTAGGGGATTCCCGTTAAAGTCGTATGAAAAGAAGTCACGCTCTATGCCGCCCAGCTGGTTGTAGGAAACAGATTGGGAAAGGCGCCCGCGGTCGTCATAATACATCACGGAGGTATTATACCGGGAAGCAACAGCCGTTTCAGCATCCTGACGCAGCTCGTCCGGGTCTAAAAGCAATCGGCTGGTTCCCGTCAGCATTCCCTTGGCATTGGAGGCTGTGGCTGCAAACCCCTCTTCAGCGGCATACATAAACTTGTCCCGCTCCAACAGGTCCTTCCGGTACATAAAGTCGTAGTTATCATAGTAATTAATTTCCTGAACCAACGGTGCAAACTCTGCAAGTCCTGCGGCGGGACCGTTGATAAACCGGTAACCCCAACATTCATCCTCTCCCATGTATTCACAAACATACCAACTCGGAGAAGTCGTTATGTAAGGATTATTAAATGGGTCAATCGCCTTTTTGCAGACTCCTTGCAGGCATACGCGGTCGAATACGTCGGGGAAGAAAAATTTCCATTCGCCTCGCTTGCGTTCTTCGCCATTCTGGCTAAATATAAGTTGATTGTCCCCATTATAAACATAGTACTCCCATGAAACTCCCGGAAGTTTTTTAGCCATAAGATTTCCCGCTACATCATATTTATATAGATAGGCATACATGGCGAGCTCTTCTGCAGAAACATTGCCAACGCTCAGCCGACCGGTGAATGCAGGAGGAAGAACGGCGCGGAGTTGTCCGAAATCATCATAGATATAGTAAGTGTCAGACAACTGTTTGGTCCCCTTTACCTTTGATTCTATCCGGCGTTCCAGAACCGTTCTTTCCAAACGGTCCTTAAACTCAAACAAAGTGCCTCCGTCTTCGTCTTCGGAGCGAGTGACAAGCAGTGTTCCGGTTTCGTACTGTTTACTTACACTGATATTTAACGCTTCCCCCGCCCCGTCTGTCAACCGGAAACTCAAGCAACCTAATGTATCATTGCCGGCAATATTAACAAGCTCATTCGTCTTCAACGATTTATCATGCTCATGCCACGCTTCTCCCGGGTTATACTGCCGGATAACCTTTTCCAAAGGAGAGTTTTCGTACATAAGAGACTGATATGAATAGAAGTCTCCCCCATACGTATTGCGCGCCAAGAGTGTATAAGAAAACAGGGGTATGAAATCGCCTGTATTTTGTGTCGTTACAGCCGGCAACCAGGTGTTGCCTTTACGCCCCCATCCGTCATATTCCTGAAAGGTTACTAAATCTTTATGACCCGGAGTCACGCCCTGTTCCACCGTTTCTTCCGCACGTCCCAGACCGTCATAATATTGAACCGTAAGCGTTCCTTCTTCCTTCTTTCCCGTCCTGCTTTTGAAAGAAGATACGGCGTTCTTTCCGAAACGGTCGGGCAATAGGTAGTTGCCCCCGAAACTAATGTTCGGCTTAGGAATAGCCGGCACAGGCTGCTCCTCCGGAAAAACTCCTTTTGTCTCCAGGGATAGCACACACAACGAAGGAAGCGGCCGCACCGTTATCGGTGGAGTGGAGTCATTGGGCATGAATGCCGGCAAGGGACGGAACAGCTCGCACACCTCCGTCAGGTTATCGCCTTTCTTCTTTTTTACGATGGTCGATGTGATATGATAGTTGCCTTCGGGCAGCGAGATGGTATCCGCAAAATTCACCGGTGACAAGGAATGCGGATCGACATTCTTTATATTACAATAATGTATCCGGCCGGAAAACAGGCTTCCTTGCGTTATCCTCAACTGACATTGCCACTTCTCCACATCCGCTGTAGCTGTTCCGGGGACCGAATAACTGAGTTTGAAGGACAAATACAAGGGCTCTGTTGTGCGGAACGTATAGTCCGCATAGCTTACCGGTGCCGACTCCGAAACACTTTCATGCTTCAAGAACTCTCTTTCAACCTGGTTTCTTTCCAATATTTTCAGTAGCAAACCTCCTGCATTATCCAAACTCTTTGGCAAATAAATTTGCGCCGACGCTTGCATCGCAAGCCCTGATAGTAAAACTATAAGCGATATAAATCTAAATAACTTCATTGTTGCTCTCCTTTCTCTATGATTTCTTCTCCGTCTTTATTCTCGGCACCATAGTAATAATGATAATCATACATATTCAATACCTGCTTCTGGTAAGCTCCGTCTTTCAATTCCATG
Source organism: Bacteroides ovatus (assembly GCA_030844565.1). GTDB lineage: Bacteria > Bacteroidota > Bacteroidia > Bacteroidales > Bacteroidaceae > Bacteroides > Bacteroides ovatus_A. Next base: position 20,629 of record JAUUNK010000016.1, read on the forward strand.
ATATACTTCTCTGCCAAGCGACCCAGAAAATCATAATCATAAAATACGGTGATGCCATTAGGCTGTGTTTCAGACTGCAAGCGCCGGTCATATCTATATTTGTAGATATAGAAATGCGTTCCGAATATTTTATTTCGGATATTTTCGATCTTCGTGAAATTACTGTCGGAAAGGGTTAAAGAAGAAAAGTCCTTCACACGCATCTCCAACGCCTTTTCAACCTGGCTAAGGTTGGCGTTTTCTATGCGCGCCACTAACCGCTGGCCTTCTCCTCCCCAGATCAAGACAACCGGCATTGATTCTTCATGAACATATATAGGGTTTCCGTAGCTGTCCACGTCTTCCACCGTATACTTTTTCCGTATATGCCCGTTTCTATCCGTACTCATCTGCTTGACATAGGGAACGGGACCTTCATACTGGTATATTTCTTTTAGGAAAGAGTCTCCTGCCTGCTCTTTCTTGCTGTACACCGGAGATAATATATGAGCCTCTTCCATCCATTTGTATTCCGGCAGAGTTGCGGCGTATACATGTTCTGTCAGAGTGCTTTTCCCGTCGCTGTTTTTACTTGCAATCCGACTCAGTTGCTTATATTTATTGTACTGATATGCTTTCTCCACAACAAACGGCGTATTTCCCGATTGGGAATAAAGGGTTTCTATAACGGAGTCGGTCAGGTAAGCATGTGTGTAGGTATGGATAAGAGTTCCAACTGCTCTTTGCATAAATGTTCCTCCGATTAAATCTGTACAAAAAAGCAACTCCATTTGATGTGCGGTTACAAATGAGCCGGGGTTCACTTCTTTATATCGGTACTTTAGCGTTTTCCGCAAATGGTTATCCGTATCATAATACTCCTCAGACAAAAGTTTACCTCTTTCCATAGAACGGCTGCTAAACGGTTTGGTATAGGAATCTCCTATCAACATGGAATAGTAGGCTGGTTCGTCATAATGAGTGTTACCATGAATATCCGCATCATAGTTGGAATAGCGTCGCACAATGTATCCCTGGGACTTGCTATTTTTATCCAATGTTTCCTCGATTACGCAAGAATATCCTACATCCGGTGTGTTGTGGTTGGTAACCGCAGCAAAAAATCCTCCTTGTGATTTAAGTTTCAAGGATATCGATTGGTTAGGGTCCGGTGCTCCGTTTTCTTTTGGGAGAGTATACAACATTTCATTTACAGGAAGGCTTTTCAATATGCCGCTGCTTTTACCATTGTTCTCTCTCGTGTTCGAATAATAATATTGTTTGATACTCAACACATTATTCTGAGTATCCAAGTTAGTGACGCGTTTAATGCGCAATCCTCCTGCTGTACCGTTTTGGTCTATCAATGAGGTAAGAGAAGGAGATACTACCTGTGAGTAATTGTTCAATTCATATTCAAAATGACTTTTCCCACCTGTCGAATAAACAACATCGGTCAGGACCTCTGCTAAAGTATAGCGTAGTACACTATTTCTTATAGAAAAATTAGGTATAGCGGCAAAATCAACACTCTTTCCGGTATAATACCCCCATGCATCAGCCAACGGCCGTACATAATCTTGCGGCATCTCTTCTCCCGAATTATAAAGAAAACGATATTCAGGTATACGGCCTTTAGGGTCGGTTGCGGGAACATCATACCAGGTAAGGATCTCATATCCGTGCGGATGATGTACATAATGGGGAATCAAAGGCGGATTTCCGAAACGTTGTGTAATCAAAGCCAATTTGAGACGAGCGCCCCTCTTATAATCGAAATAGATAGTTTTTACCATAGAAGACCCCTTTCCTTTCACATAAATATTATGTAGTATTTTATGTTTCAATTTTGATTTGATAGATTTGCGTAATGTTGCCTGGTCAGTACGATCAATCCCCCCTCCTAGAAACAGATGGAACTGATTGAGTGGGTTCGCATAATCCATTTCCAAATCCTGGCGGTGATACATCTCATCTTTCACTGTCCACGCCAGATAATTATCGACAAACTTATCTGAGTATTCGTATTCATTGTAATAATTGAATTCCAATGTTTCATTGGGTGTTTTTATCGTCTTTATATTAACCGGAAAAAGCAAATACCCCGTCATACCTGAAACTCCCCCCTGAATCCCGTTGTAGAAACATGACCAGTTATACACTATTTTCTCCATGGGCATGTAACGAAGGTCGCACATGATAGCCGAAGTGTCATAACTGAATTCTATCACTCGCTTATCTACAGTTGTTATCTTAGATAATCTCCAAGTAGTCGGTATCAAATCTGTATTATAGCGGGCATAATAGGGAATACTATATTCAGTAGCATTGATTCCGCCAAATTCATACTTGCATCCATCGGGAGTAATCAACGTAAACTTATTAAAAAAGCGGTTATTAGTGGATTTTTCTCCCCATCCACTGATATCAACACGTTTTCCCACTTCCGACACGTCTACAAAACCTTCTCCTTTAGCCGGATTAAATTCCAGGCGTATATCCTGGTCAGAAATTACACGCCATTCTCCATCTCCTACATAATAGAAATTTCCGGAGTAGCCGCAGAAATTGAACGAAAACTCATCGGCGGTCAATTCATAGTATTTATCATACATATCTCGTATATGCATAGTTTCTGCTGCAAACTGTTCATTACTCATGTTTTTCAGTTTTGAAGCATGTGCATAATACCCCGGCGCATATCCATCTGATTCGCATTTCTCATCATACATTCCACGCACTGAACGTGTTATATACCCACCGGCTATAAGGCTCCACCCAAGCCCGAGACAACCGGGCTGGGAATTGGGCTTGACCGAAGCCAGGTGATAGCTGGCAGAAACCGGTAGTGAATAGTTGCCTGCCTTCAATTCATAAATAGGTACGGATATGTCGGGAATACCCGTGTATAAACTCACCGGAACTTTTCCATATTCTCCCAGGCTCGCTATTTCCGGGCTGGGTATATTTTTGATAGGTACTTGCTGTTGTCCCAGGCAGTTAAAACTCACTGTTGCCAGGAGGACAGATATTAATAGTAGTCTTTTGTTCATATTTTTTTGATGTATATAATTAGTTTCTAAAAGGAAAGTGTAGCTATCAGAAAGCTTCCTGCCCGCCGAAGTCGCGCGCCTATTCATGGGGCAGGGAGCTTTAATTAACCACTTATTCTACAAACTCATCGCGTTGGCGCCTAATACGCCCGCTATAGCCGAAGCTACCGCGATAATCACCTTTAGGATTACATCCCAGGCAGATTTCTTGATTGCCATAATTTACCTCCTTTCCGATTCTTTGATTGAGAGATCCTGCGTATCTGCACCGATACCTGAGACAGGGGGCCTCCGGAGTAAGTGTACAATCCCCCTGCGTGGCGAAATAATACACCACGGTTCAATGAATAGATCTCATGTTAATAGATAGTTACTTGTTTAGTTAGTCGTCTTATATCTAGCGAGTTAAGTCTAGTATGTTCAGCTCAGCCAGTTCAGTTAGTTAAGCCCAGTCCGGCGAATGAATCAGTCCAGTGGGTCCGGAGCTTCGCCGCCACCATCGCCACTGTTTCCACCGCCGCCTACCAAGTTATCGAGTGTATTTTTCACGTCACCCGGCGTGAGGGAAGAATAGGCGGCAATCTCTTTAGAAAGTTGTGCGGAGTTCACATTTCCTACACGTACCACATGCGGATAATATGGCTTCTTACCGCTTTCTTTGTCTTCCCGATTGGACTGGAAGGGTTTATACAATGCTGTCATAGTCGTAAATAAATTTAATTGTTAGTCATTTAGTTAGTTCTTGTCTTTAAGCTTATCGACACTGCAAATATAAGGGGTTGTTCTCACTCCTACAAGCGATTTTGAAAGTGTGCGTTAATGAATTCGTTAATACGATATTATGCTTATTAATTTACTGTTATTCAATTAATTATCCTCTGCGCGCTATTGCCGGCAGCCGTCCGTGGGAGCTTGCATGCTGTCAATATCCTCCTGCGTCCACTCCCGCTTTTTCTTTGGTGTCTTTGCGTTTTCTTTTTCTTTCTCTTCTTCGTTCCCATCGTCAGTTAGTCCAAAAGAATCTCCTCCTTCACTCCTTCTTTCTTCCTGGTCCCCTCCTTCGGCGGAAGGAGGGTTAGGGAGGAAGTTTTCTTTCTTTTCTTTTTCTTTTTCTTTTCTTTTTATAGGAACGTTTTTTTGTTACTGTGGCGTGGGATAATGTTACAGTATCACCGGATATTGTTACAGTATCGGGGGTTGCTGCAACATTTTCTGCTGCCGGTTTCGACGGTTTCACCGCTTCCGCCCTTTCTTCCTCAGACAGTAGGCAATACTCTTGGCAGATGCGGGGGACGGGCTTGCGGCATTCCTTGCAATAATTAGCGGGGCGGCCTGTTTTCTTGTTCACATAAAAGGCTTCAAGCGGAAGGGCGAGTTTGCAACATCCGCAAATGTAATATGACTGGTTTTGCAATGTTTTCATGATAGAGAACAATCCGCTTGTGAGAGATTCACATCCCACACTATGGCTGTTCACATTCGGCTTGTCAGGTATTAATAGCTATCATTTCAGGTATTAACATCTATCACGTCAGGTATTAATATCCAATACGATAACTCTTAACACCTGAGAGGATACATGTTAATTGAAGTAAACCAAAAAAGTTAGGCAAGAAACTTTTAGGGTTCACTTCAGAGTTTTGACACTTCCTTTTTCATGATTAATTTATAGAAACAATTTGTCCCAGGGAACAGATTTCGTCTGATTGTCCATGATTTTTTTCTTTTAGCCATCTGTTAATTTAGAAAACGAAAATAATTCTTACACTTTTTACTTGTAAATGAAATATTTTTTGTTATATTTGTGGATAACATAAATTAAAAATATGTATTATGAAAAAACAACTAAAAAGTAACAGTCTAATTGTATTACAGATAATATTTATCTGTCTGTCTTTTTTGTCTTCATGTTCGGATGATGCTTCATTGGATATTACTCTTGAAACAAGATCCATTTATGAGGAAAGTAATTATAAATTCAACACAATTACTTTGTGGGGAAACGAAGCGGCTGTAATAGATATGGGGGACTATTATCTATTTCAGAGGGATATCAGGCTCAATAAGGCTGATAGCTTAAAATATAAAAATGGTTATACTAGAGGAACGGGCAGAACTAATCGTCGATGGCCCAATAACAAAGTTTACTATTCTGTAGCAGGCGTATCTGCAGATGTTATTCCTTATATAGATGCTGCAATAAGTTGGATTGAAAATGGTTCCTATATAGATATGGAACCAAGATATAATGAAAATGATTATATACAATTTTCAGTCAATGACCAATTAGCGACAACCGCATACTCGGATTTTATTGGTAAAAAAGGAGGAAAACAGAATATTGTTTTGAGCTCATCTTATTCCAAACGCATTGGCTCTATTGCACATGAGATATGTCATGCTATAGGAATGTATCACGAAATGTGTAGGACAGACAGAGACAAATATGTAAAAATTAATTTTGAAGGAATGGATGAACTTGAACGTTATCAATATAAAACCTATGCCGAATTGGGAGAACCAGGGATAAATGTCGGTGAATTTGATTTTTTATCTATTATGATGTATCCTTCAAACGGAGTTATGTATAAACTGGATGGAAGTTACATTTTTACGCAGCGAGATAGTTTGTCAAATATAGACATGCTGACTCTTGCAAAAATACAACCACTTGGCAATGATTATATGTTTTTTGATCCATTAGGGTATAATACTCCTGTTTACACAGACTATGAATACCAGAATTCAAAGATACTCCAATGCCCAGAAGGTGCAAATATTAATTTCAAGTTTCAATACTCATTTAATCCGGCATCATCAAAATATGGAGCTTATAGCGAAAATGATTTTAACATAAGAGCAATAGTGTCAATAATAAATCGTAAAAACAATATAGAAGTATTTCATAAAGAAATTCCTTTAAATAAGGTCTCATCTTGGACTGATATATATATAAATAATATTAATATTCCCCAAGGTGGTTTTACAACGAATTTAATCCTTAAAGGTTCTGTTAATGGTGTGGAATCACAAGACAAACTTAATGTTCTTAAACAACTCTTGTATTCTCCTCATTTGTATTTACATTTGGATAAAGTAATTATAAACGGAGCGGCAAAGAATATCCCTAATGAATTTGGAAATGACAACCGCCTGCTAACCTACATAGAAATATGATAAATAGATTTTTTATTGGATATACAATTTTATTGTCTGTTTTTTTGTTTATTTCTTGCGATAGCGATCATTCGTCAACTGATTATAGTGAAATTTTGTATTTGACAATATCGCCATACAAAGGATTGCAGGAAAATTGGATGGGAGTATCTGACAAAGATGCTTATGTTTTCACTGTGGATGGAAATAAAATAAAAAGGACGGTAGAATCCATCTCCGGATTTGATGGCATATATGAAGAAGGCTACAAATATGTGATAAAAGTTCAGGCAAAACCTGAAGTTGATACGAATGGAGAATTATGGCCGGATGCTTGCGGATATAAGTATACACTGATAGAAGTTATTAGCAAAGAAAAACAAACATACGAGGAGCTTTATTTTACGATAGCATCAAGCAAGGAACCCTTTCGAAATTGGCTGGGGACGACGGAGGTTCCTGCATATTCTATAACCACGGCTGACGGCATCAAAGAGACTGTCATATCCATCTCTGGATTCGATGAAATATATGAAAGCGGGTATCAATATGTTATCAAAGTGAGGGCTGAGCATAACGGAAATATAGAACCTGAATATTGGCCGAATCCTTATGGAGGATATAGTTATAAGCTACTGGAAATAATAAGCAAAGAGATAAAAAGCAATTAAAAAGTACGGGACTACCTACGTGCATATAATATGTAAATAGCATATTTAATAAAAGGTGGCATCGAGCAAATGCCACCTTTTTCTCAAAGTCAGTTGATAGAAGCTGTTTGTCCCAATGAATAAATTTCATCCGATTGTCCGTAGGGCTTTTCTTTTAACCATCCTTGGACTTTAACCACTATCCTGTATTTAGAATCTGGCTCTTTCAATTCATATTCCCATGAAGTGGGTTCGTCTTCCAGAGAAATCTGATACTCCAATACTGACTCTTTGTAAACCTGGACATAGACGGATAAAGGTCGCTGCACTTCTTCTGGTATTGCAGTGGGCATGTCCCAATCAATGGAAGCAATATTGTCAGCAGACAATGATGATTTTAAGTTAGTTACAGGAGGTAGAGATACTCCATCTTTTCTATCAATAATATCGCGGTCCTGGCAACCTGTGACGGCAAAGATATAAAGCATCACAGAAAGAAAATAGAATATATTTTTCATAATCATCTGTTATTCGTTAGTATCCGGGGTTTTGTGTATAATTTCCTTTTGCCCAATTCATCTGATTCTGAGGAATGGGTTTGTATTCATCTCTTCCTGCCACGAAGACTGCATTATTCATCCAAGTAAAACGGGTTTTTTCTTTTTGGAAGTAAGCATTCATGGTAGGCTCCAATATTCCCCACCTTTGTAGGTCGAAGAAACGTCTGCCTTCGCAAGCCATCTCCAAGCGGTTCTCGAACATCAATGCTTTCCATGCATATTCTTTTGTCCAGGCAGCTTCGTCGGTATATGGACTCACTTTATAGTTCATATAAGGAGTGCCATCTGCCATCAGCAAGCGGATTCTACTGTTATTGGCACGTTCGCGGAGTTGGTTGATGATGGGACGGGCTTCTTTGTGGCGATCCAATTGAATTAGAATCTCTGCTTTCCACAGGAGAACTTCGGCATAACGTATTTGTTTTACATTCATCGAGTTACGGTTGACAATAATACAGTCGCATCCGGCAGGAACCAATTCTTTTACGGATTTCAGGTAACCGTAATCACCTGGACTACGGGAAGCCTTTTCTTCATACAATAATTCCGGATTGTATTTATAAGGGTATCCGGGGATAGCTGCTGTGTGGCTCAGGCGTGGATCGAAACTGTTTTCCTGGAAATACTCTTTGTATCTCCCTTTCAATTCTGCGTCGTTGAATGTATCGAACAAAGGCAGTCCGTTGGGATCGGTTCGGAAAGCATTTGCCATATTAAAGCTTACCTTATGGAAGTCACAACAGGGGAAATGAGGTTCCCACGAAGGAGCGTTTAATTCTGCACCGTTATTGGTATTTCCTCCGCTTGATGTTCCATCGTTGATAGAATACTGGATTTCCCAGAGGGCTTCTTTAGTGGCATTATCATATTCGGGTAAGAAATTCTCGGCAAAATCTTCGCATAGTCCTACATTCTCGCCCTCTTGGTCGGTTATTTGATTGATATAGACTAAAGCCCGTTCTAAAATAGTTTTGTCTATTTCGATTACTTGATGTCTTTCGTCTTGCTTGTATGCCATAAACAGTAGTGCTTTAGCAGCCATCGCCCGTGCGGCGTTTTTGTTGATGCGACCTATCTCTGTTTGTTTTTCCGGTAGCAGTCTGACAGCTTCTTCCAGGTCGGCTACAATATGTTCCCAAAGATAGGTATCATCGGCGCCGTTGGGTCTATTCGAAATTTTGGTTACTTCTTCCACGCTTCTACCGTTTTCTTCATCTACCCATGGTATGTATCTCCATAGTGTTTTCATAAAGAAGTAGGTAGCCCCGCGAAGGAACTTTACTTCACCAGTGCGGACGCCTTTCAGAGGATAGTTTTCTTCAGTAACTTTTGATAGCGCATAAAGTGCGAGATTATATCTGGATATAGCTACGTATCCTTTGAACCAGGGACCGTCATTATTGCCTACATTGGCAGTTACAGAGGAAAAGACTTCCATATCGTGCCAAGCGGATTGATCGTTTACACCTGAGCCGCCTTTGTAAGCATCATCCGAACGGATAGAGCCATGCATCCACCAAGCATGGGCTTCAGACCAGGGCAGGTAAGGGATTAATGAATAGCAGGGTGTTACAAAGTCGTCAATATATTCGGGCTTTCCTAACAATAAGTCGTCGGCTAGTACCCCTTTGGGATTAATGTTCAGTTGGTCGGCACAACCCGTTATCAACAGAAAAAGAAAAATGGCGGATAACGAAAATAAACTATATAAGGTTTTCATACTGTTTCTATTTAAAAGGTTATATTAACTCCGAGAGTAGCAGTAAAGGGAATGACGTAGCCAAAATCCCGGATTTCAGGGTCTGGACCAGAGAAACGGTTATTATCCCACCATTTTTTAAGAGTGAATACATTGTTGGCGGAGATATAGGCACGAAGGCGACTGATAAGTGCTTTATTCACCCATTTTTCAGGAAAGGTATATCCTACTTCTACTGTTCTGAGTTTCAGATATGAGCCATCTTTGATAAAATAGGTGGATGTACGCTTTTCATCGTTGATGTTACGGGTAGAAAGAGCTGGAATATTTGAATTTGGATTCTGGGGACTCCAGGCATTAAACACTCCTTTCAGATGGTTTGTATTATTTACATCTTGGATATTCCAAAAGTCACTGTATTCAATCCATGAATCCCAAATATCCCCTCCATATACACCCTGGAAGAAAACTGCCACGTCTACATTTTTATAAGAAGCTTGCAGGTTCAGTCCGTAAGTAAAGTCCGGATCGTTAACACCGATCCAGGTACGGTCATAATCTTGAGTGATGCGTCCATCTCCATCAAGGTCTTTGTAGCGTATGCGTCCGAGACCTTTTCCTGCCTGTTGTGGAGAGTTGTCCACCTCTTCCTGTGTCTTGAAAATTCCATCTGCTACGTATCCATAAATCGAGTTGCGAGGATGTCCTATGATGTCGTCCAACATCCCGTTTCCACCATACACACTTCTCACATTGTCCGGCAAGTCGATAATCTTATTTTTGAAGGTTGCAATGTTTCCCGTAATGCTGAAGTTAAATCCTGAGGGTAAGTTTTTGCGATAAGTCAGCAAAAATTCAATTCCTCGGTTCTCCATGCTAGGACCATTCACATAAGTATCTCCACCTTCGCCGAAGGCACCGATATAGGGTGGTAAATAGAGCATATCGGTTGTCTTCTTATAGAAATAATCGATTGTTCCTACTAGACTTTGATTGAAAAAGCCGAAGTCTATTCCGTAATTAGTTTGAGTTACTGTTTCCCATTTGAGGCTGGGATTTCCGGTGAGAGACTTTCGAAAGCCGGATTGTAAAGAGCCGCTCTCTTGTCCATTTATTGCATAAGAAGTTCCGTTATAATCAGCTACATAACTGCTTTGCAGGTATCCCGCCGGGATAGCGGAATTACCATTGCGCCCCCAGCTAAATCTTAGCTTAAGGTCGGAAAGGAAATCTGCTTTCTCCAGGAATGATTCGTTTTTGATTCTCCACCCTAATGAGAATGCCGGGAAGAGAGCCCAACGATTATCTGCTCCAAACTTAGAAGACCCGTCATAACGTAGCGTTGCCGATACCAGGTATTTGGAGTCATACGAGTAATTGAATTTGCCAAAATAAGACAATAGTGCATAAGCATCACCCGAACCGGTAGCCTCCGTAATCTTATCGCCTGTAGCCGAACTCAGATAAGCGTAGTCTCTGTCTTCCAGGGTCAAGCCGTCTTTACGTGCATAGAACCCCTCTGTTTCAGCTTTGGTAAATTCCATTCCAATGACGGCTCCTACCGTATGTTTATAGAACTGACCGTTGTAGTTAATCTGGTTAGTCCACTGATATTCGAGAAAGTGATTTTGGTCGTTTCGTACGTAATTAAACTTTTCATCACGGCCAGAACCATCTGCTTCGCTCCATTTTTGGTCGACTGCGCGATAATATGCTCCACGATAGTCTATCCCAAAGGATGTTCTTAGATTTAGTCCTTTGATAATTGTTAAATCAGCATAGGTGTTTCCGATAATTTTTAGAAACTTATTGGTATTGTCTTTTCCTAGAAGCAGTTCTTTCACCGGGTTACGATAATCGTCCATACCTACATCCAGGGAAGCGCCTCCCCAGCCACCTGTTTCGGTATACACGGGGATGATAGGCGGCTCTTTCGATGCGAGTAAAGTTTGATTGGCTTCTTTGTAATTGATGTAATTCAGTTCAAGATTTTCACCCACTTTCAAACGGTTTTTGAGTAGGTCATACTCCGTATTCAGACGAGCCGAATATTTCTTCCAGAAAGTTTCAATTTGTATGCCTTGTGTGTTTTCATAACCTAGGTTGAAGAAAGTGCGTGATTTATCTGTGCCACTTGATACAGAAATCTGATGATTCTGTGATATTCCCGTACGGGATATTTCATCAATCCAGTTTGTATCGGCGGGAGGCATGGTTTTGGCTGTATTCAACCATTCTACAGGTTGTAGTGAGTTCAGTACAGGATAACCGTTTTCATCATATCCCCAATCGTAATCAAAGAAGCGGACACTCTGTTTGATTTCATCCAGTTTACCATCATTTGCGTATGCCTGCCAAATGGCTCGTCCATACTCGCTGGTATTTAGCAAATCGGGTTTATTGACCCATTTGGAGAATTGTATTCTACCTTCATAGTTAATTTTAGATTCTCCTTTTTTTCCTTTTTTTGTTTCGATGATAATCACGCCACCTGCCGCTCGCGAACCGTAAATACTCGCCGAAGCAGCATCTTTCAGCACTTGAATCGATTCGATATTGGCAGGATTAATATCACGCAGGTTATAGTCGCCTGCCAGCCCGTCGAGTACAATCAACGGTCCGGGCTGTGCGTTTAGAGAAGTAAGGCCACGAATTTGTATCGAGGCATTTCCTCCGGGACTACCGTCCGTAGTAATAAATACGCCCGGTAATTTCCCCTGTAAAGATTTCAAGGCGTTGGTTGAAGGATTCTGAGCTATGTCAGAAGAGCTTGCGATGGCAACCGAGCCTGTCAGGTCGGCTTTGCGTTGAGTCATATATCCGGTTTGGATAACTACTTCTCCTAGCATCGTAGCATCCTCAACCATAATTACATCCATGTTGGTTATTCCTTTTACAGCCTTTTCTATAGTAGTTTTTCCTATGAACGAGAACACTAAGATATCTTTATTCGAGTTCACGTCTACTGAATAGTGACCGTTTAAATCGGTAATCGTGCCTTGGGAAGTACCTTTCACTAATACACTCACACCAGTAAGCGGGTCTCCTGTTTCTTTCTCGGTTACTATACCTGTAACAACTTTTTTCTGGCTAATATCCAGATTACCTGCATGCACTATAAATACTCCCGAGTATAAGATAACTGCCCAGGTTAAAAGCCTTCTCAACATTTCTTGCGGCCGGCTATTTTGGTGGGGCGCAAGGCAAGGTCTTTCATGTTTCATATTTACCCATTAGATTTAATTAAAAATATAAATATCACTCTCATGTATCTCTTTATTTTGCTGCAACTTCGCTGGCAGGTATCAACTGCCGACAGGCTTTTTCTGCTCCTGAAGTTCCGAATGCTTGTGTGGTAGCATCGCCATACCAGTAAATGGTAGTGGCATAATCTGCCTTTCCACGTTTCCATCCTAACATTTCAATATCGAACTTTAAGCTTTTATTAAAAGGAATGCCATCCAAATGTCGGGTGCGGAAGAATGCGTTGTAGCCGTGGGAACTTTCCATATCGGCTCGGGGAGCTCCTCCAAACGGAGTATAGAAAGGCACTACCGGCGCCCACGAACTATTGTAATAATCTTCTGTTCCTGTACCGAAATGTGAAGGGAATGTATCGTCGTCCACCCATATTTTTTCGTCTCCTTCGCCATACCATAGAGGAGCATGATTGAAAAGAGAAAGTAAATCACCTTTGTAGATTCCACGTCCTTTTAGAGTTGCGAAGTTCCATTCTACACATTGCTCGCTTTCTTCAGGTCTGTCGTGAATATAAATGCCGTCTTCCTCTCTCCAAGAGGTATGAAAATATAATGAACGCTCCTTGTTCCATTTCAGAGTAGCTACATTTACTTCCATTTCGACACTAACCGACTGTGTAGACAGATTCGATACTTTCAAAGAACCTCTTTTCTGATAAGGCATTAACCATCGACTGGAGATCTTCCCTTTCCCATTAGCGGTCAGATACCAACTATCTACTTTAGGAGCTCCCATACCGCCTCCTGAAAAATCACTCAGAGGTACCCACACCGTTTGTTTGCCATCGAAGTCTGCGGAGAATATCAGTTGGCGCATGAGCTGGGCATATTGGGCTGCGCTGTCGATATGGATATTAAACTTTACCTCATATATTGCATTTTCACCTTGGGGTAAAGATATAACCAATGAATCGGAAGGGTGTATATCTTTTTTGTTCTCAATGATTGTGCCTTTGCGGTTAGTTATAGGATGAAGAAGTTGATTGTCTACTTCGGCAATCTTTTTGGCAGCCTTTTCCACCACTTCCTTTGAAAACGTCTCTACTTGCGTCTCTTCTTGATATTTGCGGAAATTAATGTGATAATACTTCGGCGTTGAATTGATACCCGGTTCATCTTCAAATATAATTTTACATCCCCGGGCATAGGGAATAGGTAGGAATAAAGTGTTTCCTCCCTTACCTTCAGGTGTATAGCTGGTGTGAGCCTGCAACATTCCTTTGCCTAGTCCCGGAATATTGATTTGCATGAGGTCGTAGGCGGGAATTATCCAGCCCGGTTGGTCCGAACCATCGAAATAAAATCTCCACGTTCCTCTTTTGTCAATGGTAGTAATCCAGATACGGGTGATGACGCCCGGTCCGGTTTCGTCAAACATCACTTTCTCGATACGTCCCGCCACTGTATCTATTCTTTTGATTCCGAAGCCGTCATTGTTGGCAAACCAGCCAACTGAGTCGGGCGATGTAGAGGCACGGTCGTAGCTACTCTCTTGATGACAAGTATAAGATGGAACCGGATAGAGAGCCTGTTCTTCTACCGATACCATTTCATTCAACAATGATTCCAGCGTTACTGTTTTTTCTGTTATTTGTGAACTACATCCCCACGAAGAGAATAAAAGCCCTGCACAGATGGCTAGACAAACATTTCTTTTTCTTTGTTTCATACTTAAAATTATTTATGTGTATTGCTTACTTTCAATTCTTTTTCTATTGTTTCTAGCGGTTTTTCTTTTGTTTGCGGCATACCACATAAAATAAACACAAAGGCAGTAATGCTAAAAACCGCAAAAATTCCAAAAGCGATCGATCCTCCTAAATTATTTAAAATCCAAGGGAAGAACTGGACCGTGAGGAAAGTACATAGCCAACTGATTCCTGTAGAAAATGACATTGCAGTTCCGCGGACACGGGAAGGATAAATTTCGGATGTCACTACCCACATGAGAGGTGCCAGGGAGGTAGCAAAAAAACCGGTGTAACATAGTACGGCTACCAATGCTCCTATACCATTAGCTGCCGGAACAACGAAGGTATAAATTAGGTAGAATAGGGAAATACTCATCCCCAGACTACCTGCCAAGAGCAAAATCTTGCGTCCTGCTTTATCGACCAACCATACAGCAACCAAGGTAAACAATAGATTCACTACCCCTACCAAAATGGACTGCACTATGGCAATATCCCCGGCAACCCCTGTCATTTCAAAGATGGAAGGAGCATAGTTAATGATAACATTGATACCTGTGATTTGCTGTAAGGCGGCCAACATAGAACCTATGAAAACATGCTCATTTGCCTCCGGTGCATATATCTCGTTTATACCCAGATTTAGTTTGCTTGCCATCTGCCTGGTTCTATTTACCTTTCCATGGGTTGAAAGCCACCGAGGGCTTTCGGGCAATATAATTAGCAGAAGTAAGTATCCTATACTGAAGAAGAAGGGAAATCCGAGCATTAGACGCCAGTTCCATTCATAGTCCAGCAGTATATAATCTACAATATAGGCTATCAATATTCCGATTACAATAGCCAACTGATTATAAAAAAACAGTGTTCCCCGTAATGGGTCAGGAGAAATTTCGGATATATAAATGGGTGCTACGGCAGAAATTACTCCGATGCCAAGCCCACCTATCAAACGAAAGACTAAAAGTGAAGCCAGGTTGGAAGATAGCGCACACCCTGAAGAAGAAACAATAAAGAAGACAGCGGACGAAAACATCACCTTCTGCCGGCCATATCGGTCGCTGAGACCCCCTCCCAGCAAAGCGCCACCCAGACATCCTACAATCAAGATGCTTACAACTAGTCCTAAAGACATATCATCGAGATTGAATTGTTCTTGTAGGGAGGGAACGGCTCCCGAAATACCTGCCATGTTTAATCCTACAATCAGACCACCAAAGACAGTGATAAAAGTATATAGGAATAAAGGTTTGTTTTCTCTGTTCATTGGAATCTGAATTAGTGGTAATTGTACGATGGGATTGTTGATGCAATGTTAGGCAGAATAGTTTAGAAGCGTTATAACTCAGGAAACAAACCCTATAAAGATAGTAACATGGAGCAGGAATAGTTGTAACTTGTCAATCAGGTTACTTGAAGAGGTAACCTGGGAATAAGTTTAGGAAACCATTGATTCGGACGGAGTTATTCCGTAGAGTGTCCGGAAACACTTGGTAAAGTAAGCAGGAGAAGTAAAACCGGTCATGTAAGCTACTTCGCTGATGTTATATTGGTGGGATTTGAGTAAAAGCATTGCTTTATTGAGGCGATAATTGCGTAAATAGTCGGTGGGCGATATTCCGAACAATGCTTTCATCTTGCGATAAAGATGCACTCTTGACAGTCCCAGTTGTTCACTTAGCTCTTCAATACTGAAATTGGAGTTCTCGTATTGGGTATCGATGATGCTCAGTAGCTTATCCCTGAACAATTCATCTACTTTCATCAGTTTGCATACTTCTGCATTGTCCATCGTGCCCGTCTGGAGATTTTGCATATAGCTCTCTTTCATCTTCTGCCGTTCGGAAACGATATTGATGATGCGTATTTTCAGAAAGTCCATGTTAAAGGGCTTGGGTATATATTCGTCCGCCCCTTCGGCAATACCGTAGATGCGTTGGCTGTCTTCGGACAAAGCAGTCAAGAGGATGATGGGAATATGACTGAAAGCCAGGTCATTTTTTACTCTATTTACTAATTGGAAGCCATTCATCCCGGGCATCAGTACATCGCTTACAATCAAATGTAGGGCAGCGTCCTGATTGAGTATTTCTATTGCTTCGTTTCCGTTTGCCGCTACTTCTACTTTGAAATTATCGGAAAGCTCCTTTTGCAGACTATATCTCACATCAGGGTCGTCTTCCACCACAAGAATGTGATACTCATAGCTTTTGGACAAAATTTCATTCACCATCGTTGTATTTACTTCCATATCAGGGTGGTTCAGACTGAAATGGCGGGTTTCTTCCAAACTATATTCATGTGTATAATGAGTGATACTTTTATGCAATCGAACAGTAAACAAGGTATATTCTCCAAGTTGGCTTTCTACCTGAATTTCTCCATCATGCAGGTCCACATATTCTTTTGATAAATTCAGCCCGATGCCGAAGCTTGCTGTGCCCAAGTTTTTGTTTCCTGTATAGAACCGCTCGAACAGATGCTCTATATTCTCTTTCGAGATTCCTTGTCCGCAGTCTTTTACTTCTATCAAGACCGTGTTTTCTTCGTTGGTGAGTGTGAGAGATATGCTTCCTTTGCTATCGGAGTATTTGAAAGCATTCGAAATAATGTTGACTAATACCTGCTCTATTTTATTCACGTCGATATAGAGGGGCAGTTTATCAATGTTAGTATGAAATTCATAACGAATCTCTTTTTCTTCAGCTATTCCGGTGAAATAATCGAAAACTTCTCTTGCCATCTCTATTAAATCTACTTGGCGTAGAATCAGTTTCATCTTGTCATTATCGATTCGGCGGAAGTCGAGTATTTGGTTGACAATCCGGTAGAGTCGGTCTACATTTCGCTTCATCAGAGCTACGTCTTCCTGAATGGAAGGATCGAGTGGGGAATTCTTGATAAGTTTATTGACAGGACCTAATATCAATGTGAGAGGCGTACGGATTTCATGGGAGATGTTAGTGAAGAATTGTAACTTTTGGTTCGTTATGTTCTCTATTTGTTTGTTTTTGACGGCTAGTTCTTCTTTCTGGGCTTCTACCAGTTGATTTTTGTCGTGTAGCTCTTTATTTTTATTCTTGATTCGCAGGTTCATGTACATCACATATCCCAGCAAGGGAATAATAAGTAACATCAAGGTGAGAATAAGAATAGTTGAATTTCGTAAGAACTTAAAACGCGAAAGTAAATTATCTTCTTCCTGTTTCTGTCGATTGATTCTCTTTTGATAATTGTTTAGTTGCTCAGACTGTGCCAGAATGGTTTTAGCATTACTCCGGTCGATGATGGCAGTGTTCAATACGTAGTTCTTCTTGACCTTATTTCCCTTAATAATGGCCATGGCTACTTGGATACAAATAGCTCCCCCGGTGGGATATTGAAAGGAAGCTTCGAGCTTTTCTTCGGCTACTGCCTGCAAGCCTGCACCATCGCCATATACCCCGTCAATACCAATAAAACGGATACGCTTGGCAGATACGGGATCTTTTTTCATAATAACGTCGCGCGCAGCAAGAGCCATTACGTCATTGTGTGCATAGATCATGTCTATTTTTTCATAAGCAGGCAAGGTGCTGACTGCTTCATAAGCACTGTTGTAATGCCATTTGCCAAAAAGCTGGGTGATTTTAAAGTTCTTATCTTTTTCCAGGTGGTCCATAAAACCATCATGGCGTTCAATGGCGGGCGAAGAACCTTCCAGCCCCCAGCTTTCCAGTATGGTGGAATTGGCTGGTAACTGTTTATTGATATAGTCGCCGATGGCGGAGCCAATATTGTAATTATTGGCTCCAATAGATACTGTGTACTCTTCCGACTGAATCTTCCGGTCGTGAATGATGGTAGGGATACCTTTCCGATAAGCTTCTACCGCAACATCCGTTATGGGGATTGCTTCATTGGGAGAGATAATGAGCACGTCGACATTTTGTGAAATCAGTTTTCGAATTTGACTTACCTGCCGGCTACTGTTATCCATCGCATTATATACCACTAATTCTACATTCCGGTAATTGGACGCCTCAATCTGCATCTCGAGCAATACAGCTTCCCTCCAGGGATCAGAGGTGCATTGTGAAAATCCGATAACATACTTTTTGTCTCTTTCTTCTTGGCGTTGGCAAGAAGAAAGGAATATAAACAATCCTACAAGAGACAGAAAAGCACCCCGGAATGTATAATTAGTGTTTCTCATGTTAGTCTTTCTTACGAAGGCTTTCTTACCAGATAGCCTTTACTGAGAACACCTCCAACTTCTTTATTTCTATATTATTACCCCAGAAATGAAGTCCTTCCCGGTTATCTTTGTGCGGGTTTCGCTTCATCGAGTACGAATAAGCTCCTCCGTCGATAAAGACCTCGACAGAGGTGCGGTCGATATAAATGTCTGCGGACAGTTCCATACTGGTAGGGTCGTCCGGTGAGTAAAACACACCGTTAATCAGGTTAGAATTCATATCATAATCTATGAGTGGTTGCCCGTAGAGATTGAGCCCCGCACTGGTAGCATGAGACAGTTTGAAAGTTGTTCTAATCCGTAGACAATCTTTATCAGAAAAATCATGTATAAGCTTGTTGGCTTCGCCGGAAGCAATGGATGACCATTTTCCCGCCAATTCGAACAGCTGCTCTGTTTCTCTGACCGGAACGCTGAACAGACGGATTCCCTTCGACGTAGTGCGTAAAGTAAGCTCATTGGGAAGCAACATCATTCCGTTGAATGGCATGCCGTCGTGCGAGATTCTTCCCCATCCTATTTGTATACGACGTCCGTCGCTGGCGGGAATGTTACTATAAGTTTGGGCGGCATACATGCTTCCGGTGTAATAGTAGTATTTACCGGCTTCGGGGGTGAATGCCTTACCATCGAAGGTTCCTAACATGTAAGTTCCAGAGGCGCCATACATCACCCATTTGGTGTGATTCTTGTCTCCGTCTATCGGCAATTCAAACAGTTCAGGACATTCCCAGAATCCGGTGACATGACTCTTGTATTCCCAGTGCTTCAAGTCGGAAGAGTTGTAGATAGAATGCCCGTCTCGTTCGTTGAGTACCATCACCCAATGTTTGCCCGGCGCATACCAGAAGATTTTCGGGTCACGCGTGTCTTTGCTATTCCATTTCGCTTTCGAGTCGATTACCGGGTTAGCTTCATATTTGGTGAAGGTGCGACCATTGTCAAGACTATAGGCTATGCACTGCCGTTGTTTCTCAGGATTGTCAACCGTATAGGCAGTTACCAGCGCAGGAACGTTTTTCTTGTTAAATCCCGCAGTGTTGTCATAATCTATCACGGCTGAACCGGAAAATATTGTTCCTAGTTCATCGGGATGCAAGGCATCCGGCAATTCCTGCCAATGCACTAAGTCGTGGCTGACGGCATGCCCCCAGTGCATATTCTCCCATTCTCTCTCATAGGGATTGTGTTGATAGAAGAGGTGGTATTCTCCGTTATAATATATTAGGCCGTTAGGATCATTAATCCAGCCTCGACGAGTAGTGAAATGAAATTGCGGGCGGTTTTTCTCTTTATACAAACTGTCTTGTCCAGCAATCGTATCGTCTTGATAGATTTTTTCCAGTCCCGCCGATTCGCCCTCGTAGCTAATATGCAGTGTTTTGCCTTTCCAGGAAGATACATCCCGGAATACCCAATAATCGGGTTCGCCTGTAGCCAGACGGATGACGAAGTTGTATGTGGGGTCTCCTTTAACTTCGAGTGTCATCCTTTTTCGTTCTACTTGATGGGAGACGGGCAGGTTAAGATACTTTTTTGTAATTTTGATAGTAACATCGCCGGCAAAGGAAGCGAATAGATTGCATGCAAGCAAGCTTGCAGTGAGGAATAATTTTGTGCTTAAATTCATGGTTCTTTAGTTAGTTAATAATGGAATATTTCAATGCAAATCTACGCTTTTTATCAGGGACAGACTATCACTTAACGTACAAAAGGTATCATTTTTGTTACGTGTGCATCTGCTACGGCTCCTTTTGGGTGCATTTACCACATGCAGAATCCTGGGCTAGGACCGTTTCTTGCTATGATAATATACCAATCCTTCCAAAGGACTTTGCATCACTTTACCTAGAGACACTCCGGTATGGCCGGCAGCTTCTTCAAGTATCTCTTTGTAGTGATAGGCCACAGAACCGATAAAATGGACCGGATACTTTTGATAGTCGTAATGCATAACATTCCGGCGAAAAAAAGCCTGGAAGCTGTTGCATACAAGATTTCTCACAGCAGGTTCATTTAGATGCTTTGTCAGGAAAGGAGAGAGACCGGCAAGGAAACGGTTGGGAAACGGTTGGCGGTAGACGCTGTCGATAATCTCGGCAACAGTCAGGTTGAATTGGCTAAGAAATTCTTCTTTCAGTTCTGGCGGTAATTGGTCTTTTAAAAGATCACCCACCAACAGTTTGCCCAGAACGGCTCCGCTTCCTTCATCCCCCAGGATGAATCCCAGAGGAGAGACGTGGTGGGTGATTCTTTCTCCGTCGTAAAAACATGAATTGGAGCCGGTACCCAGGATGCAGGCGATGCCTGCTTCGTATCCGCAAAGGGCACGTGCGGCGGCAAGCATGTCTGAGTATACCTCCGGTTCTCTTTTCAATGTAGGAAAACAGCGAATAAGGGCATGTGCTACTTCTGATGCTTTTTCCGGGGTGCATCCTGCGCCGTAGAAGTAGACGGCTTCCCATTCTTCGGCAGGCAGTTGTGGTATGAGATGGGAAATAAGTTGCTCTGTAATCATCTCCTCGGATTGGAAGAAGGGATTGATGCCCTCTGTTTGTATCTTCAACCGGAGGCTATCGTGGGATGCCACGCACCAGTCTGTTTTGGTGGAACCACTATCTGCAATAAGTATCATATCTTTATATATATTTTCTTTTTGTAAAGCCCGTATCCAATGAGCCAGTTCAAGAGGACGAATAATATGGCGAATGCCAGCGAACCCCCGTAGTTGCCAAAAACGGGTTGCAATCCTGCCACATAGATATAGTCATACAGGCTTATTTCCCCCTCGGGACCTGTGATGGGAGTGGCCACCAGGATGATAGCGAGTACTTCGGAAAGCACATACATGAAAAGAGGATTGACCCCGAATGCCTCAAAGAACCGACTCCAGCTCTTCTTTCCCCGAATGTCGATAATCCATACGAGCAATGCCAGAAAACTGGAAGCAAGCCCGCAGGTGACGAGCGCAAACGTAGGAGTCCATATCTTCTTACTCAGGGGACAACCGTAGCTTAGCAGGAATCCGGCAAAAGTCAATATAGTGCCTACAATGAACAGGCGCTCCAGCTTCTCGTGTATATTGTGTACTTCCATCAGGAGTTTTCCCACACAGAAGCCGATAAGAACATGTGCGATGGAGGGGATGGTACTTAGTACACCTTCCGGGTCGATGCCATTATCGCGATACATGTGTGCTTCGCCGAGAATGCTGCGGTCTACAATGGAAAGAATGTTGGTGGTGTCATACGCATATCCGTTTCCGGTAGTGAGGATGATGAAGTAGCCCGCCAGCAACGCAACGATGAGGTAAGGGATATATTTGTGTTTCATTACCAGCGCGATGAAGGCGGTAGCACCGTAAGCAAGCGCCAACCTTTGCATGACGCCGAGGATACGAATTTCGTCAAAGGGGAATAAACGGTGTTTATAGCAGAGCAAGGTAAACCAACTGAGGCCTACCCCGATGGCAAAGATAATCACCGTACGTTTGAGTATTTTCAATCCTGCGGCGGCGGTGAATG
The DNA here is from genome assembly GCA_030844565.1 of Bacteroides ovatus. GTDB lineage: Bacteria > Bacteroidota > Bacteroidia > Bacteroidales > Bacteroidaceae > Bacteroides > Bacteroides ovatus_A. The sequence continues at coordinate 42,438 of JAUUNK010000016.1, forward strand.
TGAATTGATATTTTTTCAACGAGATATAGGTAGAGATTCCCATGATGAACATGAAGAAAGGAAAAACAAGGTCTGTAGGGGTAAGTCCTATCCAGGGTGCATGTTTAAGGGGTGCGTAGACGTATTCCCACCGTCCGGGAGTGTTCACCAAAATCATTCCGGCAATAGTGATGCCGCGTAAAACATCTAAGGCTAGGAGACGTTTCTTACTTGTGGTTGGGTCCATGACTGTTTTCTTTTTAAGGTTTTTATGTGTGTTAAGTAAAATGATAATGCGTTATTAGTGACTTAATAGATGGATTATATTTCTTTCTTTCCAAATCCCTCATCCAGCTTTGCCCGAACCAGCAGCGCGGCAATAATACCCGGAACTGTACATAAACATACCCACAAGAAGAAGTTGGTATAACCTAGTTGTTCCTGTATCCATCCGGCAGGCATCCCGGGAAGCATCATGCCGAGAGCCATGAAGCCGGTGCCGATGGCGTAGTGGGCTGTCTTATGTTCTCCGTCAGCAATATAAATGAGATAGAGCATGTAGGCGGTGAAGCCAAAACCATAGCCAAGCTGTTCGATAGTGACGCAAAGAGAAATTAGGAACGTACTTTCAGGGCGGGCGGCAGCCATCCAGACATAGAGCAGGTCGGGCAGATTGATGGCGAGTGCCATGGGGAGTATCCATTTTCTGAATCCGTCGCGGGAGACGAGAAAACCGCTAACAATACCTCCCACGAGCAGGGCAACTACGCCCAAAGTGCCATAAATCATCCCTACGGTAGTGGTGGAAAGTGCTAGCCCACCTGCCGAGCTATCGTCCAGCAGAAAGGGGGAAGCTGTTTTGGTTAATTGAGATTCTCCGAGACGGTAGGTAAGTAGGAAGAAAAACATTAACCATACATTCTTCTTTTCAAAGAAAGAGGCAAAGGTGAGAAAGAAGTCCTGGAGTAGCTTTCTTGGTGTCAATCCCGGGCGTCGGATGTCGGAGGCTGGGTGAGGAAGCATAAAACGGTGGTAGAGCGTAAGAGCGAGGAAGATTCCTGCCAATAGATAGAAGCTGATGCTCCATGCCAGAGGAACATTGCCTAAAGAGGCTTCCAACCAACCGGCAAACATGACGAGAATGCCTTGCCCGGCGATGCTGGCAAAGCGGTAACAGGTGTTACGGATACCTATAAAGAAGGACTGTTCTTCATTGGTAAGTCCCAGCATATAAAAGCCGTCTGCGGCAATGTCGTGTGTTGCGGAGCTGAATGCCAGCAACCAGAAGAAAGCCAGGGTAAATTGCACATAATGGGTGGTGGGGATAAAAAAGGCAATTCCTGCAAATCCTGCCGCAATGAGTCCTTGCATGGCGATAATCCATGCGCGTTTTGTTTTGACCAGGTCTACGAAAGGGCTCCATAGCGGTTTAATGGTCCAAGGCAGATAGAGCCAGGAGGTGTAGAGGGCAATCTCTGTGTTTGATAGTCCAAGTCGTTTATACATGATAACAGCGATAGTCATCACTGCTACATACGGTAATCCTTCAGCAAAATAGAGAGTGGTTATCCAGCTCCAAGGATTTCTGTTCTTGGTAGGTATCATGGTCATTATGTTTTTTCATTCGTATAGTTGTTCGAGCGTGCTGTCCGGATAATAATGAAAGAGGATTTTGCTGTAGGTATATCCCTGCTCACCCATCACGGCGGCGCCGATTTGACAGAGTCCTACACCATGTCCCCAACCTGCTCCGGTAAGGGTGAAGTGAGTGGGAATACCGTTTCTTTCCCCTCCTTCTTTGTCAATCACGAAAGCGGAACTATACAGGTGGGAGGAAGACAGAGTGCGTCGTATTTCAAGTTCTTTCCCAATGATGAGCGTACGTAAAGTCCCTGTTATTTTCAGTCGCACGATACGTCCGGAGGTTCCCCGCTCGAGGGGGATAAGGTCGATAATTTCTCCGAAGTCAATGCCCGAGCGCTGTCGGATTAGTTCTGATAATTCTTCTTGTGTGTAACTCACTTTCCAACGGTAGAAATGGGTGGTTTCCCGGTCGTAATGATTCAGCACTTGGCTGAGGACCTTTTCGTCCTGCGTGTTGCAGAAAGATTCGGAGGAGGTTCGTATCCATTTATCGGCTTCTTCTTCCCGGGTGAGGTCTGGTAGTTGAGTGTCGGTCAGGCTGTCCCGTTTTCCAATGAGATAGTTGTGAGGAGTATCTTCCCAGCAATTCTGAAATTCTTCTAATGCACCGCCACAACATTTGGAGAAGCGTGCATCGCAAAGTCTTCCTTCGTATATCAATGCCTTGCCGCGTGTAGCCTCCACCGCTTGCCTCGCTTTTTCTGTAGAGGCGCGTGTAATCCCTTGATAACGTTGGCAATGGTCATCGGCACATACGTCGAAACGGGTATGTGCTTCTCGGTCGTACCAACGGATTCTTTCTGTATCCGAAGTCAGAGAAGAATTTACATCTTTCTGCATTGGACTCAACTGTGCCAGAAGCCAGCTTCTGGAAATCACCGCATGCGCTTTCAACAGTTCGAGTGAGGCGGCGGCACTCATTTCAGAGGAAATCACACTAGTAAGGTATTCTTCGAGAGGGATTATATTGATAGCCCACAACTTTTCTTCTGCCGTGGCATCAAGAGAAGTGGCAACCGGTCCTTTCCCTGCAACAATCTTTAGAGCTCCCCGAAACCGTTGGCTTTCCTGGCGTTCCCAATGGAAGCCGATGCCGATGGTGACAGAATCGAGCTCGAAGAAAGTATCGGTATCAGAGCAAAGAGGAGTAAACAGCAGTTCGTCATATATCCTGCCCCGCCAATAGATTCTTCCGTTTTCATAGACGACTGAGTGTTCACCGGAAACTTCTTCTCCCGAAGAAGAGAAGAATGTTTTCGGGAAAGAAAATCTTATTTCTTTCCCGGAAAGTATGCCGACTGTGATTTCGGGCTCTTTCATAGATGACACTTAATCCTTTTCACAACTTCGTCCATCTGTTCTTGGGGTAAGGCTATTTCTTGATAAATCTCATTGAGCCGTTGGCTAGTGAGTTTCTCAATATCTTCTTCTCTGATGACGGGCACCACCCCTGCCATTTCTGCAAGAGCAGGGCTGATTGCTATATTTTTTTCTCCTTCAGCATAATAACAATCTGGGCGGTGCTTGGAGCGCGGGAAAATAATAAGATGCCAGGCTTTTATGGCTAGTTCTAAATCTTCTTCGTCCATCATATCATTGTCAGCCTTTTGCAAACCATACTTCAAAAGAACATTCATCATAGGTTCTTCCTGACCTGTGACGGCAGCCAAGGCATCATATACCCACTGGAAAGCCTTTATAATATCCGTTTGGTCGTTGTCTGTCGTCTCAAAATAGAGATATTGTACCGGCTTTTGCTGGTAGTCCGCAGTTAGGATTCTCTTCTTTGGCAGGAAGATAAGACCGTGAGGTTTTTTCATGGATTCGCCGTCTAAAAGCAACTCTTGAAATATCGGAAGCGAATCGTTGAGGCTGCATGCCTGAAAGTGTGCATGGTCCGGGGCCGAAGCTCCGCAAGTTGCTCCGTTATAGAAGATATAATATCCAGGCATATTATAGGCAAGGTCCATCATATCGGGGAAGCGTTGTGCGATGGTTTGGGGAAGATGCCTTTTGTCGGCTATTACCAAGTGGTGATCGAAAATAGGATAGGGATTCACCAATATCTGGTATTGCTTGAAGGGAACATGAATTTGTTCGTCAGGGCGGTTCTTCTCACATAAAAAGCATTGTCTTTTGCTGATAGATTCGGCATCGGTCCGGGCGTTGGTAGAGACACTGCGTTTGGGGAGGAAACGTAGTGTGACGGGATAACAACTGTCCGTGTCCGATTGGCCTAAGAAAACAGTTTTTATATCGGCATCTTTCAATGCTGCAATATTCTTTTTTGCCAGAGGCCACATTTCTACTTGCTGGTCGAAGAGGCGGTTTACTCTTTCTTCCAGATCCGGCAAGATGCTATGTTCGCTTATTCTCTCTTCGAGTTCCCAGGTGCGAAGGCGGTCTTTGTAGTAATTGTTCCGGTTTGTCTTTTCAATGTCCAGGGCAGCGTCGGAATTGCCTTCCCAGCGTCGGCAGAGATACAATACGTCATAGATGCGGCCGATGGGGTAATTGCCGGAAATCTTTAATCCCACAGCGTAGTCTTCTCCATAACTGGTGTTGGGGAAGTTGATAGTACGCAGAATAGGAGTGTAGAATGCCCGGGGAGCTCCCAGGCCGTTGATGCGTAAAGCGTTGTTATGACCGTTTTCGGGAGTCCATTCTTTGTGGTCGATGATGCCCGGGGCTATTTCATTCATCTGGAAGTCTGTCATCAGGTAGGTCCCTATCACCATAGCGCACTTTTGTTCATAGAAAGCATCCACTATTTTCTGCAGAGTATGTTCGTCTTTATATATATCGTCGCTATCCAGTTGCACGGCGAACTTGCCACAACGGGAATCATGAACAGCGGTGTTCCAGCAACCTCCTATGCCGAGATCTTCTTTTTCGGGAATAAGATGGATGAGTCGCGTGTCTGCGCTTAATTCCTTAAGGGCTTCTGTAGTACCGTCGGTAGAGTGGTTGTCGATAACAATCACATTATAGACGAAAGTAGTCTGTTGGCTGAGAGCGGAACGCACTGCATCACGAATAGTAGAGACACGGTTGCGTACGGGAATGATGACGGAAGCTTCATATTCGAATTCTTCTCCGTTCAGATTGACTTCGGAGAATGCAGGCGATTTGTATCCTTGGATATCTTTTAGATGCTGGGTGCATGCTTGTTCCATTTCGATTTGTACATTCCGGTTTCTGGGGTCTACGTAATCGAATTGTTTTTCTTCGCTTGTACGGATTTCGTTTTTAATCTCAGTGTACAGATATTCGGGAATGTGCACCAGCTTGCGTGACTGGGAGATTTTCAAGCGGAGGTCATACCATCCGGCATATTGATAGTCGGTGGTCATGCGTGCAACTGCTTCCTTGAAAGCTTGTTGCTCAATAAGAACTGCCGGACCGAAGTCGAAATCGTCGCGAAGGCTGCCCTGTTGATAATCAATGACAGGAGCCTGTTTACGTAGTCCGTCA
>JAUUNK010000222.1 GCA_030844565.1 Bacteroides ovatus
CCCCTATCCTCAGGGAAGTGGCGGAATAGACCCTTTCAAATCCTATCAGCAATGCTTCAATGGAGAAATCACTGCGTCTAAGAATCCCGAGTTTATATTTACCCGCCAAAGTTATACCGGAAACGATCTGAATGATATAGCCAAACATGCAGCGCCTAGGCAGATGAACGGCTGGAATACGATTGCCACCACTCTTAAGCAAGAGAAAGCTTATTTGATGTGCGACGGCAACCCTATCACCGCCTCCAGCACCGAATATCCTTATCAAACCAAAGGATTCTCTCTGTCTAACTCTGATTATCCCTATATCGGGGCCAATGTTTCACTACGGTATGCCAATCGGGAACCCCGCCTGTATGCTTCATTGGCATTCAACGGTTCTGTGTGGGAAAACGGGAGCACCACGGAAACCCAGAAAATCGGACTACAATATTTCTATTATAAGAACGACCCCAGCGGAAAGAGATTGTCTGAACCGGACTTCTACCTGAGAACAGGAATTGGAGTGAAAAAGTATTATCACCCCGACGACTCGTGGAACACAGGCGGGCAATTGAAATACAAAGTGGAGCCTACCATCCGTTATGCAGACGTCTTACTGTGGTATGCCGAAGCCCTGAATGAACTTGTTTCCGGACAGACTTACCAGATACCCTCTTATAATGACCAGACAATGATAGAAGTAAAGAGAGAAACCGGTTCGGTGGAATCCGGAAAAGGCATGCGTTACGGATTCAGCCGGGTGCGTTTCAGAGCAGGATTGCCCGACTTACCGGATGCGGTGTATGCCGACTATGAGTCATTCAAGAAAGAACTAAAGCGTGAACGCCAAGTAGAATTTTTCCTCGAATCTTCCCGCTACTTCGACCTGCGCCGGTGGAAAGACGCTGAAGTGGAAGAAGGAGCTCCGGTGATGGGACTCAACGTGGATAAAAACAATTCGGATGAACAGAGACCACTCTTCTATGAAGAAAGATTGGCTGAGATGCCAAAGATATTTCTTCCCAAAATGTACCTGTGGCCCATTCCAAAGGGAGAACTGAAAAAGAATAAGAAACTGACACAAAACCCCGGTTGGGAAAAATAAATTCATATTATGAGAAAACTTAATTCATATTTATGTATATTGCTGGTCACAATTATGACCGGATGCAATGAGTTGCCCGATGAGCAGTTTGAAAAGTATGCCATCATCATTAAAAACGGTTACCATGAATGGGAACTTTCTTATAAAGGAGAAGAGGAAATGACGGTCTGCGTCAGTGTAGCTCTTAGCGGTACTTCGATTTTGAAAGAAGACGTGGAGGCGGAACTGGCAGTAATGCCGGCTAATCTGGAAGAATATAATTTTGATAAGTTCAGGTATGATGAGACCTCTTATTATCAACTTCTTCCCGAAGATTGCTACGAGCTGGAAAGCAATAAGGTCATCATTCCCGCAGGTGAAGAATACGGCCTGCTTCCGGTAAAGTTTAAGATTGAGAAGATGAACAAATATCATAATTATATTCTGCCTCTCGAGATTGTCTCCGTATCTAAGTATAGCATCGGAAAGAATGATTATAATAAAGCGCTTATGAATGTAGTTCTTAAAAATGACTATTCGGGAAAGTATAGCCGGACGCTCGAACTGAATAGTTCCGAAGGGGGAATGCTGATAACAGGTGACCAAATGCTGCGGACCATCGATGCCAATACCTGTTATTTCACTGCCGCCTATCTCGACAAAGAGAGCGAGAAAGAATATTATAACATTAATATGATAGTCAACAGCGACAGCACCCTCACATTGACAGCAGTCAATCCTGACATCGAGCTTGAATATGCAGAGCCTAATAAAGAAAAGGATAATGAAAAGAATATCGTAGAAGTGAAAGAATTGGGAAAGGATTCGAAATCTATGAAATTCTTCCTGGATTACTCTTATATCGATAAAAGCAATCCTGAGGCAGAACCTGTGAGAAGATATATCAAAGGATTCCTGTTGAGGGAGATAAAAGAGAACTAAACACAAAAGAATAAAGTATATGAATAAAAAATCATTAGCAGGTTGCTTGTTTCTAGGAATGTTGCTGAGCGGAGTAACTACCTCTTGCCAGCAGCAAGAAACGAAAGAACCTGCCCGCATCGCCTTGTTGAATAACTCCTGGAAGATGAACCTGCCGGAAACGGCCCAAGCAAAATTGGACGTCGGAATTCACACGGACTCGCTGCCTCTCTTGAAGGATATAAAAAAGGGATTTACCATTCGCTTCACAGCCAACCTGGCAACTCCCACCTTCGACCGACACATTCTGGAGATTCCTGGAGTGCTGGATGTTTGCCTTCGTCAGCACAATCCGCTAGACCGGAATAGACAGAACTATCCTACTTATAAGATGCCGGATGGCTCGGTTCCCGTTCTGGAAGCCGGGCTCGAATTGAAATCTCCGGTAGACGGGCATCTGGAACGGATGGTAACCGGTATTCCGCTTGCCATGTTGGATAAACCGCTGGGAGAGCATGAAGTGGTACTAAACTTCTCCGGTGTACGCTGGACCCTGTATGTAGACGGAAGACTGCTTGACAATGATTTTCCGCTAGGTTATCCTTCGCCTGAGAAGATGAAGAATTGGAAGATAGATTCACATTTTGTGTCACAGGCCGCATTGTTCCATCCTGCTATCCAGCCGGAACGGATGGCAGGAATCGACGCATCCAAACCACAAATACAATATTGGACTCCGCCCGGGCACAATGCCTGGGTGGGAGATGTAGTAAGCCTCTATCATGACGGAACCTATCATCTTTTCTATCTCTACGACCGACGGGGGCATCAAAGTAAATTCGGTCGCGGAGGACATTATTTCGAACACCTTTCTACAAAAGACTTCCGCCACTGGACAGAACATGAAGCTGCCGTGCCTATCGAAGAACAATGGGAAACATTCGGCACAGGTACTCCGTTCATCTTCAAGGACCAGCTTTGCATAAGTTACGGTTACCATACAACCCGCATTTATCCGCGGGAACAAACCACACTGCCCGAATTATATGAATATTTAGAGAAACATGGACATACCGGTTCTTTCGATCGTCATCAGATGTCCGGGGTAGCAGCCGGCTCTTCTTATTCGGTCAGTGAGGATGGCATACACTTCCGCAAAACAGGTATTTTGTTTCATCCTTGCGAAAACCCGAGTATCTATGTAGACCCGAAAGGAGAATTGAAAATGTTGGCTAATTATGGCGCCCGTGGCACATGGGCTTCGGATTCGGTAAGTGGCGGATGGCATTGCCTGGATGCTAACTTCCCTTTAGGCGGTGATTGCACTTTCTTCTTCCACTGGGGAGATTACGATTATATTATCGGAGGATTCACCCGTCTATGGTCTAAACTGACGGCACAACCGGATTCTACCTATCGGGACATTGTGGCAGAAGGAACAGACTTTTATAATGGCTCATGTGTGCCCACTATTGCTGAAATATCGGACAACCGTTTCATCATGGCAGGTTGGATGTGGATGAAGGCATGGGGAGGTCCCTTGGTAATCCACGAAATGGTGCAATTGCCGGAAGGACGAATCGGTACTAAATGGATGGACGAACTGATTCCGGCTCTTTCAACTAAGGTTACCACACTTTCAGGGAACTCCAATGAAGCGGAGACAGTACCATCCGGCTCTTTCTTGCTGGCTTTTGATGTAATTCCCGTTGCTTCGGACGGAAAACTGGCTGTGAATTTGTTGCCTTCCGCCGATAAGGGAATTCAAGATGGATGCGAGTGGCAACTGAATAATGCAGAAAAGCGTGCACAATATGCTTTTGTCAATGACATTCCGGTGAGGGAACGTTCTTTGCGTGAAGGAGGAGCGCCTCAGCAAGGACGCAATTATGCCATAGAAAACCTTATAGACACGGATAAACCGTTTACCGTGCGTATGATTGTAAAAGTTTCCGATAAGTTCGACGGTTCCATAGTAGATACCGAAATAGCCGGAAAGCGCACAATGGTCTCTTATCGTGAAAAGTTGACGGTAGAACGTTTGCAATTCAAGATGGAAAACATGGAAGTCAAGAATATCCGTTTAACTCCCTTGGCAGAATAAAACGTACACTAAAGATAAACCTGATAAGCCCGGGCTTATCAGGTTTATCTTTATCTTATTGACGGAGGAAGAATATACAAAGCCTCTTTGCTATCGGAAGTATTTATCATATTGGTCTCCAAATCGCCATACCAGAATATGGTAGACGCATAGTCCACTCTCCCACCATCCCAACTGATTAGCTCAAACTCAAATTGTAATCGCTGATTGAAAGGCACGATGTCCAGGTTCCGGGTGCGGACAAAGGTATTATAGCCCCGGGAAGCCTCATTATCTTCACGGGGAGCCCCACCAAAGGGATTGAAATAAGGATGAATAGGTGCAAAAGTAGTATTATAATAATCTTCCGTGCCACAACCGAAATGGGAAGGGAAATCTTCATTATCTATCCATATATGTTCGTCACCTTCGCCATACCAACGCGGACAATGATTATACAAAGAGAGCATGTCGCCTTTGAATATACCTCTCCCCTGCAAAGTTCCCATATTATAATCCAACCCTTGATTGGTTTCCAAACCATTTTCTTGTCTCCATCCGGCATGAAAATATAACGTATTGGCATACCATTTCCATGCAGAAATACAAGCTTCCATTTGAATGTGGGCAGAATTGCCGGAAAAGTTCTCTATTTCTACACAAGCTTTACGGCGATAAGGCATCACAAAGCGTAACTGAGAATATCCTTTGCCGTCTGCTTCGAGGTAGTAACTATGCACGGCAGGTGCTCCCATCCCCGCTCCCGTTAAATCGCTTAATGGCACACACACCGTCTGAACACCGTCAAAGGAAACCTTGACAATGAGGCTACGCATTAAGGATGCATAAGCTGCCGAATCAACATCCGACACTCTGATAGAAAGGCTCCGAATAGCCTTTTCTCCCTCAGGAAGTTGCATTTGCAGAGAAGAACGGGCAGGCAATTCGCTTTCTTTTATTTCTGGGTTCGCCGTATAGGTTTCGGGATGCATCAGTTGTCCGCTAAGCTTTTGCATCTTCTCTTGCAAAGCCACTGCATCTTGAAGGCTGAAGGTCTGCACCTTTGTCCCTTTGGGATAAGTACGGCACGAAGCATGAAAGAAATAATCACGGTCCACGTTGTCTACCGTTATTTTACAGCTTCGCGCATAAGGAAGCGGATAATAGAAACTGCTTCCTTGCGTGGTGGAATAATGTTCGTGTTTATACAACAACCCTTCGGGAATGTTTATCGGAAACTGAGAAATATCATAAGCCGGAATTAATATGGCAGCTTCCTTTTCTTCGTCAAAGTAGATGCGCAAATTGGCTCCGGCAGCACCGCCGGTAGTGAGTATACGGGTGATTACCCCTGGTCCCTCTTCATCAAATAATACTTTTTCCACTCGCCTGTTATTCGCTTCGTAACGTACAAATCCCGTATTATCCCGATTGGCATGCCAAGAAGGAGTGCCTGGCAAAACCGACCTGCGATCATAGCTGGACACATGCCTGGTAGTAAATGCAGGGACCGGAAAACAGGGCTCTGCTTCTACAGAAATCATTTCTTCTGCCAAGGTTTCCAAGGTAATTTCATTCCCACCAGGCGGGTAGACCGGTTCTCTACAAGAACATACAGAGAAAAGAATCGCCAGGCCACATAAAGGAGTAAAAGTATTCATAACATATCATTTTAAGGTTAATAAACAAACTGATGGCTATATCCCCCTCCCACCATGCTGCACAAGCAAGCTCCGAAGGCCGCTTCTTCTTGAATCCCGGACAAGTGCATGGGGTATCCGAAGCATTCTTCAAATGCTTTTTGCAACAACGGATTCCTTTTAATCCCGTTTCCTGAACCTACTAAAATGGTTTTATCCTTTCTGACAGAGGGGGGTAATAACAGAAAATAATTATAAAGTCCCCGGCTAATCCCCTTAACAAAACCAAGAATTAAACTTTCAGGAGTAAAGTTGGAAGTGGATATATGGGTAATTTTCCCCTTTTCTTCCGGCTTTGTACGCGTACCGTTAAACAGGGTATCTACAATCATATCATTTTCTGAATGCTCTTGATAAGAGACGGATGTCATTATTCTATATAAATCGGAACTACAGAGTTCTTTCCCGGCAAAGAGCTTCAACGTGTCGCCAAAGAATGCCCGTAACATACTAAAAGCACATCCGCCACAGAGAGCAGCACCCACCAGGATATATCCGCCGCCAGGCAAGGGACGGGTATCCAAAGATTCTATTTCTATATACCGCTCGGTGTAGATGGAAACTTGACTACTGGTCCCCACCGTTATATGAATAGAATGTTGAATATCCCGCACGGAACCCAGAAAACTTGCCTGGTTATCTCCGATAGCAGAATAAACGGGTATGCCCTCCCAATGACCGGCTAAGGAAGCCGAGGGTGCAACCCGGGGTAGCATAGAAGGTTCTATACCTGCCTTTCGCAAGGCTTCCGTATCAAAAACGAACTTCTTTTTATCAAAAAATCCCAGGCTGGCAGCATTAGAAGAATCTATCAGCGGCGTGTTCCTTCCCGACAGTCTCATCACGGCATAGTCCATGATAGTGCAAAGCCCGGCTGCATTTGTGGGGACTAATCCATTTTTTATATTATATAAATGGGTGACCAGCCCATATCCGGTAGCTACCGGATAACCGGTAACTTCTTTTAAGTAAGTGACATAATTCAATCCTTCTCTATAATTCAGATTGCCTCTGCCATCCTGCCAGGTATATAGCGGACTCACAGCATTACCTTGAGCGTCGACATATAGCATACCATGCATCTGTCCGGTTATTCCTATACCTTTAATATCTTTATACCTTTGCCTGAACTCACGAATAATGTCAAACACAGTATCCATAATAACAGAAGCATCTTGTCTTTTCTCCCAACTATAAGGGGAAGGAAGATTTGCACAGTTCTCTTTAGTGACGGAAACAACGTCATGCGTAGATGAATTGTAAACTACCCCACAAATGGAGCTTGTTCCTATATCAATTCCTATAAAGCACATATATTTTCTTCGTTTAAGCGTGATTAATCTTTTTCATCCGGGTCATGAGGAACAACAGATAACATGCACATATTGTTAGCACCACCACTGCGCCGGTTTGCCCTCCCATCGAGTCGGAAGCAATACCCATTAAAACAGGGAAAATAGCACCTCCCGTGATACCCATTATCATTAATCCGGAAATTTCATTCTGCCGGGTGGGCATATAGCTCAGTGCACTCGAAAAAATAATAGGGAATATGTTGGAGTTACCAAAGCCAATAAGACCTATACATATATAAATAGCAATCACGCTTTGGCTGAAAAATAAACCTACGATACCCGCCGTTATCATACCTGCGCTAATCATGAAAAACTTAACGGGAGAAAACCAAGCTAAAATAAATGTTCCGGAAAAGCATCCTATGGTGCGTAAAAAGAAATACAAACTAATCGCATATCCTGCCTCCGCAAGCGGAATGCCCGCTCTTTCCTGCAAAAGTTTGGGAGCTGTAATGTTAACTCCTACGTCTATTCCCACATGGACCAAAATCCCCAAGAAAAAGAGGACGATAACAAGATTACCCAGCAACCCGATACATTGACGGAAAGAAGAAGACTCTTTTTTCTCTGCCGTTTCTTTGATAGTTGTACTCATCAGATAGATAATAGCAATCATATCCACCACGGCAAAAACAACAAATAATAGTTTCCAATTCCCATAATAGATAGCCGCTTTTGCTGCAATAATCGGTGCTATGGCAGAAGCTATGGCTTTCACGAATTGCCCCAAAGTGAGGAAACTGGATTGTCTCTGGGGATTCACCATATTAGCCAGCAAAGGATTGAGGGACACCTGCATGATGGTATTCCCTATTCCTATAAATGAAAAAGCAACGAACATACTGATACTGTTGTAAATGAAGCTGGGAACAATAAGCCCGACGAAAGTCAGAATCATACTTAAAAGTACGGTTTTCTTTCTTCCTATTTTATTCATTAGTATGCTCGTAGGCACAGAGAAAATCAGAAACCAGAGGAAGACGGTGACCGAAAAAGTGTTGGCTACCGTATCAGATAATGTAAAGTCTTGCTTTACATGATTGGTTGCAATTCCTACTAAATCTACAAATCCCATCGTAAAGAAAGCAAGCATGATAGGAATAATCTTGTTAACGTTACATTTGTTTTCCATAATATAAGATGTGTTTTTATGTTATTTACTACAACTATCCGCTTATACGGTTTTAAACACTGCAAATATAATGATTCGTTTCCTAAATGCAAATATATTAAATACATATTTGATTTATATATGTAAATAATACGATTTACATATCATTAATTCAGCTTAAGTTTAATAGAAAGAGCCAAGGAAAGAAGAGACACTAAAGGAAGTAAAAAAGAGAAGTAAACGCAGGCTGGGTATTCACATTTCAGGCGAAGGATTGTCTTACACTGGGAAAGGTTGACTTAATAAAAGTTAATCATAATGAGTAAATCC
>JAUUNK010000223.1 GCA_030844565.1 Bacteroides ovatus
GACGAAGCTCACTTTGAATATAGCTGGCAATGGGCTTATCACGAACGCTTTAAAGAAGCTGGTCTGACAGCCATTCTGGGATGTGGTTTCGATCCGGGCGTAAGCGGTGTGTACACAGCCTACGCAGCCAAGCATTACTTTGACGAGATTCAGTATCTGGACATCGTAGACTGCAATGCAGGAAACCACCACAAAGCGTTTGCCACTAACTTCAACCCGGAAATCAACATCCGCGAAATCACTCAAAACGGTCGTTATTACGAAGACGGAAAATGGGTAACTACCGGTCCGCTGGAAATTCACAAGGACCTCACTTATCCCAATATCGGTCCCCGCGATTCTTACCTTCTTTATCATGAAGAACTGGAATCGCTGGTGAAAAACTTCCCTACCATCAAGCGTGCTCGCTTCTGGATGACATTCGGTCAGGAATATCTGACGCACTTACGCGTCATTCAGAACATCGGGATGGCACGCATCGATGAAGTAGACTACAACGGTGTGAAGATTGTGCCTCTTCAATTCCTGAAAGCCGTATTGCCTAATCCGCAAGACCTCGGCGAGAACTACGAAGGAGAGACTTCCATCGGTTGCCGCATACGTGGCTTGAAAGACGGAAAGGAACGTACCTACTACGTATATAACAATTGTAGCCATCAAGAAGCATACAAAGAAACAGGTATGCAGGGAGTGAGCTACACCACCGGAGTGCCGGCTATGATTGGAGCCATGATGTTCTTCAAGGGAGAGTGGAAACGCCCGGGAGTGAACAATGTGGAAGAATTCAATCCGGACCCGTTTATGGAACAACTCAACAAGCAGGGATTACCCTGGCACGAGGTGTTCGACGGAAACCTGGAAGTTTAATCAAAAAACGAACCCATTATTCATCTTGAATGATTTATGATTAACGTAGGAGACAAGGCGCCGGAAGTATTGGGCGTCAACGAAAAAGGCGAAGAAATACGCCTCAGCACTTATAAAGGAAAGAAAATTGTTCTTTATTTCTATCCCAAAGACAGTACTTCGGGTTGCACCGCACAAGCATGCAACCTGCGTGACAACTACGCCGAACTGCGTGAAGCCGGTTATGAAGTAATCGGAGTAAGCGTGGACAGCGAAAAGTCACACCAGAAATTCATTGAAAAGAACAACCTGCCCTTTACGCTCATAGCAGACACCGACAAGAAACTGGTGGAAGAGTTTGGCGTATGGGGAGAGAAAAAGTTATATGGTCGTGCATATATGGGAACCTTACGTACCACTTTTCTAATTAACGAAGAAGGAACAGTGGAACGGATTATCACTCCCAAAGAAGTGAAAACCAAGGAGCACGCCAAACAGATTCTCAACAAATAACACTTATTACTAATTAACTTAAATGTATGGCTAAAAAAGAAGAACTTATTTTTGAAACAGATAACAAAGGAACACCAAGCGCATCCGGCGAAAAACTAAAAGCTTTGCAAGCTGCCATGGAAAAGATAGAGAAAAACTTTGGAAAAGGCTCTATCATGAAAATGGGAGATGAAAAGGTGGAAGAAGTGGAAGTTATTCCTACAGGTTCCATTGCTTTGAACGTGGCACTCGGCGTAGGCGGATACCCAAGAGGAAGAATCATTGAAATCTATGGTCCTGAATCTTCCGGTAAGACAACCCTGGCTATCCACGCTATCGCTCAGGCACAAAAAGCAGGAGGTATCGCAGCTTTCATCGACGCTGAACACGCTTTCGACCGCTTCTATGCCTCCAAGCTTGGAGTGGACATCGACAATCTCTGGATTTCTCAACCTGACAACGGAGAGCAAGCACTCGAAATTGCTGAGCAACTGATACGCTCCTCTGCCATAGATATTATCGTGATAGACTCCGTGGCTGCCTTGACGCCGAAAGCCGAAATTGAAGGTGACATGGGTGAAAATAAAGTGGGCTTGCAAGCACGTTTGATGTCTCAGGCATTACGTAAACTGACGGCTACCGTCAGCAAGACACGCACTACTTGTATCTTTATTAACCAGTTGCGCGAGAAAATCGGTGTGATGTTCGGTAACCCTGAAACAACGACAGGTGGTAACGCCCTGAAATTCTATGCTTCCGTACGTCTGGATATACGTGGTAGCCAGCCTATCAAAGATGGCGAAGAAGTCATCGGCAAGCAGACAAAGGTAAAAGTAGTGAAGAACAAAGTGGCTCCTCCCTTCCGCAGAGCAGAATTCGACATCATGTTTGGCGAAGGTATCTCCCACTCTGGTGAAATCATCGACTTGGGTGCAGACCTTGGCATCATTAAGAAAAGTGGTTCATGGTATAGCTACAACGACACCAAGCTTGGACAAGGACGTGACGCTGCCAAACAGTGCATCGCTGATAATCCGGAACTGGCAGAAGAATTGGAAACTCTTATCTTTGAACAACTGAAGCATAAGTAAAAAAGACTTTTTTATAACTCTATAGAATAAAGGCCTCATAGACGAATACGTGTCAGTTTTCCCCAGCTGCCGTAGGAATCTATGGGACCTTTTTCTTTCTGTCACTGATTTATTTTCTTCTGATTGTAACAAACTTCCTCTTCCCTCGTCTTACAGATAGAACGACAAAAAGGAAAAACCCATGGACGCTGAAAGTTTTAAAAAGGAGTTTCTACCTCTCCACCGCAAACTCTACTCCGTAGCCTATCGGCTATTGGAAAACGAAGCGGACGCAGAAGACATGGTGCAGGAAGCTTATTTAAAATTATGGGATAAGCGCGACGGGCTGGCGGTCATCAGCAATCCGGAAGCATTCAGTGTAACGCTTATAAAAAATATGTGTTTCGACCTGCTACGCTCTGGAAAATATGCACTGAACCGGCAAAGCGTGGAACTGACCGCTATCTCCAATGACAGCGTCACGGACAACTTAGAATGGAAAGACGAAGCGAAGCTCGTGAGATCTATCATAGCCCGGCTCCCTGAGCAACAGCAGAAAATCGTCATCCTGAGAGACATGAAAGAATGTTCGTATGAAGAAATAGAGCATATCACAGGGTTGAGCGCTATCAACATACGAGTGTTACTATCCAGAGCGAGAAAAAAAATTCGTGAACAATTTAATAAATTAAGCAAACATGAAAGTCGAGGAAATTGAAAAGCTGCTCAACACCTATTACGAAGGAAACACCACCGAGCAAGAAGAAGAAATACTGAAAGAGTATTTCGCCACGCATCCCGTACCAGAACATCTGGAACAAGACAAAAAGCTTTTCCTTTGCTTTCGCAATGAAGAAAAGGAAAAGGTTCCTGCCGGATTGGAAGATAAACTAGCCTGGCTCATTGACCGGAAAGAAGAAGAGGAACTTCGCTTTTTCCAGAGAAACAAGGCTAAACGGAACTGGCGCTGGATAGGCGGAATAGCCGCCACCTTTGTTTTATTGGTAGCAATCGGATATGGAACTGACATTCTTTCTCCCTGTCCGATTGCCCCTGAAGACACTTACGAAAACCCACAAGAAGCTTATGAGATGTTGCAATCCACGCTTATCGAGGTATCCGCTCAGCTTAACCAGGGTATCGATCAGGTGAGTCAGACAAGAACAGATATTAAAGAGATTAACAAAGAAATAAACCAAGAAATTCAATGATCATGAAAGTCCGTAACCATCTTTTAACCGCTATTGCCATACTGGCATTTTGCATACCCGTCCAGGCACAGAATAAAATATTCGACAAGTATAACGACTTGCATAACGTGTCTTCAGTTTATATCTCCAAGACGATGATAGAGATGCAACCGAATTTGTTTACTAAAGATGTATACATCGGAAAGGTTGCCGGACAACTGGATGCTATCTATATCCTCTCTACTATGGACAATAATATTAAGAAAGATATGCGAAAAGACATCGAACAGTTTATCCACTCCGGAAAATATGAGTTGCTCATGAAGCAAAAAGGAACGGTATCCCGCTCAGCTTTCTACGTCAAACGTAAAGGAGAGAAAATAGAGGAACTAGTAATGATAAGCGATGGCTCGGCTAGTTTGAAATTTATTGCTCTTGTAGGAAGCCTGACCTTGAAGGATATTCAGAATATTACACGCTATCAGAATGTGAGCGACCATCTAAATATCTCTATTGATGAAAACTTTTCTTTGCCTTCCATCAGTGTAGAGATAGCTTCTTCCGCCATGCAATGGCTGGGAGAACTGAAAAAGCTGGAAGGATTGAAATCTCTGGAGGGGTTGAAATCCTTGGAAAAACTGAAAGAATTGGAACAGTTGGGAGAACTTTCACAATAAATTAAAGCAATTCCCTCCTCGTTAAAATAAATAGGTATAAATGAAAAAGAGACTGCCCCTGCAATGAAAGGGTACAGCCTCTTTTTCGTTTCACTTTATAAATATAGAATGTTTTAAGCAAAGTAAATATAAGCCAGAGTACTCAGGCTAATAACTACCCATAGCGTCACTCCCTGAATCAAGGGTTTCACCCCCACAGCCTTCAGGACATCCAAAGAAAGGGATGCACCGATAAAGAACATCGTAATAGTCAAAGTCTTACGCGCTATACCGTTGATAGCAGCACCTAGTTCCGGAACTCCATTAAGCAAATAGGTATTGATTATTATAGCCAATATGAAGTAGAAAATGAACCAAGGAATACTTATTTTCTGTCCTTTACTCTTGAAGATGAAAGAAGTGGCAAATGCTACCGGAATAATCCAAAGAGCACGTGTCAATTTGATGGTCGTAGCCACTTTTAGTGCCTCTTCTCCATAGGCAGCCCCTGCACCCACAACCGAACTGGTATCATGAATCGCAATAGCCGCCCATGTGCCAAACTCATGTTCACTCATATTCAAAGCATGTCCAATCATGGGAAAGATGAATAGGGCAATGGCATTCAACACAAAAATGGTTCCTAAAGCTACGGACATCTCGCTGTCCTTCGCTCTCAATACAGGTCCCACAGCAGCAATGGCACTTCCTCCACAAATGGCTGTTCCCGAACTAATCAGATAGGAAGTATTACGATCAATCTTAAAAATCTTACGACCAATGAACCAACCGATAACCAATGTGCCTACAACAGAGACAATAGTAAATTCCATACCTTCCCGTCCTGAAGCCAAAGCTGACTGCAAGTTCATGCCGAATCCAAGTCCGACAACGGAATATTGAAGCAAATATTTGGAAGTTTTCTTATTGAACTTCGGATGTGCCTGTCCGCAAGTCAAAGCAAAAATCAAACCGAGAAAGAGTGCCACCGGTGGAGTCACCCATGCCGACCATGCTTGCAGACCGGGAACATAATCTAAAAACAAAAAAAAAGTCAAAGTAGAGAGGATTGCAATATATATTAACTTGTTGTTCGCTTGCAAAGCTCTTGTAGCAGTAGTAATCATATCATTTATCTTTAATTATTTTTGGACCGCAAAGGTACAGCAAACAATCAAAATAAGCCAATCGCTTCTGTTTATGAAGTATAACCTTTAGTTATATCGTCTTTTTTAGTAAAAGAAGAGAATCTACTTACATATTTTAGAATGTTGCATAGCAAAGTGCAAAAAAAGCTGCCCGAGCCCCCCTTCCCTACCCTGTAAACGCACAAAGTCGAATTCACGCATCATAGGCATTTCCTTTATTTCCACAATCCGCAGTTCTCCGGCAGCGAGTTCCCGCTCGATAGAACGGATAGAAACCACTCCCATGCAATCGGTATGCTCCAAAAAAAGCTTGATACTTTCGGTACTGCCCAGATACATAAGTACTTTCAAAGAAGAAAGTTTCAGACCATGCCGCGACAAAGCCCGCTCGAATACGTCCAATGTCCCCGAACCTCGTTCGCGCAAGACTAAAGGGATGTCCAGCAAATCTTCAGGCAATATCTCCTCAGGAAGCGAAAGACCTCCCTTTGTTTTTACCACTGCGACAAGTTCGTCATCAATGAAAGTCGTATATTTCAGGTTAGGAAAACGCGTGATACCCTCCACCAGACCTATTTCAATGCGATGCTCTTGCAAGGCTGCTTCTATCTCTCGGGAATTCCCACTCAATAGGGACAAATTGACTTTAGGATAAGTACTAATAAAATTCGCCAACAAGGGCGGAAGCACATATTGGGCAATCGTTGTGCTTGCTCCCAACCGGAGCTCGCCAACATATTCATCATTAAGCAAGTGCATCTCATACTCCAAGTGTTTGTAATCGTCGAGAATCTTTTCACTATGCTTCAATAAAAGCTTTCCAGCCTCGGTCAAAGAGATTTTGCTTCCCTGCCGTTCAAATAAACGTGTCTCATAACAGGTTTCTAATTCCTGAATATGCTTTGTAATAGCAGGCTGACTAACAAACAACTCTTGAGAAGCCTTCGTAAAACTCAGGTTTCTTGCTACACTTTGAAATACTTTTAAACGGAAATCGGACACAGCTTTAAATATTAAGTAGGAACGATATAGGATATTTATTGCAACTCATCTCCACGAATTCTCAACGCCTGCATAAGAGGAAAAGCAAGTATGTCCCATTTATATTGCACGGGGACATCGGGTTCATACATTCGGAGCTGAAGAATTTCTTTCCCTTTTACCTTATTCAATAGAGTAGTGACCTCTTCACCATATTCTTCATTAAAAGAAATTACAAGCATTCTCTTTACGTCTGCCGAATCAGCTATTATATTTAACAAATCAAGATATAACTCCGCACGCGACACAATTCCCTCGGAAGAAATACTAGCAAACAGATGCTCTCCGTAAGTGTTTTCAAAAGCGACTCCGTTCAGTTCCTTTTTCAAATCAGAAGGATTACAATGTACCAACTTCTCCCCACTCTTATCATACACAAAAAGATATTGGATTTTGTTCTCCCCTTCCTTAATACCAGCATTAAGTGCCAAAATTGTCGCTAAATAAGTTATATCTATGTCCTGCAACGGACGTTTCAAATACTTTTCGAAATGTTTTTTTAAGTCAGAAACGACATAATTCATAAATACGGCATCTATTAAGACCACCGTCTCTGCTAATTTAATAGTATTATTTTCCTTCATCTTTTGTTTACTTACGTAAATAATGGGCTAAAGATAAAACATTTCTCTGGTTTTTCTTGCATTATCTATAAGTATTGCAAGAAAAGTCGCACAAATTCCTTTACTTTCTTTTCAACACATAATCTTTTTTCTACTTTTCCATTCCATGGGAAGAAGTAGAAAGGCAGAAAATGTGACATTTTGTCTTCGAAATAGATACTTTACCTGAAAAGTAGTCATATCTTTTTATCTGGCAAATCTTTTGCGCCTTGATAAGTGTTATTAAAAACAGAAAATAAGAAAGGAGAACAACGATATGAACTTTAACAATTTCACCATCAAATCGCAAGAAGCGGTACAAGAGGCTGTAAATCTAGTGCAAAGCCAGGGACAACAAGCCATTGAGCCGGTGCATTTGCTGCAAGGAGTAATGAAAGTGGGTGAGAACGTCACCAACTTTCTCTTTCAGAAGCTAGGTGCCAACGGGCAACAAATTGCACTCGTGGTTGACAAACAAATCGATTCTCTCCCCAAAGTATCAGGAGGAGAACCGTATCTGAGTCGTGAATCTAACGAAGTGCTTCAAAAAGCTACACAGTATTCCAAAGAAATGGGAGATGAGTTTGTTTCTCTGGAACATATCATTCTTGCTCTACTCAACGTGAGGAGTACTGCTTCCACTATTTTAAAAGATGCCGGAATCACAGAGAAAGAATTACGCGCAGCCATTAATGAGCTACGGAAAGGAGAAAAAGTGACTTCCCAATCCAGCGAAGACACCTACCAGTCTTTGGAAAAATATGCTATTAACCTGAACGAAGCTGCCCGTAGCGGAAAGTTAGATCCTGTTATCGGACGGGATGAAGAAATCCGGAGAGTACTGCAGATTTTGAGTCGGCGTACTAAAAACAATCCTATCCTGATTGGAGAACCTGGTACAGGTAAAACAGCAATCGTAGAAGGACTGGCACATCGTATTTTGCGGGGCGATGTACCCGAAAACTTAAAGAATAAACAGGTATATTCGCTAGATATGGGTGCACTGGTAGCTGGCGCCAAATATAAAGGTGAATTTGAAGAACGACTTAAGTCAGTAGTCAATGAAGTTAAAAAATCCCAAGGAGATATTATCTTGTTTATCGATGAGATACATACGCTGGTGGGTGCAGGCAAAGGAGAAGGAGCTATGGATGCTGCCAATATTCTGAAACCTGCTCTGGCACGTGGGGAATTACGCGCCATCGGTGCTACTACACTTGACGAATATCAGAAATATTTTGAAAAAGACAAAGCTCTTGAACGCCGTTTTCAGATTGTACAAGTGGACGAACCAGATACATTAAGCACTATTTCTATCCTCCGCGGACTGAAAGAACGCTACGAGAATCACCACCATGTGCGTATTAAAGACGATGCTATCATTGCTGCGGTAGAACTGAGTAGCCGTTATATTACTGACCGCTTTCTACCGGACAAGGCTATCGATTTAATGGACGA
>JAUUNK010000224.1 GCA_030844565.1 Bacteroides ovatus
CCTGAGCACCTTGACAGGACAGGCCGAACAACTGGAGGACGTGTATAATCGCTATTTTGAAGAAGGAGGAAAGAAAAATGAGTAGAACTATCCATCCATTCTGGGTCATCGTACAGAAGGAAGTGACCGACCATATCCGAAGCTGGAGGTTTATTATCTTGATGAGTATCATAGCATTGACCTGTATGGGTTCGCTTTATACGGCACTCACTAATATCTCGGCTGCTATCAAACCCAATGATCCGGATGGCAGCTTCCTTTTTCTGAAGCTTTTTACAGTATCGGATGGTACGCTGCCTTCGTTTGTCCTTTTCATTAATTTCCTGGGACCTTTGCTGGGGATTGCCATGGGCTTTGATGCCGTCAATTCCGAACAGAATAAGGGTACGTTAAGCCGCATTCTTTCCCAGCCCATCCATCGTGATTACATTATTAATGCTAAGTTTATAGCGGCATTGTTGGTGATAGGTTTTCTCCTATTCGTGCTTGGCTTCCTGGTGATGGGATTTGGGCTGATAGCAATCGGTATCCCTCCTACAGCGGGAGAGTTTTGCCGGATGGTGGCTTTCATTCTGATTAGCATTTTCTACGTAGCATTCTGGCTGAATTTATCAATATTCTTTTCAATTCGTTTCCGCCAGGCAGCCACTTCGGCTTTGGCAGCCGTGGCAGTGTGGCTGTTTTTCAGCATTTTCTATAATCTGATTATCAATCTGATTGGAAAAGCCCTTAGCCCCTCGCCGATGGCAAATCCTTATCAGGTGATTGCATATCAGAAGTTTATGCTGGCTTTGTTGCGTTTCTCGCCCAGCGAACTCTTTAACGAAGCCACCACCACCTTGCTGATGCCCTCGGTCCGTAGCCTTGGACCTTTGACTATGGAGCAGGTGCAGGGAGCTATTCCCAGCCCTCTGCCTTTGGGGCAAAGCTTGCTGGTCGTTTGGCGGCAGCTGACTGGTTTGATAGCTGCTACTGTGGTGTGTTTCGGGCTTTCGTATGTCTCATTTATGAGGAAAGAGGTGCGTTCCAGGTAAATTATAAAAGAACAGAGTATGCATAAATCTGCATTTGATGAGAATATATCATAAATATACGCTGCACAGTCCCTTAAATGTAAGCTCTGTCTAAGAACTTGTGAAAAAACGTAAGGAATGGGCAATAGGGAAAATCTGATTGAAAGTGTTTTTGTGAAAGGATGCTTTAAATGATTGAAATATATAGGGACTATAAGATATGTGTAAGTAAAAGGTGATATATGGCTGTTATATGTTATTTATTTCTGTTCTCTAAACGGAAGGCAACTAAGTAAAAAGGAATAGCTAAAAGGAGAAAGGGAAGACGTCGGAAGAAATAAAATTCTTTGTTTACCGACTCGTGATTCGTTGGTTTAAAACCAACATCCCTTTGGATTTAAACCAACGGTCCTTCCCTTTCTATCTTAAAGTGCATATCTTTCTACTGGATATGCAGAATATTCGATATTTTCTGTATCTTTATACGTACGTTTATGCAGAATTCTTTTCTAGTTACTCAGTTTTTTCTGAAAGATGTTGTATAAATATTCGAAATAGTGCATCTTTATAAGCTTATACGAGGAATTGGAAGTCTTTATAACCGCTTCACATATTCATAGATGATTCGCGAAACATCTGCAATAATCTTGCTGTTTATCGCATCCGTTTCTTTCGAATCCTTCACAAACACAGTTATGCTATAAGCATGTCCATTGGGTAGAAGTACAAAACCTATGTCGTTACAACCTATTTGTTGCCCTTTCTCATTTCGGTCTCCGGTTCCGGTCTTGTGCCCGGCTACCACTCCTTTTTCATTAAGTAAAGGAGCTACCAGGCGGTCTTTACCTGTGTTGCACTCCACCATCGTCCGGTATATAAAATCTTTATATTCTTCCCCAAATAAAGGCTTTTTGCGAAACACCTCCAACAGTTGGGCGGCGGCTAGGGGCGTGCTCCAATTCTCATAACACAACTCCAGATTCTGATGCATTTCTTCTTCCGTAGCAGTGATATTACAGTCATTGATTCCTAATGACCGGATATATTGGTTGACTATATTTGTCCCGCCTTGATAGCGGAAAAGAATGTCACAAGCGTTATTATCACTTAGTTGCAGGGTATATTTCAGCAGTTCCGCGATACTCATCTCCCTGTTTCCTTGTGGGTATTTATCTCTTAACGGGCTGTAGGTATTTGGTTTTAAGTCCGTAGGGATGATAAATAATTTGTTATCCAAAGCTACTTTTTTGCTATTCATATAATCCGCCACTGCCAATGCTTGGTGAAACTTGAACACGCTCATCAGAGGATAGCGAATGTCATTATTGACCGTTATCGTATCCTTTCCGTCTATGATTACTGCTATTCCGATTTCGGCGCATTTTCCTTTAATGCTCTCTTTTAATTGTGTTTCGAGAGGTACGTTTTGTGCACAGACTAGGGTAGGGAGCAGGCACAGGAATGTGATAAATGAATGCATTGTTGTTTCTTTTACTATTTATAAAATCAGTTTATATACAGGTTGCAAAGATAAGAATATGCCATTCTCTAACCAATTCTTATCAGTAGATTGTGATTGCTTGTTCTCAGAAGAAAAAACAGTTGCAGGAGGAATAAATCTGGGGGCTGGAGAGATAGGGACAATGGGTAATTTTTGGGGTTTTACTGGACATATATATCCAGCGTGCGGGGCATATATGTCCAACACGCAGGGTATATATGTCCAGCGTGCTGAGTATATATATCCAGCGTGCTGGGTCTATATGTCCTGTAAATAGGGTAAATATAACGATGGAAGCTTGTATTGGTTTCCAATAACAGTTTGTTGAATAGGAGAGGATTACATTTTGAATGAATAACTAAAAAAGTATATGAAATATTGCTATTGCAAAGAATATTTTATGAAATATCTGTTTATTACAGTCTTTTTTCTTGCATTTTATTGGAAGCTGGTGGATGCACAAATAATCTTTCCTTCTCTCGACCAAGTAGAAAGAGAGAAGGGGCAATTCGTTCTGGATAGAAATATACACAGGAGGAAATAAAAGAACTTGTCCGTTACGCTGCCGAACGAAATGTGACTATTGTTCCGGAAATCGATATGCCCGGTCATGCCCAAACCGCACTTTCTGCTTATCCGGAACTCAGTTGCTTTGGATTGCCTGCGAAGATTCCGTTGCAGGGGTTTACAGATAATATATTTTGCGCAGGGAAGGATAAAACCTTGAGATTTCTGAAAAACGTATTGGACGAGATATGTACTCTTTTCCCTTCACCTTATATACATCTGGGGGGAGATGAAGCGCTGAAGGGTAATTGGAACACGTGTCCCGACTGTCGGAAAAGAATTGCTGACCAAGGACTCAAAAACAGCCACGACCTGCAACTATGGTTTTCGGCTGAGATGGCAAATTATCTTAAATCGAAGGGGCGAAAAGCTATATTTTGGGGAGATGTGGTATATCGGGAAGGATACCCGCTGCCGGACAATGTGGTCATACAATGGTGGAACTATCGCGGACACCGGGATTTGACACTTCGAAATGCTTTGAAAGGTAATCATCCGGTGGTTTGCAGCGGAATATTCTTCAACAGAAACATTGGTTTGAACAGAGAGGCTTCGAATTTGGTCCTGCTTTAAAAGAAGAGGTCGGCAAAGATTATCGTTGGGAGTAAAAGGGGATTATAAACAAATAAAAGAAAGTGGGGATGTGCCCGTCAACACACCCTCACTTTTTTAGATAATTACCCTTCTTATCGTTTATTCGATAGGCTGGTAGAGATTGAATTCTGTAATATCTGTTCGTCCGTTCCGCGATATTCCAATAATTTCATATTTCAGATAGCGTGTAGTTATTGGAGAGAGGAAGGTGATATATTGCACATTTCCTGATACTGCCAAGGTGCTTAAAGATTTCCAGTTTGTTCCATCTGCCGACTGATATACTTCAATTTCAGAAGGCGCATAAGCACTCGCCCAATGGTTGGTTTTGATACCGGTCAACGTCAGTGTTTCTCCTAAATCCACGGAGAACCAGAATCCCATGTTGTTCTTGGCAAGGTCGCTACCGCCACTGCCGTCAATGACATTGTTGCCCGAGCCTTCCACACCTTCCTGCACGGTGATTTTCCAATTGGATCTGTCTTTGATTAGCTGGCTGTTGGCAGGGGTACCTTTACTAAGGTTAGTAAAAGCTGCTTTCCGAATGGTAGTCCGTATTTTAGCCTGTAAATCGCTGACGAAAGTATTTCCTTGTTTCGTTTGGATGCTTTCAATGGAAATCTCTATGGGGAAACTGCTCTTTTCCTGAATATCCTGGAGGAAGGAGAGGTCCGGAACGGATAAGGTTACTTCTTCCGAAACCGTTTGACCTGCTTTGATGGTTACTTCCTTAGATGAGAGAACAAACTTATCCGCAGGAAGTTCCTTGCTGTCTATGTGCAAGCGTACCAGAATGTCCTGCGTAGCGGGTTTCTGGATTTTTGCAGTGAAAGTCAGTGTAATATCTTCACCGGTGATACCTGCCGACGAGTGTATCAAAGAGAAAACCTGTTCTCCTCTCAGATAGTTATTGTTCTGAAGGTAAACATACGTGGCAGTCCATTCATCAGCTTCGTCGTCGTCGCTGCAAGCGGCAAAGAAAGCACTGAGTCCGATGCTAAATATAGCCAAGAGTATCAATTTATAAAACTTGTTCATGTTCTTGTTCAATTAATGGATGAATAAAAAAATTATTGCCATGGAGTAGATACATCGGTAGACAAGATATTGGGTATCCACCGTACAGTACCTTCGGCAGTGGCGGTATATCCCTTTCCTGTGGCATCATGGAATACATTGCCTGAGCCTTCGTTCATTTTCCAATAAGCCTCCAAGCCGTCAGACTTCGGGCTGACTACAGTCATGTTATTTTGAATCTGATTTTCGTTCAAGGCTTTTCCCCATAAGCGGATTTCACTTAATAGACAATCATATCGGAACCAGCTTCCCGAAGATATGAACTGGATATTGCTGAAAGTGACAGCACCTGCGCCTACTTCTTTTTGTGCATCCAGCTTCCCATTTACGTAAATGAGATATTTACTGCCATTGAATGAAATAGCAAGGTGTTGCCATTTGTTTTTTTCAAAGGGAGTAATGGCATTCAAGTAAGTATTCTTTCCCACAATTTGGATTAAATTATAGGTACCTACCGGGTCTTCCAGGCGGATATAAACCTGGCTCTCTCCACTACCTCCACCATTAAACAGGGCTTGGTTTTCGTAGAATCCTTGAATCTGGAAGCGCATCTCCACTGTAAATTCACTCA
Source organism: Bacteroides ovatus (assembly GCA_030844565.1). Classification (GTDB taxonomy): domain Bacteria; phylum Bacteroidota; class Bacteroidia; order Bacteroidales; family Bacteroidaceae; genus Bacteroides; species Bacteroides ovatus_A. The sequence goes on from JAUUNK010000224.1 coordinate 5,324, forward strand.
GTGTCAGGGTACCCGGACTCATATCTACACTTACCGGAGTGCTTCCGTTTAATACCGGAGCAGAGAACTTGATGATGCTTCCCGTGGCTATTACATAGGTGGCGGATTGGTCCATGGCGGGAATTTTCCCGTCTGCGCTCTTCAAACGTAAAGGGATGGCATAAGATTCTCCGGAAGAAGCCATCTCTTCGCTGAAAGGCTTGATTTCAATAGGTATGGGTTCCGATTCATATTTACCTTTCTGAATGACTATATTTTGGGGAAGAGTATAATATTCTGCAGGCACCTGGATATAACCTGTACCGTTTTTTGCATTGTAGCGATCAAGAACTGTCTGGTCTGCCACCAACTTGAATGAGCAATCCTGGGGAGCCTTATCGCTGACGCGGACAGTGACGGTAGTAGATGTAGTTCCGGTTGTCTGTACGATGAGTGAGGTCCCCTGAGATTTTTGCGCTTCTTGCAGATAAGCGTGAGTGTCAAGAAGGGAGTACTCCGCATCGTTACACCCTGCCAGCATTCCTCCCAAAAAGAAGAAAGCTAATAATGTCACATTTTTTATATTAAATATTTTTTTCATACTTTTCTTATTTAATTAATGAATGAGGAGCAGGATTCATAATCTGGATAGCGTTGCGCATCCATCTGTATTCAGGCGTGGTGGGATACTCCGCTTCCATGTGATAACAGCCGCATCCGGCTTTTTGGAATCCGTTGGTGGGTTGCCAACGCGCCATGCCTTCCAAAGACTTCATGGCATTTCCATAACGGTCGGTATAGGGATAACCTCCTTCCATGGCAGCGCCTACGCTTTCGAAGTTTTCGGTTACAATATATTTATTTGTTACTTCTTCTGGTGTCAGATAACCGGTAAAATTTTCGATAGCTCCTTTGCCTTCCCATCTACCTTTTCCTAGTAAACGGTTATCGAGTTCCGTATCATTGTCAGGTTTGTAAGCCTGCACGATAAAATAATCGAAGCAAGTTCCTGTTTCGCCGGGAATGCTTTGTGGTTCGCCATCTACTACAAGCAACTTGCCAGTATTAGATTTAGGACCGAGTTGCTTACTCAATTGGTTGATAAAAATAGCCATACGGGGTTTGTAACTGGCTAAGTTACCTGAATTTCCGAAGTTCGGTTCATAATCAATATCGAATCCATCATAATTATATTTGTGAACTGTATCGCAAATAGCATCTGCATATTTGCGGATAGCATTTTCTATGCTGGCATCATCACCATCTTTCCAGCCCCAAAAGTCTTTTACTGCATCGCTTGCCGATTCAAAACCATTTGCTTCGTAATTATCACGTACGGCTTGGGGAGTGATTTGGTCACCGATATTGGCAATAATGAAACATAACAAGAACTTTGTGCCTTTGACTTTTTGACAAAATTCCAAGTCGGCTTTCTTTTCTGGAGTTAGGTTAGACCAGTTTCCCCAAACGGAAACTACATCGATACTGTCGGGGATACCTCTCATTGAATTAACCAGAGAGGCTCCTACTGCCGTCCAGTTGCCAAACCATCCGAATGCCACCTGATGGTCGCTTTTCTTATAGGCACGCAATGCTTCGTAATAAGTATCCTTCGGAGTTTCGAAGAAATCCTTTGCTTCCGGTTCCGTCCAATCGCTGCAATTGATGCAGGTAAAAGAGAGGATAGCGATGAACACGATATATACAAATTTATTCTTTTTCATATCAATAGTCTTTTAAATTAAGTATCATCTAATTTTTCTTTGCCCAAAACAAGTCGGTCGTTTCGTTGTCCGGTCCTCCCAGTAGTGTAACACCTTCGGTGTAGTTCGACTTGTTGTTTTGTGCTTCTGTAAAGGGGAAGCGTAGACGCCTCATGCCTCTTGTTTTGTCGGTTACTGTGGTACTGAGGTTGTCTATACAAGGAAATAATTCCGGATATCCTGTCCGGCGGTATTCTGCCCAGGCTTCCAGTCCCAAAGGATAATTGGCTATCCATTTTTGAGTGATGATGCGCTCCAGTTTCTCTTCTTCGGTCGCTTCTTCTTCCCAGGCAATGGTGATTTTGGTTTGTGGAGTATAATTGAAGGCACTTCCCCGGGGGTCGTTCACATGAGCACCCGGAGTAGACTGGGAATCCGTTATGTAATTATCTCCTGATACTGCATATTGTTCCATGGAAAGGGTGATTCCTTTGTTATAAAAGTCTTTGGCTGTTCCTCCCATCGACCATCCTTTCAGCGCACCTTCGGCACGAAGAAAAGCTGTTTCGGCAGCGCAAAACACAAGAAGTCTGGAAGCCGGGTCATAAGCAGGCTGAGAGTATCCGCTTACATCCCCTTTCTCGAAATAGGCTGTACCGGAACGCATGCCTATATATTGGTCTGTGTATTCTTTAAAAGTACTTTTAGCAAAATATTTGCTCATACGTGGGTCGGAATATCCCTTCATGTAGTCTACAATAGAAGCATTAACCCTCAGGTCTCCCCAATTGAAAGAAGCCAGATAATAAGGGTTGGTTTGCGAACCGCAGTCGAGCATAGCATTGTCATCATTGGTTTGGATGATGCCCGCTTCATCGGTAATGGCGGCTTCGGCATGTTGGCGTGCCAGTTCGGGAAGTGCTTTACTTATGCGGATAGCTACACGCAAACGTATGGCATTTGCTAATTTCGCCCATTTCTCATAGTCTCCGTTGTATAGGGGATCATTGTCGCCAAGCGGCTTATTCCCGGAAGTGTTGATATGATAAGTGTGCAATACGTTGGCTGCATTGGCACAGTCTTCGAGTATGTTGGTATATACTTCTTTTTGTGAATCATAGCCTACGTAGAAATCTCCCTTCTTTACCTTGCTATAAGGCATGGGACCATAGCAATCCACTACCCTTAACATGGTGATGGCACGTACTAAACGTGCTATGGCGTAGTAGTGTCCGCTCGAATTGGTAGACTCCTGAACCTGGAAGAAGTTTCCATAGATTTTTTCAAAAGGCGTATTCCACGGGATGGCATTCCAGGCATCGCTTTGATTGAAAGTATCGAAATTTGTCCCGCTCCAACGATTGGAAAGAGTGAAATATCCTCCTAATGTACCTACCATTTGGTCTTGCATTTGCGAGTCGTTTTGCTGGATGTTGACAATAGTCTCAATCATTGATTTCAGTAGGATGGGAGGAT
>JAUUNK010000225.1 GCA_030844565.1 Bacteroides ovatus
ACCTTTGTGTCCGATAGCCACATAAATGCAGTATACCGGATCTCCTGCCAGATAGTTACTCCGTTGATTAATGATGGTATCTATGGCAATGGCAGTCTTTCCCGTCTGACGGTCGCCGATAATCAACTCACGTTGCCCTCGTCCGATAGGAATCATAGCATCTACCGCCTTTAGTCCGGTCTGCAAGGGTTGGTTTACCGGCTGGCGGAAGATTACTCCCGGCGCTTTGCGTTCCAAAGGCATTTCACAGAGGTCTCCCCCAATCAATCCTTTTCCGTCCAAAGGCATACCGAGAGGATCGATGACACGTCCTAACATGCTTTCGCCCACACGTATCGAAGCAATGCGTTTGGTACGCTTCACCACGAACCCTTCCTTGATTTTGTCGGTGGGTCCCAGTAACACAGCGCCCACATTATCCTCTTCAAGGTTCATCACAATAGCTTTGATACCATTATCAAATTCAAGCAACTCATTGGCTTCGGCATTTCGCAAGCCATAAATGCGGACTACACCGTCACTTACCTGTAACACCGTGCCGATTTCGTCCAGTTGCACTTGGGTATCGATACCTTCGAGCTGTCGACGTAATATCTCAGATACTTCACTTACTTTTATATTCTCAGACATAATGAATATTTTTTCATGTATACCTTCTTATACAATTCTCCTGTTCTTATCAATAAACTGCTGTTTCATCCTTTTCAATTGGGTAGCGATGCTGGCATCGAGCCTGAAATCGTTAATATCAAAGATGAAACCACCGTCAATAGAGGGATCGACCACCGTCTCCAATTCCATCTTGGCATGCAATATGTGCGCTGCCGTCGACCGGATACGGTCTTCCGTTGCCTGATCTACGGGAACTGCCGTAATGAGCTTTCCCACTCCTATATGCTTCCGTTTCCGATAAAGCTCAAGGTACATCAAAGACATAAACTGTAGATACCCTTCACGCTTGTGCTTAAGTACCAACTGGATGAAACGGACAAATTCTTTACTCGGCTCTTCTTTCCCATCGGCAGCCGTACAGATAAGTGACAGTTTGGTTTCCTGGGAAATAACAGGATTATCAAGGGCTTCACGCAGGCCGGGTTGTGTGCAGAAGCAATAAGACAAAACGGTGAATTCCTGATAGAGCCTGTCTTCTGCCTTTTTTTCCAGCGCATATTCAATCAGCGCTTTTGCATACCGCATCGAGATGATCCCTACTTCCATTTTACTTAATTTTTATTCCGCGTTAATACTTCGTCCAACATCCGGTCGATCATATCCATCTGCTCTTGACTGTCACTCAGCTTCCTGCGGATAATCTTTTCTGCAATATCCACTGAAAGGACTGCCACTTGACGTCGAATGTCGCGGATGGCTTCATCTTTCTCCAGCTGAATTTGTCTTTTTACTTCGTTCAGTTCCTTCTGGGCAGCTATTTGTGCCTGGCTACGTGCTTCACTGATAATCTTGTCGCGTTCTTGCATAGCTTCCCTCAGGATGCGCCCCTGTTCTTTGTTAGCGGCAGCCACAATAGCTTCTCCCTCTTCTTTGATTCGGGATAACTGAGCATTGGCTTCTCTGGCAATTTCTAATGATTGGTCTATGTAGGCTTTGCGTTCGTTCACCATCTTGATGATGATGGGAAAGCCATACTTTGCCAATACAAAGAATACTATTCCGAAGGAAATAAGCATCCAGAATACCAGTCCGCTATTGGGTAGTAACAATGACATACCGGTTCTTGTTTATTAGAAGAAGATAATCAACATACAGACAACAACAGCCAGCAGGGCCACACCTTCGACCAATGCAGCAGCAATGATCATATTCATACGGATATCTCCTGCCGCTTCCGGTTGACGGGCAATGCCTTCCATAGCCGAAGCACCGATTTTACCAATACCCAGACCTGCACCAATCACAGCCATACCTGCACCAAGGGCTGCACCTAATTTCCCAAGTCCTGCTGCTGCCGCAGTTGCTTGTAACAATACTGATAGTAACATAATTTTTCTGTTTTAATGGTTTATATTTTCTATTTTTATCTCTCGTGTTTTCTTGTTTATTCTCTCATTTTACCAGATTATTTTCTCCTTTTTTCTTGCCTCCTTCTTGTGCCAAACCTATAAATACTGCCGACAGCATAGTGAACACATACGCTTGGATGAAGGCTACCAACACTTCCAATGCGTTCATAAAGATGCTGAACAAAACAGAAGCCACGGTCATCGAACTATTTATGGCAGTGCCCATGCTGGCAGATATAAAGATGAGACATGTCAGCACCAGCAAAGCCATGTGTCCTGCCAACATATTGGCAAATAGACGAATCATCAGAGCGAAAGGCTTTGTTAAGATACCGAAGAATTCGATAAAAGGCATCATAGGAACCGGTACTTTTAGCCACCAAGGCACGTCCGGCCAGAAAATGTCTTTCCAGTAGTGACGAGTTCCAAAAACATTTACCGCTATAAGGGTACACAAAGCCAGCACCATAGTGATAGCAATGTTGCCTGTCACATTCGCTCCTCCGGGGAAGATAGGAAGCAATCCCATCAGATTATTGATGAAGATAAAGAAAAAGGCAGTCAATAAATAAGGAGCAAATTTCTTATAATTAGGTCCGACTCCCTCTTTAATAATATCATCGTTCACCATCATGATAAACATTTCCATAAAGCCTACAAATCCTTTTGGAGCTTCCGACACATCCGAACGTCTCCGATACCACCGTGCCACTCCTAAGATGATAACTACCAATAAAAGGCTATTAAGCATCAATGAAAAGGCTACTTTCGTGATGGAAATGTCAATAGGACGAATCTCTTCTCCGGCTTCATTACGTTCCACTATCTGTCCTTCATACTTTCCTTGAGGAGCAATGTAGAGACCTTGGTAAGTACCTCCGTTTTCCTCGAATCGGGAAGAAAGAAAGACATGCCAACCCGTAGTATGACTATATACGATAACGGGCAAAGGGATGACGATAGGAGTATGGCCGATGTCTGTGATGTGCCATTCGTAGGAATCTCCGATATGGCTGAATATCATCCCTTTCACATCTACCGGAGCTTCTTCATTTTCTTCGGCTATCGCGGTGGTCTCCTTAGCCGCAGAACTTTGCGCTTCGGCAGGCAAGGCTCCCCAGCTTAAAGAAATCAACAGTATGGCAATAATATTATACAACTGTTTCATAGGGCTTGCTTTTTCTTATTTTTCCGGTTCCATTCAAACGTAAAAAAGAACCATGTTTCATATATCAAATATATTAGATAGAACACAACGAACGTCAACAAGAACTCTTTGACATCGGCACGAACCGCAACACAATAAACCAACATAAAAATGGCGGATAAAAGAAATTTAAGAACCTTGATTGCCATATACACTAACAGCAGGCGTTGAGGTGCATGCCAACGACAGGCATCGAACATATAAATACTGAATATCCCGAACAAAAAGAAATATGCAGGAATAAAGGGATACCCCCCGAAATAGTGCCCGGGGAATAAGTAGTTCAACATCAAGGCTCCTGCCCCGCCACCCACTAAAGTAAATAATACAAGCAGTCCTAAAAAGTTGCGTTTGGTTATACTGATGTTCATGAATTTTTTTCGCTATGAGATACACACAGAAACTTCTCCATTACTCATCTCCACGAAACCGCCCTGAACATCCAGGGAATGTTCTTTACCATCCGTAGTGATATACTCTAATTCCCCCTTGTCAAGAGAAGAGACGATAGGCGCGTGATGCGGTAAGATAGAAAAACGTCCCAGAGTTCCCGGTAGCGTTACGCTACTTACTTCTCCGTTAAATTCTTCCTTTTCCGGCGATACGATATTTAAGTGGAGGTTTTCCATTTTGATTTATATTTTCGCTTGTTCCAATAGTTTCTTTCCTTTATCAATAGCTTCTTCTATCGTGCCTACATTGAGGAAGGCAGACTCGGGAAGATAATCCACTTCTCCATCCAGAATCATCTTAAAGCCTTTGATGGTATCTTCGATAGAAACCATCACTCCCGGAACACCTGTAAACTGCTCGGCCACCGCAAACGGTTGCGATAAGAAACGTTGTACACGACGTGCACGGTTTACCACCGTTTTGTCTTCTTCAGAAAGTTCTTCCATACCAAGAATAGAAATAATATCCTGCAACTCTTTATTGCGTTGTAGAATCTGTTTCACTCTCTGTGCCACTTCGTAGTGTTCTTCGCCCACAATATGGGGGTCGAGAATACGGGAAGTGGAAGCCAGCGGATCTACAGCCGGATAGATACCCAATTCCGTAATCTTACGGTCCAACACGGTGGTGGCATCCAGATGAGTAAAGGTAGTGGCGGGAGCCGGGTCGGTCAAGTCGTCGGCGGGCACGTACACAGCCTGTACGGAGGTGATGGAACCCTTCTTGGTAGAAGTGATACGTTCCTGCATCGCTCCCATTTCGGTGGCAAGTGTCGGCTGATAACCCACCGCTGAAGGCATACGTCCCAACAACGCGGAAACTTCTGAACCTGCCTGGGTGAAACGGAATATATTGTCGATGAAGAATAGAATATCCCTCGGTCCTCCTTCGATGCTTCCCATATCACGGAAAGACTCGGCAACTGTCAATCCTGATAAAGCCACCGAAGCACGGGCTCCCGGAGGTTCGTTCATTTGCCCGAAGACTAGCGAAACTTGAGACTTGGCAACCTCGTCATAATCTACTTTCGACAGGTCCCAGTCGCCTTTCTCCATGCTCTCCTTGAAGGCTTCGCCATAGCGAATTACCCCAGATTCGATCATCTCCCTCAACAAGTCGTTTCCTTCCCTGGTACGTTCGCCGACACCAGCAAATACAGAGAAACCATTATGTTTCTTGGCAATATTATTAATTAGTTCCTGGATGAGCACAGTCTTTCCTACACCAGCTCCCCCGAATAACCCGATTTTCCCACCTTTGGAATACGGTTCCAGCAAATCGATTACTTTAATTCCGGTGAAAAGAACTTCCTGCACGGTAGTCAAGTCTTCAAACTTAGGCGGATCGCGATGGATGGAGTAGGCTCCCACACGACTTAGCTCTTTCATGCCGTCGATGGACTCTCCTACCACATTCATAAGACGCCCTTTAATCTGGTCACCTACCGGCATGGTAATAGGTCCGCCTGTAGGACGTACTTTCATACCCCGCTGAAGCCCATCAGTGCTATCCATTGCTACGGTACGCACTGTGTTTTCGCCTACATGCTGCTGTACCTCCACAATCAATGTTTTGCCGTTTGGCCTCCTTATTTCCAACGCATCATGTATACTCGGAAGTACTAGTTCTGCGTCTGCGCCATCAAAATAAACGTCAACTACGGGGCCGATAACCTGAGAAATATGTCCGATAATCTGTGACATAAGCAATCTTTATATTATATTATTTCTAAATTTCTTAGTTCGTATAGCAATCAGATGATGTAATATACAAAGTTTTATCATCATCCATCCATCAAGTAGTTAAATAAACAACTGTGCAAATGTAGAAACAAATCGGATTCATTGTTCTTATTTCTTTTATTTTTTCTTTAGATAACACAAATTAGACTTGAAATTCCGACATAAAGAACACCCTTCGCTACAAATCTTAAAATGTGTAAAACACACAAAGAGAAAAAAAGAATGGTACGCCTGAATTATCCCCTATATAAGGGAAAACTTCTTCAGGCATACCATATAATTAAGAGAGATAGAAATCTAGCAAACTTGCACTTTAGCGGCAATCTGCTTTGCCTTCTCACGCAAAGCCTCCAAATCGGAACCCAACGGAGTATAGCAAAGCACTACTCCCATTCGCCTGTTCACCCTGGTGAAAGGCTTACCGAAGATACGCAAATAGGTATCTTCTTCCTTAGTTACTTCTTCCAAGCCTTGGTAGCACGGGCGTTCTTGACTGGCTATCGGTGAAAGAATTACTGCGCTGGCTCCTATTCGCTCTTGTTTGATTCCCGGAATGGGTAATCCGAGCACAGCCCGCAAGTGTAACTCGAACTCATTCAAGTTCTGCGTTCCTGCCAAGGTTACCATACCCGTATCATGTGGACGAGGCGAAAGCTCGGAGAAATACACGCCATTCTCATGGCTAAGGAAAAACTCTACTCCCCACAAGCCTGCTCCTGTTAAAGCACGTGTCACTTTATCTGCCATTTCCTGAGCCTGCTTCAGATGCTCGGGATTGATAGCGGCAGGCTGGAAGCTTTCGCGATAGTCCCCTCCTTTCTGCACATGCCCGATGGGAGGACAGAATAAAGTAGGACCATTCTTTTGAGTGACTGTCAACAACGTTATTTCGCTGTCGAAATTTATAAATTCTTCAATAATCAACTCCCGAATATCTCCACGACTACCACTACAGCCATATTCCCACGCATGTTGCAGCTCTTCTGCCGACTTCACGAGTGATTGGCCTTTGCCGGATGAAGACATCAGAGGTTTCACTACACAAGGAAAACCTATTTTTCCGGCTGCTTCTTTCAGTTCGTCGAAAGATTTAGCATAAAAATACTTAGCAGTCTTCAAGCCCAGCTCTTTAGCGGCAAGGTCACGAATCGCCTTACGGTTCATGGTGAAATTGACAGCGCGGGCACTGGGCACCACCTGTATCCCCTCCTTTTCAAAGTCATACAATCGCTCTGTGCGAATAGCTTCAATCTCAGGAACAATGATGTCCGGTTGATGCTTCTTTACGACACGCTCCAGTTCTTCACCATTCAGCATATCAAATACTTCACACTCGTCCGCCACCTGCATGGCAGGCGCTCCCACATAAGAATCGCATGCGATGATATGTTGTCCTTTGCGCTGAGCGGAAATTACAAACTCTTTTCCCAATTCGCCGGAGCCGAGTAACAAAATTTTCTTCATTCTCTTTTATTGATGTTGTTCACGTAATAAGTCGTTTACAGTCTTCACAGGATTGAAGGTAGAGAGTGGCACCTCCACAAACACCGTACTCCAATCGCTCATAGCACCGTTCCATAATCCGGGGAGTTCCAGAGCCTTCAGGTCTTTGCCATTCTTCGATTTATAAGAAATGAATCCTGTAGCTTTATCTACATACTTCGCCAGGTCGAACTTATTCCCTTTGTAGTCCTTCACAGCGCATACTAAGTCTACCGGATTAAAGTGAGTACCCTTCTCAAACATTTCTTTCGATACAGGATCGTTCATGTCAATCTGAGAACTTTCCAGAATCTGAAGCGAGATAGTTCCATCACTGTTGTAAGCAAGGAACGGCCCACCACCCGGTTCGCCCACGTTCTTCACCATGCCGCATACACGCATAGGACGGTTCAGTTTATTCTTCAGATAGATTACCAGTTCAGCGTCCTCGAGATTCTTTGTCTCAGGATTTTTACAATACAGTTTTTTCTGCACGAATTGTAGAATCTCCATCACTTGTTCATGCGTATATTTGCCGCTATCGAGAAGTTCGAGATATTTGAACGCCTGATTTTGAAGAGAAACAAGCACTCCGGCAATGAGTTTCTTATATGTTACGGTATCACCTTTCAACTTATCGGGCACCACGTTGTCGATATTCTTAATAAAGATAATATCAGCATCCAAATCGTTAAGGTTCTCAATTAATGCTCCGTGGCCTCCGGGACGGAACACCAGTTTACCGTCTTCGCGGAAAGGTTCATTATCCATATCGGCAGCAATGGTATCTGTGCTAGGCTTTTGTTCAGAAAAGCTTATATCATATCCCACACCATAGCGTTGGGCAAATTCTCCGGTTTTTTCCGCTACCAGCTTCTTGAAAAGTTCTCGATGTTCAGTAGATACTGTAAAGTGTACATTTACCTTTCCACTCTTACCGGAAGCATACATAGCGCCTTCTGCCAGATGCTCTTCCAGTGGAGTACGCGATCCTTCGGGGTATTTATGAAATTTGAGCAAGCCTTTGGGAAGTGCTCCATAGTTGAGCCCCGCAGTTTCGAGTAAAGCCGCTACAACAGCTTTGTAGTTTCCTTCTTCTATCAACGCAGAGATTCCTTTGCCGGCAGTACGTTCACAGGCTACGTCCAAATCTTCGTAAAATGCGAAATTCCGGATACCCTCAAAGAAAGTCTTTTCAAACTTCGTGGTAGGCTGGTCATAGTCCGCTCCCAGAAACTCGAACAGATTCTTAAACATGCGGCTGGCTGCACCCGAAGCAGGGACAAATTTTACAATCGTCTTATCCATATTCTTATAAGCATCCCACGCAGCAAGATACCCTTCCTGCTCTTCAGCTCCGGGAGCTAATATTCCTTTTTCAATGGATGCCGCAGCGTCCAGTTTCAAATATGGAAAACCTTTCTGGAAGCAAGCCAGTTGCTCAGCTATCTGTGCCTCCGAGATGCCTTTCTTGGCAAGCAACTCTTTGTCCTGTGTTGTTATCATACCATCTATTTTTATTAATTGATGCCCAAAAATACAAAATGTTATTTACTTCTTGCCG